>JASLGO010000118.1 GCA_030150135.1 Aquirhabdus sp.
AATACCACGTGCTTTTTCTTCTGGTGCAGAGTCAATTTCGTTCAGGTTTTTGATTTCGCCGCCGTATGCTTTTGCACAGTTCAGGCTGATCGCAGCTGTCAGAGTGGTTTTACCATGGTCAACGTGACCGATGGTGCCGACATTAACGTGCGGCTTATTACGTTCAAACTTGGCCTTTGCCATGATATTTCTTCCTTTTTCATTAACTTATCTAAAACGATTCGTTAAGTTATTAAACAATTAAACATACAATAAGATTCAGGCTGGCAAGACTGACATCAGGATATGAATCGCTGATGACAGCCATTGCACAAAGCATGTTGGAGTGTAACGTGGCTCTTCAATTTTTCAATAGATATATCGATATCGATCACCAAAAAGCCACATTCACATCAACACAACTCGTCAAACTTACTCTTCGTCGTCGCCTTTCTTACCACCAGCTGCGAATTTCGCGATGATAGCGTCAGCAACGTTACGTGGTGTTTCGGAATATTTAACAAATTCCATTGAGTAAGTTGCACGGCCTTGCGACATTGAGCGCATTGCAGTTGCATAACCAAACATTTCCGACAGTGGAACTTCCACACGAATTTGCTTAGTACCGCCAGGTAGATCATCCATACCTTGGATCACGCCACGACGACGGTTCAAGTCGCCCATGATGTCGCCCATGTAGTCTTCTGGAGTTTCTACTTCAACTTTCATGATTGGCTCAAGCAATATTGGACCAGCTTTCATGAAGCCTTGGCGGAACGCCATCGAACCTGCCATTTTAAACGACAGTTCGTCAGAGTCGACGTCATGGTATGAACCGTCAAACAGAACTGCTTTAACGCCAACAACTGGGTAACCAGCAAGAACACCATTTTTCATGCGTTCTTGAATACCCTTGTCAACCGCGCCAAAGAATTCTTTTGGAACAGTACCACCAACAACTTCAACTGCGTACTCATAGTTTGCAACTTCAGTGTCGAGCGGCTCAAGACGGAGGTAAACGTGACCGAACTTACCACGACCACCTGTTTGACGCACGAATTTGCCTTCTTGCTCAACAGATTTAGTGATGGTTTCGCGATACGCAACCTGTGGTTTACCGATGTTTGCTTCAACACCAAATTCACGCTTCATACGATCAACGAGAATTTCTAAGTGAAGCTCACCCATACCTGCGATGATGGTTTGGCTTGATTCTTCATCAGTCCATACGCGGAATGATGGATCTTCTTTTGCCAAACGACCCAAAGCGATACCCATTTTTTCTTGGTCAGCTTTGGTTTTTGGTTCTACAGCCAAAGAAATAACTGGCTCAGGGAAAACCATACGCTCAAGGGTAATGATGTGGTTTTCATCACACAATGTATCACCAGTGGTTACGTCTTTTAGACCCGCAACCGCAGCGATATCACCTGCGCGGATTTCTTCAACATCTTCACGGTCATTCGCGTGCATCAATACGATACGGCCAACGCGCTCTTTCTTCATTTTTACTGGATTCCATACAGCAGAACCTGCTTTTAGAACACCAGAGTAAACACGAATAAAGGTCAATGAACCCACGAACTTATCGTTCATGATTTTGAACGCAAGCGCTGCAAACGGCTCATCATCAGAAGCGATACGCTCGCCAATGGTTTCGTCTTTGTCATCAAGGATACCCTTGATCGCTTCAACGTCGCCTGGTGCTGGCAAGTATTGAATAACCGCATCAAGCATTGCTTGAACGCCTTTATTCTTAAATGCTGAACCACAGAGCATTGGTTGGATTTCACAGTTGATCGTACGGATACGCAATGCTTTGAAAATTTGTTCTTCGGTCAAATCACCGTTTTCCAAATATTCATTCATCAACTCTTCAGACGCTTCAGCGGCTGATTCAACCATTTTTTCGCGCCATTCTTGTGCAGTTGCAACCAAGTCAGCAGGAATGTCGCCGTATTCGAACTTCATACCTTGTGATGCTTCGTCCCAGATGATTGCTTTCATCTTGACCAAGTCAACGATACCTTCGAAAGTTTCTTCAGCACCGATTGGAATCGCGATAGGAACTGGATTCGCACCTAAACGGGTACGCATTTGTTCAACTGCACGGAAGAAGTTCGCGCCAGTACGGTCCATTTTGTTAACGAACGCAATACGTGGAACTTTGTATTTGTTTGCTTGGCGCCAAACAGTTTCAGACTGAGGCTGTACACCACCAACCGCACAATAAACCATACATGCACCGTCAAGTACACGCATTGAACGCTCAACTTCGATGGTGAAGTCAACGTGTCCTGGTGTATCGATGATGTTGATACGGTGTTTAGCGAAGTTGTTCGCCATACCTGACCAGAAACAAGTTGTCGCAGCAGAAGTAATAGTAATACCGCGCTCTTGCTCTTGTTCCATCCAGTCCATGGTTGCTGCACCTTCGTGCACTTCACCAATCTTGTGGCTTACGCCTGTATAGTACAACACACGTTCTGTCGTGGTTGTTTTACCCGCGTCGATGTGCGCGGAAATACCGATATTACGGTAATTTTCTAGGGGGGTTACACGTGCCATGATACTTTCCTAAATGCTTTCTTAAGTTCAAAAAATTCGATGATAAAAGCTCAAACAGACTGCTTTTAAGACTGAATACCAGCAAATCTCCCACTGGATAACAGTGCGATGTTAAATCGTGCGGCAGTGCGCATAATGCTCTCCTAATGGTTGATCACCAATAAAACAGCTAAACAACTGTTAAAGAACAATTAAGTTTAATCAACAGTCTGTTTAGTCCACTTAAAAATAAACGCTGCAATGAGCAACGTTTACTTAAAAAGCGACGGCTTATAAAAAGCAAGCCTTTAAAAGCAACGCACTCGTTAGAAACGGTAGTGCGAGAAAGCCTTGTTCGCTTCCGCCATGCGATGCACGTCGTCGCGTTTTTTCATAGCAGTGCCTTTGCCTTCAGCAGCATCCAACAACTCGCCTGCAAGACGCAGAGCCATTGTTTTTTCTGAA
>JASLGO010000160.1 GCA_030150135.1 Aquirhabdus sp.
ACTGAGTACGTTATAGTCAGAAGACTCACAGGTGTGAGATACCTGATAACTATGGAAGATTGAGTGAATGTCTGGACAACCAATATCTTTTGGTGGGTTAGCCCGTCAGATTGTCAATGAGGGACTCGTCAGTGCTGAAGCGATGCAGCGCGCGATTACCGATGCTCAAATGGAGAAAGTCACTCTCATCAACTACTTGGTGACGAAAAAACTTGCCAAAGCTGACAAGATTGCGTGGGTGATTGCGCGAGAGTTTGGAGACTCTCTATTTGATCTCAATATGCTTGATCCCGCAGTTATTCCAAAAGATATCATTGACGAAAAGATCGTCCGGCAGTTTGCCGCAGTCCCTATTTTTAAACGAGGCTCTCGACTATTTGTTGCGATGAGCGATCCAACGCGTGCAGATGCGCTAGAAGCAATTCGATTTAGTAGTCGTCTTGCTGTCGAAGCAGTTGTTGTTGAGGAAGATAAACTTACTAAACTGATCGAGCGCCAGTACGAAAATATGAGTACTGCTGAGTTTAGTGGATTTGGCAGTGATGTTGATCTGGATGTCGAAACAGAAAGTACTGATGAGAATAGTGCAGACAATGGTATAGCAGGTGCTAATGAAGCTCCTGTTGTTAAGTTTATTAATAAAATGCTGGTTGATGCGATTCGTATGGGGGCATCGGACTTACATTTTGAACCTTATGAAAAAAGCTACCGAATCCGTTATCGGGTTGACGGTGTGATGCGGGAAGTTGCACGCCCACCCATTCAATTGGCGAATAAATTATCTTCGCGTTTGAAAGTCATGTCGCAAATGGATATTTCAGAGCGTCGCATGCCTCAGGACGGACGTATCAAACTGAAAGTTTCTAAGACCAAAGCAATTGATTTTCGTGTGAACTCTCTACCAACATTGTTTGGTGAAAAAATTGTACTGCGTATTTTGGATGCATCAAGTGCCATGTTGGGTATTGATGCATTAGGTTATGAGCCTGCTCAAAAAGCTCTGTTTATGGAAGCATTAGAGAAACCACAAGGAATGTTACTCATTACTGGTCCGACTGGTTCTGGTAAAACGGTGTCTTTGTATACGGGTTTGAATATTCTCAACACGGTGGATACGAATATTTCAACCGCAGAAGATCCTGTGGAAATTAACCTTGAGGGTATTAATCAGGTTAACGTCAATGTTAAAACAGGATTAACGTTCGCGGTTGCGTTGCGTGCATTCTTGCGCCAAGATCCTGATATTGTGATGGTGGGTGAGATTCGTGATCTGGAAACTGCTGAGATTGCGGTGAAAGCTGCTCAGACGGGTCATATGGTCATGTCGACGCTGCACACGAACAGTGCTCCAGAGACATTGACTCGTCTTAGAAATATGGGTGTTCCTTCCTTTAATATCGCAACCTCTGTCAATTTGGTCATTGCTCAGCGTTTGACTCGTCGTCTATGTTCTGCATGTAAGACAGTGGTCGATATTCCAGCCGCAAGCCTGAAAGAAATGGGTTTTACAGATGAGGATTTGGCAACAGGGTTTAAAGTCTATCAACCTGTTGGTTGCTCAGAATGTCGAGAAGGTTATAAAGGTCGTGTGGGTGTGTATGAGGTGATGAAGGTGACCCCAGAGATTGCTCGCATTATCATGGAAGAAGGTAACTCGATTGATATTGCTGATGCATCACGTAGGGCTGGCTTTAATGACCTTCGTCGTTCTGGATTAGAAAAAGTGATGCAAGGGGTCACCAGTTTACAAGAAATTAATCGCGTGACAGGTAATGAATAAACTACAGCATTTTTAATGCAAGAGTTTTGATATGCAGAGGAATTGCTTTTTTGTAAGGCAATTTAGAGATTAGGGATTAAAGTATTGTCTAAACAATACGCTAAAAAAGAGAATAGACATGGCTGCCAATGAAAAACAAACCGAAGGTCTTCCAATATTTCTTTACGAAGGGACGAATCGGCGTGGACAAAAGATAAAAGGGGAGCTCCCGAGTAAGAATATGGCTTTGGCTAAGGCTGTATTACGCAAACAGGGTGTCAATGTCACGACTATTCGTAAGAAATCCAAGAATCCGTTAGAGTTTCTTTCGAAGAAAAAAATCACACCGATGGATATTGCGATTTTCACACGTCAGTTAGCGACGATGATGAAAGCAGGTGTTCCTTTGGTACAATCGTTTGAGATTGTTGCAGAAGGATTAGACAATCCAGCAATGCGTGAGATTGTTTTAGGGATTAAGGCAGAAGTTGAAGGTGGGAATACCTTTGCTGGTGCGCTGCGTAAATATCCGCAGTATTTTGATGAGTTGTTTTGCTCGTTAGTTTCATCAGGTGAACAATCTGGTGCGTTAGAAACCATGCTAGATCGCGTTGCGATTTATAAAGAAAAAAGTGAGCTGTTAAAACAGAAAATTAAAAAAGCAATGAAATATCCGATAGCCGTTATTATTGTGGCTTTGGTTGTGACCATTATTTTGATGCTTAAAGTTGTTCCTGTCTTCCAAGATTTGTTTTCATCATTTGGTGCCCAACTACCTGCGTTTACGCAAATGGTTGTAAACATGTCTAAATGGATGCAATCCTATTGGTGGATATTGATTGGCGTGATAGTGATTACTGTGGGTGTCTTACGTGAGGCGAATACACGCAGTGAGAAGTTTCGCGATTTTGTCGATAAACTTGCATTAAAATTGCCGATATTTGGTGATTTGGTGTACAAAGCGATTATTGCTCGATTTTCAAGGACATTAGCAACTACATTTGCTGCAGGTGTTCCATTGATTGACGCTTTAGAGTCGACAGCAGGCGCGACGAATAACGTACTGTATCGTCAAGCGTGTATGCAAATTCGTGAGGATGTCTCCACAGGTCAGCAACTACAGTTTGCTATGCGGACGACGAATCGTTTTCCATCGATGGCGATTCAGATGGTTGCGATTGGTGAGGAGTCTGGTGCTTTGGATGCGATGCTCGATAAAGTGGCTACGCATTATGAGAATGAAGTGGATAATGCCGTGGATGGCTTAACCTCGCTGATGGAACCATTGATTATGGCTGTACTCGGTGTCTTGGTGGGTGGCTTGGTGGTAGCGATGTATTTGCCAATCTTCCAGATGGGTTCGGTGGTTTAATGCAGGCGTTAAAAGATTTACTCGATGCCATTGTGGCAACGCCGTGGCTGGCATCGCTTGTGGTTGGATTTATCGGGTTATGTGTCGGTAGTTTTTTGAATGTTGTGATTTATCGAATGCCACGCATGATGGAAAATGAGTGGCGGAACGATTGTTCAATTATTCTGAAAGATCAATTGGATCAAAATTATACACCACCTGTATATGTCCATATGACGCTCAGCCAGCCTGCATCAAGATGTCCATCATGTGCGCATAAGATTCGTTGGTATGAAAACATTCCTTTATTAAGTTGGATTGCTCTACGGGGGCGATGCAGTTCTTGTGGCACGTCGATTAGTATTCGTTATCCGATCGTTGAATTATTGACGATGTTTGCATCACTCGCTGTATTGTGCGTTTTTGGTCCGACATTCAAGATGGTGTGTGCGTTGGGTCTAACTTGGGCATTGATTGCGTTAACAGGAATTGATTTTGATACGCAGTTATTACCTGATCGTATTACGTTACCACTGGCTGCGGCAGGTTTACTGGTAAATGCTGGAAGTTTATTCGTTTCTCCAACACATGCGATTTTGGGTTATGTGATTGGCTTTCTTGTTCTTTGGGTGGTTTATTTTATATTTAAGATCATCACGGGCAAGGAAGGCATGGGATATGGTGACTTTAAGTTACTGGCGGCACTAGGCGCATGGCTGGGGCCGATGCAGTTACCCTTGATTATTCTCATGTCTTCGTTTGTTGGTGCGGTTGTGGGTATTGTTCTACTCAAGGTGCGTAAAGAGAGTCAACCTTTTGCTTTTGGACCTTATATCGCAATTGCGGGTTGGATTTCCTTAATGTGGGGAAATCAATTGGTTGCTGGTTATTTGGGAATGTATCACTAGAAATGTTCATCATTGGACTGACTGGTGGTATTGGCAGTGGCAAGACCGCGGCGAGTAATTGGTTTGCTGAGCAGGGTATTGCTGTTGTCGATGCAGATGTGGTTGCCCGAGAAGTTGTGGCGGTGGGTCAGCCTGCATTGGATGAAATTGTTCAGATTTTTGGGGATTGGGCGCTGCTTGCTGATGGC
The DNA here is from genome assembly GCA_030150135.1 of Aquirhabdus sp. GTDB lineage: Bacteria > Pseudomonadota > Gammaproteobacteria > Pseudomonadales > Moraxellaceae > Aquirhabdus. The sequence goes on from JASLGO010000160.1 coordinate 4,207, forward strand.
ACTTTGAATCGAGCTGCGCTACGCCAGCATGTGTTTGAGCACCCCGAAGATCGAAAAAAATTAGAACACATTACGCATTCACGTATTCATAGTGCTATGGCACAGCAGCTACAAGCTGCGACATCTCCTTATGTTATTTTGGTTTCACCATTATTACTCGAATCTGGCAAAGCTGGGTTGGCGAGTTTGTGCCAGCGAGTTTTGGTCGTAGATGTTCCAGAAGAAATTCAGCGTACGCGTGCAGGTGCACGTGATGGACAAACTCCAGAATCCATTGATCGCATTATGGCAGTACAAATTGCACGTGCAGATCGTGTGGCTGGTGCAGATGATGTGGTGTTGAATGATGGAAATTTACAACATCTTTATCAGCAATTAGAGTTACTGCACGAGCGCTATTTACAGATTAGTGCTGTTTAATCCTTTATCAGTTTTATATTTCTGATGACGTTTATCAAACTCTAGCGCTATGGAGAGTATCTCTATGTCTGATCAATCAAAAGTAGATGGTTTAATCGTTCGAACCGAAGTGATGGGCGAAGCATTTGTACAGAGAGCTATTCAAAACACAACTGCTTTAACTGAGCCTATGCAGTGGATTAATGAGCATGCTTGGGGCTCAACGTGGCAAAGAGATGGTTTACCGAGAACAACCCGTTCTTTAGTGACGATAGCAATGCTTGCGGCACTCAAAGCTCCGAAAGAGTTACAAGGACATGTTCGTGGTGCGCTGAATAATGGATGTACGATTAGTGAGATTCAGGAAGTATTACTCCATAGTGCTGTATATTGTGGAGCGCCTGCGGCTCAAGAAGCTTTCCGAGCTGCTCAAGAGGTGATTGATGAATGGCAAAAGGCTCATTCATCAATTTAGTGTCATTTTTGAGAATTAACGGAACAGTCGCCAAGGCTGTAATGCCCCAATACTTACAGCAATCAGTCCGATTAACACTGCCAGCGATAGTGATTCGCCTAATAGGGGGACAGCGGCTAGTGCAGCCAGAAGTGGTGCGAGAGCAAGAATGCTGCCGACTTTCACAGCACCTAAACGTTCAGTCGCACCAATAAAGGTCAGCATCGCAATGATCACGACGAATATGCCCTGAAATATCGACTGAATGAGGATTTGGGGAAGGGTCGCTTCAGCCAATCGACTGGGTAAAAATAATACATAAGCTGGGATATACATCACTGTAGACAATAACGCCACGCCAGCCATTGCTCGCCAAGGCGGCAGCATCCAGCGTTTCAGTAAAGCGGTGTAAATTCCCCAAGACATCGAGGCTAATACAAAAAAGAGATCGCCAATTCCTAGGGCAAATTTATGCTCTTCAAACATCAATGAGCTCATGCCGATCAAGCCAATCGCAATGATGATTAAACTGATCCAATTATCGCGACTGAGCGCTTCGCGTAAGATCACCAATGCAGCGATGGCTGTCCAAAATGGCAATAGTCCATTCATCCAAATGGCAGCATGTGCTGCAGGTGCGTGACTAAACCCTTCATAAACGAAAGTGGTGTAGGCGATCCCACCAATGAGCGCCAATCCTAGTACGCGAATATCGAATAAAAAACGCCATTCACGACGATAAATCTGGATTGGAATTAGGATGATGCTGGCCGTAATAAAGCGAAGCGCGCCAATATCCCAAGTGGTCATCACTTGCGTGGTACCGATACGCGATATGAGAGTAAAACTTCCCCAAATCATCATGGTAATGGCAAGCAGGGCATAACCGATCAGGCGAGTTTTATTCGCGGAATCAGACGAAGAGAGATCGTGTTGCGCTTGATCTTCAATATTTTGCATGGTGAGACCTCAGAAAGATGCGTTACGATGTTTGCCGTTGTCGACAAGCTTCATAGAGCGCCATTCCTGTGGCGACACTGACGTTGAGACTTTGCAGTTTTCCTGACATTGGAATATAAGCGAGATAATCGCAATGGGTTTGGGTCAGACGACGTAATCCTGTGTCTTCTGCGCCCATAATGATTGCGAGTTTGCCCGTAAGGTCAATTTGATGAATTGGTTTAGCATTCTCATCTAATAGCGTACCGACGGTTTGTACGCCTTGTTCCTGAAGTGCAACAAGCGTGCGTGCGAGATTGGTGACTTGGAAAAATGGCACAAGCTCAACTGCACCCGCAGCCACTTTGCGGGCAATCGGCGTTAATCCAGCCGCACGATCGCGTGGCGCGATGACACCATGTACGCCCATTGCCGCTGCTGTACGTATACATGCGCCGAGATTATGCGGGTCGGTGACTTGATCAAGGACGAGTAAAAATACATGGTCTGTTTTTTCAACCAGTCGCGTTAAGTCACTTTCATCGAGTGTTGGCGCGGGACGAACAGCCGCAACAATGCCTTGATGCTGTGCGCCTTCGGACATTTTATTCAATGTATCTCGGCTGGCTTTTTGTACCGAAATCCCATGCGGAGCTGCCTGTTGAATCAGAGCATGTAGTCGTTCGTCATCGCGACCTTGCAGAACAAATAAGCCGAGAATTTGTTCAGGCATGGTGTTCAGCAGCGATTCAACGGCGTGTAGACCGAAATGATGCTCGACAGTTTTTGTGGGTTTTGCCATGATTTTCTCAAGTATTCGTTCAAAGAGGTCAGCTAAACTGCTGTCATAAACAGGATTGTACAGGATAGTACAGATGCGCATGAATTTGATTGAGAAATCTTGGACATGTTATTTGAAAATAAGTAAAAGAATTAGATGTTAACCAATAAAAAACCGACTCATGATGAATCGGTTTTTTACTAAGAAGAGAGGCTATTAATGCACTTTATGTGCATGACGCTGCGCTTTACCGCGTCTTCGAATATTGAGCAGTTCTACGAGCAATGAGAAGCCCATTGCGGCATATAAGTAATCTTTAACGACGTGAACACCGAAACCTTCAATGATCAATACCACACCAACCATGACTAAGAATGCCAAGGCTAGAATCTTGATTGAGGCATGACGTTCAACAAATTCGCCAATCGGTTTTGCAGCGAACATCATCACTGCAACCGACGCAACAACGGCGAGAACCATGACCGCGATTTGATTGGATAAACCGACTGCGGTAATTACAGAATCCAGCGAAAACACGATGTCAATAATCGCAATTTGAATCACGATGCTCAGGACACCTTTTTCAGCAGTATCGCGTAGGCTTGGATCTTCGTGTTCTATCTCACCATCTGTTTCCTCATAAATCTCGGTGATACTCTTATAGACCAAAAATAATCCGCCAGCGATCAAGATCAAGTCTCGTCCACTAAAGCCATGTCCGACTAAGGTAAATAAAGGATCTGTTAAACGCATGACCCATGAAATCGACAACAGCAACAAAATTCGAGTGATCATGGCGAGTGCAAGTCCGAACATACGCGTGCGTTGTTGCAAACGTTGAGGGACTTTGGCGACCAAAATGGTCAGAAAAATAATGTTATCAATCCCCAATACAATTTCGAGTATGGTCAGGGTTAACAAGGTCACCCAAGCTTCGGGATCATTGATCCAACTGAGGAAATCCATAAAAATATTACTCGTTCATCTAGAGAATCATGCTGAAATGGCATCATTCTGGCGTGTTAATGATTAAATGGAAAAAATAATTGTGAACATTGCTGCTTGTGAGAGTCGCTGCTTTTTGACCACACAGCTCATCGTGAATTAATTGTCTAATAATTCAGATGTCGACTCTATAGTAGGAATGTATAACAGTCAGTTAACCTTGTGCTACATTTTTTTATTGGTGATGATGTGTTGAGAAGCACTTGTAATCAGTACTTCTCAAGGAAAGATGCTTAACCTTCAAAATGACAAACATAGTCCACAACACTCAGTGCTTCAATATCGAAACTACTGTTGCCATCAACATAAAACGATTGACCGCTGCGGAATTGTTCGGTGGGTTTACCCACGCGGGTGACTGAACATTCACCAGAGATAATTTCCATACGCTCTGGTGCGCCAGTATTAAAAGTCAGTTTGGAAGGCATGATGACACCAATGGTTTTTTTGCTTCCATCAGCGAACAAAACAGTGTGGCTGATACATTTGCCATCGAAGTAAACATTAGATTTTTTGATGACGCTGACTTGGTCGAATTGCGCGGGGGTCATAATACTCTCCAGAAAGATGCGGCTATTCTAACAACCCTAGAACATGAGAGCCAGTCTTAAACAACGGTAAAAAATGAGAATATTATCTTCGTATAACAAGCCGATAATGTGATTCACATCTTTGATTCAATATTCTGTGATTTTCATCCAATGCATCGATTATTCATATTAAGCTCACCGCATTGCTTGTTGAATCGTCATTCTTCTTTGCGGCGGATAAGTCCCACAAGAAAGATTAATGACCAAGCCAGACTCAGTAAATAAAACAGTGAATAGCTCATATATTTACCCATGGTCATTTCGCGAGGAATAGAATCTGGCGAAATCGCAGGTGTTGTCGGTTTTGCCATTAAATCATCTAAACGATTTGATGGTGAGGATGCCTGATCTTTTGGTGCTGTATCGGAGCTCGAATTATTCGTTGACGTGTTATTGGTAGCGGTTGGGGTATTAGTGGGTTGATTAAGCTTGGATTCTTGGTGATCAAGGATTTGGGTTTTTAGTTTGATTTGCGCTTGATGTCTGAGCCAAATCGGATTTTGTTCCTTTGCCATGCGGGTTTGATAGTCAGCATCGGATTCATTGCTGCGCTGAATATATGAAATCTCAGCATCACGATATTTCTGCTCTTCATAGGTTTTTTGTTTTTGTTGCTGAGCCCGACTCATTTCAGCATAACGATCTCGATAGCCATAACGATAATAACTATCCTCATCATCATCTCTATTCGTGACAGGAGTTTGAACTGCATTTGCCGCAAAAACAGCATCACTGTAAGTCGACTCATTGTGGGAGCTCGCATGTGCATGCGATATGCTTAGGCTGATGAGTGCGCTCAAGCCGAGGTGTGCATAGAAAGAGTGCAAATTTATGAGTAATGATTTACGCATGGAATTACTCCCTTTCTAAATGCGTTGCAATGTTACGGATATAATCTTTACGGCGTTCTGCTTTGAGTTCGCGTAGTGCCTTTTGAAATGCAACAGCGATAATATGAAATAACAGGATGACAAAAAGAAACACGAGAATACTGGGTTGAAATTTTTCAAAGAAAAAATTCTCAGGATCATTGGATCTATAACAGACCACAATTGGCTGGTTGTTTTTAATGTCGTCGAGGAGTTCGTTTGGAAAAGATCGCTCTTTATCAATAGTTCGCCCATCGGCTGTTTTAAAGTGAAAGGTTGCAACGTAAAAGTCTTCACCAAAACCCATACTTGTTTTGTCGTAATCTGCGATGGGTTCAACAATTGCACGTTCACCCGTATACTGGATTCTGATAATGTCGCTCTCAGCGCTATAGATATAGACAGCTCCGAGAAATAAAGCGGCTAAGAGGGCGCCTAAAAGTACCACTTTTTGCATAAGACTCTAAACTCCTTCCGCTATATTTGTATGCATTGATCTGCCTTTGACATTCTTGAAGTTATCCGATGATTTTAAATATTATTTAAAGATTGCAACCAATAAAATGAAAATCATCCATAAAAATAGGGGAATCCAATCGGTTGCTTCTAAAGAAGCTCTACCCAAAAAACGATATGAACGTCGTCCGTCGCTTATCACGCGATAACGTGCCGTTGGAAAAACAGGTAAATAGAGGATGACGAAGTAATGCGTAGCTTCATGTGATAAAGTATTCAGATCAACTTTTGAACAACCATATAGCCTAAACCCCACTGTTTGTAGTGTTATCAATGGAGGGGTAGTTTTAACTCTGACTAAATTATTTTGTCTTAAATACGCGTTGAATTGATCTTCATGATGCAGCTTTTTTCGAACCTCTTTTCTAAAATCAGCAAGTTCCTCAAACAATTCCATTGCAGGTTCATAATCTTGATCAACTAACCTTTGTAGCATTGCCATCCCACGGTTAGTATCTTTTTTAATTCCTTTGCCTTGAATCAACGCGATGCTGAGCTCCAAACGGGCTTGCATATCCCCAGTTTGTGCTCGGCTAATCAATTTACTGGTTGACATCATCGTACTCAGGAACCATTTTTCTTATTTGTGTGGTTAAGTGTAGCAGTTTGTAAATTGATGTAAATATAAAAGCCTTACGATTCATGCGAGTTATTGGCGTTTATTGAGGCATTTTATTGTAAAAATTTTTAATGTCATGATCGTGGATTGCCAGTTTTCATTTAAGCTGGTGTAAGATATAGTGATACAAATTTGTTTTTTCACAGTTGATGTTTTTTCATCATTTAAGAGGCTAGTTTGCCCATGTTAACGCGATTGAGTTTGCAAAATTTTACTTTGGCGCGGGATGTCGTGCTGGATTTACATGCGGGTTTCACAGTGCTTACGGGTGAGACTGGTGCGGGTAAGTCGATTTTGCTAGATGGTCTTGCGGCATGTTTGGGCGAACGGATGGATGCGCAAAGTGTGCGATTTGGTGCTGAGAAAGCAGATATTACGGCGCAGTTTGATTTGAATAAAAGTGACGCGGCTCGAGCATGGCTTCATGAACGAGAGCTTCTAGATATCGATGATGAAAATGAAGTTCGTCTGCGCCGTGTGATTCTGGCAGAAGGACGCAGCAAAGCGTGGATCAACGGGACGCCAACCAGCTTAGGTGAGTTGCGTGAACTGGGTGAGTTGTTGGTGCAGTTGTATGGTCAACATAGCCAACAGCAACTTTTGAAACCTGAATATCCAATGCAATGGCTCGACACAGCGGCGCAGTTAGAGCCTCAAGTTGATCATGTACGGACACTCTATAAAGCATGGCAAACTCTGGTTAAGCAACAACAAAATGCAGAGCGTGAGCGTGAGGCGTTACTGGCTAGACAAGCGTTATTGAACGCTCAGATTGAAGATGTGCGACCGCTGATGCAACACGATTATGCTGAAATCGAGCAAGAGCATGATCGACTGAGTCATTTTGAAGGCATGATGCAGGATACAGCGGCGTTGTTGGATGGTTTGGATGACGGGGAAGATAATATTTTATCTAAACTGGGGTCGTTATTGCGTCGTGCGGAAGCGCAGGCGAGCCGTGCGCAAGCCTTAGATGCAGTCGCTACAGGTTTGAATTCGGCACAAACCGAGTTACAAGAAGCGGTATCGACCTTGCGGCAATTTGCCGATGAACAGGTATTAGATCCAGAGCGATTGGCTCAGATTGATGAGCTGCTTGGAGAGTTTCATCGTCTAGCGCGGAAATATCGAACAACCCCTGAAAGCTTAAAACCAGATTGTGAAGCGTGGCAAGTCGAGTTAGAAAAACTGGATGATCTAGCAGATGCTGATTCATTACAGCTAAAAGTTGAGCAAGCAGACCAAGCGTATCATGAGGCGGCGGTGAAGCTTGATCAAGCGCGTCAAACGGCGAGTACGCCACTCATCCAAAGCCTCACGAATCAAATTAAACCTTTGGCATTGCCTGAGGCGCGTTTTGAGTTTGAGTTCTCCCCTGCTGCGGCAAGCGCAAATGGCGTGAGTCAGATTCGTTTATTGTTCAGTGCTAATCGTGGCGTGCCTCTACAACCGCTGGCTAAAGTCGCATCAGGGGGTGAGTTATCTCGCATCGCCTTAGTGATGCAAGTGATGATTGCAGCACATGCGGAAGCGCCTGTTTTGGTGTTTGATGAAGTGGATGTGGGGATTAGTGGTGGAACAGCGGAAGTCGTTGGACGTTTACTTCGGACATTAGGTGATGATGTTCAAGTGCTATGTATTACTCATCAACCGCAAGTTGCGGCACAGGGGCATCAGCATATTTTTGTTGAGAAGCAACAAGGCGAGCAAGCGGCGAGTCATCTGAGACAGTTAAATGACGATGAACGGGTGCGTGAGTTAGCACGAATGTCAGGCGGTGTTGAAATTAATGAAGCGACGCTTTCTCATGCGCGAGGTTTGCTCGGTAGTCGGCTCGATCCTACCGTTTAGAGCGACTGAGCTAGCTAAATACTCAGAATTTTGTTAGTTTTAAGTCATCAGTAACTTGCAATACTTTAGATTTACTCCATTTATTATCTTAAGCACATCTGTTTTGATTTTATGGGAGTGATGATTTCTATGCCTAAATACCTAACCCACCGTTGTTTGATTGCGCCGCGTGATGCGGAAGCAGTCGCCCGGGATGATTTTTTTGCAGAAGCCGTTATTTATATTGCTCGTCATGATGAGGACGGAGCGATGGGCTTGTTGCTGAATCGCCCAAGTTCGGTGGGAATCAGTGAACTTTTGTCTGATTTGCAAATCGTTTCGGATCTGGTCGATCCTCATGCTGTGCTACAAGGCGGGCCATTGCGTCCAGAAGTTGGCTTTGTCATGCATACAGGACAACCTGTTTGGCATTCGTCGATTGCCGTGAGTGAAAACGTCTGTATCACCACCAGCAAAGATATTCTAGAAGCGATTGCGCATAACGAAGGCGTTGATAATTATCAGATTATGTTAGGTTTTGCGAGTTGGGCGCCAGGTCAGCTTGAAGAAGAAATTAAACGTGGCGATTGGCTGGTGTGTGAGCCAGATATGGAACTACTGTTTAATTTGCCTTATGACGAGCGCTGGTCGGCTGCTGCGGCCAAATTTGGTGTCAATTCACCGTGGTTGTCAAGTGAAGTGGGTCATGCCTGATTTAGACAATTCATATTTAGATCAGCCATTGAATTATCGCAGCATTATGGCATTTGATTTCGGCACTCAAAAAATGGGTGTGGCTTATGGCATGTCGCTAACTGGAGCGGCATCGCCATTGGCATTAATCGTGATGAAAGATGGCATTCCCGATTGGAATATCCTCGATAAAACACTTGCTGAATGGCAACCTGATGCATGTTTGGTCGGACTCCCGTTAAATATGGATGATTCTGAGTCTGAGCTTTGTTTACGGGCGCGTAAATTTGCACGTCGTTTAAAGCATCGCCTGAATAAACCGGTATGGATGGTGGATGAGCGCTTGACCACGCGTGAAGCACGAGAGGACGTTCGTCAAATTAGTTCGCAGCGGCGCGGTAAGGCACCTGCTGCCGATTCGATGGCGGCAGTTTTGTTGATCGAAAGCTGGTTTCGTGAACCTGTGGGTGTTCTACCATAGCGGCTGCGAACATCCGAATTATTGATAAAAATAAAGAGCACGGAATGCAAGATTCTCAGTTATCTGCACATCAAATCGCTTTCCAACGACGAATGTTATATTCCTGCTGTGTGTTCTTTCCTTTACTGTTGCTCACTTTCCTGACAATTTCATTAATTCAACATTATTCTTTTGATTTTGATCTGCCGTTGCTGTGGCAGATCCATCAGTTCGCGAATCCAGTTTTTGATCGCGCAGCAATGGTAATGTCTTATCTGGGCGGGATGCCTGTTGCGAGTGTGATGTTATTGGTGATGTTAATTTATGCTCATCAGGTACGTTCAAACCATATTTTGTTCATGCTGATTTCCATGGTGGGTGTCGCCAATCTATCTTGGGTGTTGAAGGCGTTCGTCAATCGACCGCGACCAATGCTGTGGCCACGACTGGTTCAGGATTATGGAGCCTCATTTCCGAGTGGGCATAGTGTGTATGCGGCGGCATTTGCTTGTGTTTTTATGATTTTGTTTTGGCGGACGCGCTGGCGTGTTGTCGTTTCTGTATTTGCATTTGCATGGATGTTGCTGATGGGATTGTCTCGCGTGTATCTGGGAGTGCATTTTCCGAGTGATGTTTTGGGTGGTTGGGCTTTGGGCTGGGCTTGGGTGTTTTTTGTTTATTTGGGATTGAGTAAAACGCATCAATCTTGAGAAAGGCTTTTTCTGCTCAGTGAGGTGTGGCTTTTCTCAGCTTTACTGCCTTCGGCATTCTACAAAAATGCATCTATTCATTGTCGCAATTCTCATCAAAATCCGTTCTAATCAATCATCAATTTATCTCATGGTGATGTGATGAAATCTATTATTAAAATCTCATTGGCATTGTGTGCAAGCCTCTATGGTTCGATGGCGTTTGCGGCCATTCAAAGCAAAGAAATCCATTATACCGCTGCGGATGGCAGTCAGTTGGTGAGCTATTACGTTTATGACGATGCAATTAAAGTCAAACGTCCAGGGATTCTTGTCGTGCATGAATGGTGGGGCTTGAATGATTATGCGCGTCGCCGCGCAACGGAGCTTGCGAAGCTGGGCTATGCTGCGATGGCGATAGATATGTATGGAGAAGGCAAGCATACTGAAAAAGCCAGTGAAGCGACAGAAATGATGCATGGTGTTTTTAATGATGCTTCAACATCCATGGTTCGCGCAAAAGCAGGATTGGATTTGTTGAAAGCGCAACCACAAGTTGATCCAACCAAGATCGGTGCGATTGGTTACTGCTTTGGCGGTAAGATTGTTCTCGATATGGCTCGAACAGGTCTGCCATTGAATGGTGTTGCAAGTTTCCATGGCGTTCTAGCCACTGCAACACCTGCAAAAGAAGGTGTGGTAAAAGCTAAAATATTA
>JASLGO010000157.1 GCA_030150135.1 Aquirhabdus sp.
GTCACTGGCTCAAACTCAGAAATCCTTCAAAATAACTCAGAGCATCGCTTATTTTTTGTGCCTTACTGTCACTTTAAGCCCAGCAGGTTTCGTCGCAATCCACGCCGCAAATTTGGCAATGTCTGGATGAGCGGCGAGTGCGTCAACGGTATTGTATTGTTGCATGAGCGTTGCATTATCCAGCACGGCATGCACTTGTGAATGGCACGGTCTACATAACAAAGCAATGCGAAACAACATTTCTTCTTTTTCAAAATAACGCTGCGTTCTTCCCTTGTTATGACGCGACTGCGGAATCAAATGATGCCGTGTCAACGGCAACTGAGTTCGTCCACACAGTTCACAAGCAGCATCACTGGCGCCTAATTCTTGTTCGTGTTCAATACGATTATTGACTGCTCTGTTCATCGTTTCTTGATGCATCATGCCTAATTCGGTTCTATTGTGTCATGAATTGATATTGCGACAAACCCACATTAAAAAATGTGTCTGATGGTCAATTCAAAGACCATCTTTATTGATTGGAGTCATCTGATGTTCGAAAAACTCAAACGTAACTCAATGATCGCTCGTCTATGGCTTAACTCCTATATCCCTTATTTTGGAGCAAGCATTCGAACCACTCAGCTTGATCTGGATGCGGGAATCGTACAAGTCGAAATGCCGCTAAATGCCCTCAATAAAAATGCCGTTGGCACTCAATTTGGTGGCAGTTTGTACGCCATGATTGACCCTTTTTATATGTTGCTCCTGATGCACCAACTCGGTCATGATTATGTTGTTTGGGATAAAGCAGCAAATATTAATTTCATCTCACCAGGTCGTGGTCGAGTAACCGCACGCATTGAATTACCGAAAGAAGAAGTACAGTTAATTCGAGAACTTGCTGCAGACAACAAGCCTGTCCTCCGTACCTACCCTGTCGATATTTATGGAGAAGATGGCAAACTTGTCGCTCATGTGGAAAAAGTGTTGTATATCAGACGAAAGAAAGGTGTGTAATAAGAATAAGCTCAAGGAGCTCTTTAGGTTGAAAAATTATGCTTTTACTCCTTCCCCTGAGGGGGAAGGTTGGGATGGGGGCGCTTTTTATCTTCGCAACAAACCATCCCCTTCTAAATCTTCCCCTTGAAGGGGATGACTTCAAAGCAAAATTAAACTGTTGTTGTATTCACAATCGGATTCACGCTTTTTTCACCACACAGCACAATCAATAAATTACTGACCAATGCCGCACGACGATCAGCATCTAACGTCACAGTGCCCTTGGTTTCTAAGCGCTGTAATGCCATCTCGACCATACCCACCGCACCATCGACAATCTGACGACGCGCGGCAATCATCGCCGCAGCTTGTTGACGCTGCAACATCGCTTGAGCGATTTCTGGTGCATACGCAAGATGGCTGATTCTCGCTTCAGTGACGATGACGCCTGCACGCGCTAAACGAGCATTTAGCTCTTGTTCCAGATATTCATTGATCAATCCTGTACTATCGCGCAAAGTCACATCCGCATGATCATCTTCACCATGATCATAGGCATACGAACTAGCCAGTTTACGCACCGCCGCTTCAGATTGAATATTGACAAATAATCCATAATCATCGACATCAAACGTCGCACGCGCCGTATCATCCACTTGCCACACCACAACCGCAGCAATTTCAATTGGATTGCCGCTCTTGTCATTCACCTTGAGCGCTTGTCCATTCAGGTTGCGCGCACGTAAGCTGATTTTCTGTTTGCTATAAAACGGATTCACCCAGCGCAAACCACTCTTTTTCATCGTGCCCATGTAGGTGCCGAGAAAAGTCGTGATCACCGCTTCATTCGGTGCAATGACTGACATACCTTTAAAAATCAGCATGCTAATCACAAACAAAACAATCGATATTGCTGTAGGCTCTTGTGAAGCAATAAAAGAAATCACCGAAAAACCAAGCAAAACTAATGCAACAACCAGTAAAGCATAGCCACTCACCTGAACGAGTAGTGGCTTCTCAACAACCGAGGTTTTTGAGATTGGATGATTCGTAATGGCCATCTTCTTTTCCTTGTTGATCATAATTCCAGCGTTTTTATTTAATCAAAACTAAACGTATAAACAATATCAAAGGTTGCATATTGACCTGATTTAAAGTTCAGTCCTTTGATGATATAGACCAAGTTATTTTCAAAATCGGCATTATCCAGATCACTATCCACAATGCTTGCGGCATCGACTTGTCCATAAGTATCAATGATGATATGCACCTTAACATCGCCATCCATATCAGGATCAGCAAGCTTTGCACGCATATACGCATTTTTGATCTCAGGCATCGCACTGCGAATGACTTTCTTGAAATCTGGACGAAGTGCTGTGTAATGCGGAGCTAAATCATCAGTCGTACCTGTAGGCACAGGAGCAGGAGGCAATTGCACACCAGTCCACTTAGCATCAATCAACTCAGGATCAAACCATTTTTCTCCATCGTTGTTATATACATGTTCCGTCAATGTGACTTTTGGATTAATTGAGTGCCATGAAAAGACAAAATTCCGTTTTCCACTATGTGGTTCAGACATGTCTGCGCGCTCTAAATGCGGCCCTATCAGACTACTTTCGGTCACACCATACAGCGCGCAGCTCTGTGCACAGTCATTTTGCATCGCAGTCGTCGCGACATTGCGGTAATGTGCAATTTGGTTCATTTCATCGAACTGATTTGCTTCATAGACAATTAAATAAACAACTGCAACACCAAAGCCTAACGCAATCCAGCGCTTCTTATCGGATAGAAAGGAAGTCGTCACTGTTTCTTGTTCAGTATTTGCCGAACTCCACGGTAGTTTAATATTTGGGTTGGTCAGTACCGTCCACGTAGCCCATGGAAGCGCAATCGTGCATGCCACCACCAAGATTCCGATACCACGTGGAATGTGGTAATAGACAAAAAATGGATCAAGAATTGCCTTTACTAATAAAAATCCAGCCACAAATGCAGCCAGAATGACGCACCACTTGATTAAAAACGCAATTGGAAGACGCGCTAATAATTCGCCTTTATTCATATCACACCATAATATTAAGATTCGCGACGTCCAAACCTCTTCGAGATTTTGTCACATCAGCATCTTTTATTTCACAACTCGACTATACGGCAGAAGAATAACAGAACACATCATGACTCGATTCTTTTTATAACTATTCCAATCAATAAAGAACCGATTTTCTGTTGGACAGCACATATGGTCTACGAGGGATCGACGGAATCAGATCATGGTCAATTACAAACGGTTATGCAAGGTTACACCTCGATAAACGTCTAATTATTTAGTTTCAGGCCACTCAAACCGATAACCCACACCATAAACCGATTGAATCCAATCATGGCGGTCTGTCCGTTGAGCCGCATCACTGAGCTTGCGACGGATATTTTTGATATGACTATCGATAACTCGATCTACGACCTCAACGCCATTTGGGCTGATGTAATCCAACAATTGAGATCGAGTATATAGCCGTCCCGGATTTTTAATAAATATTTTTAATAATTTATATTCATAGGGTGTCAGCGTAAGCGGTTTATCTTGGCAAATGATTTGTTGGCGAAATTCATTCACTTTAAAGACATGTGAATCTAATGCATAAACTTTGCTTTCTGGATAACCTGCCAAAAGTGGGTTACGACGCAATACTGTCTGAACTCGCGCGACTAATTCACGAGGACTAAACGGTTTGCACATATAGTCATCTGCACCCACCTTCAGCCCGACTAATCGATCAATTTCTTCTGTCCGCGCGGTCACCATGATAATCGGGACTTGCGAAAATTGACGAATCGCATGACACATCGTAATCCCATCAAGCCCTGGTAACATCAAATCCAAGACGATCAAATCAGGTGGCGTATGGCAGATCACATCGAAGGCATGCTGACCATTGCCATACACCCCTACTTCAAAACCCGCATGAACCAGATAATCCTCGATCAGACTCGCCAGCTCTTTTTCGTCCTCAACCACCATGATATACGACACGTTTATTCCTCTAAAACTTAAGCTTCCGAATCAGTCGACTGGATGGGTAAACGTAATATCACCCGCAACCCACCTAAAGGAGAGTGTTCAAATAAAAGCTCACCACCGTGAGAAATTGCCACCTGACACGACAATGCCAAACCTAAACCCGCACCACCAGTTTCTCGAGTTCGAGAAGAGTCGGCGCGAAAGAAACGTTCACCTAAGTGTGCCAATATTGCATCAGATACACTCGGCAAACTATCATCAACATAGAGCACCCAAAAAGTTTCTTTTTGCAAAGTTTGTAACGTTGAGCTAACGCTAACTGTGCCGCCTGAGTTTGTATAACGACGACTATTTTCCAATAAGTTCACCACAATCTGACGAATTCGATCAGGATCTCCATAAACTTCGACATATGTCTGCGGCTCAATGATCTCCAACGTCAAACCTTGTTCCTGCATCCGTTCACTAAATGCCTCACATTCATTCTGCACAATAAACCATGGTGTAAATAAACGCCTTTCCAAAGAAAGCTTTCCAACATCTGCACGAGCCAGATCATAAACATCATCCAACAACCGAGATAATGAAAGTACTTGTCGATGCATCAATTGCAGATGCTGGGGAGATGGCTCTCGAACACCATCTTGAATCGCTTCTATTTGAGCCCTAAGCACGCTAACAGGTGTACGTAGTTCATGCGACGTATCAGCGACCCACTGCCGCCGAGACGATTCATGTTGACTCAAAATATCCGCTAGCTGGTTCATCTTTCGCCCCAACTCACCCAGCTCATCGGAACGGCCAATATGGTTTTTGGTGGTAAATTCACCGTGTATTAAATGATCCGCAGACGCCATTAAACTTAAAATCGGCCGCCTAAAATGCCGTGCTAATAAACTGGCAACCAATGCACTCAAGACAATGCATCCGATGCCAATCCATAAAAGCTGCGTCTTCTGCTTAGCAAAAAAATCAATCGACAATACATCTTTGGGATCGATCCCAGGTTTTAATGTTAAATATCCTACAACCCCTTGTGCTGTGCGTATTTCCCGTCTTGGGGCTGTCGTTGGCGCAGCCAATCCAGTCAGCAATACGCCATGCACATCCAATAACCCCAGACGACTCGCAACATCTAAACGATCAGGTTCAAATCTGGGCGGTGTAAAAAATGACTGTTCAAGAGGAAACTGAGGTTTCCCCATCGGCAACTCATCTCGATGATCATCAAAAGGTGGCGCATGATCGCCATGTTTTTCGCCGAATTGCTCTGGCATCTGAGGTGGAAAAGATAACTTATCGTGTCCCATGAAATGTCCATCTGGCGGTGACATATCTGAACGATGCTCTCTTCTGCCATGCATCGTGGAAAACATAAATTCTTTATATTGATGTCTTAACCAATCGGTTTGATCCTGATTAGAAAAATCAGGCCAATGCCCTGCTTGTTGATATTCTTGTTGTAACTGCGTAACAAAACCATCGAGTTTTTTTGCTTCAATCTGTGTGACATACGAAGCAAAACTCGCCTGCATCGCAAAATCGAGCAACCACAAGCCACCCAACGTGATCGTCACCGTCGTGAGAAGAATCGCCATAAACAGGCGCATCGCAATAGGCACGCGGATTGGAATCTGATTGAAAGCAGAGCGCACGCAAGCTCATCCTCGTTTGAACATTCACTCACAACATGCCTAGTCCACGATGATTTTGCAAGCACTCTACGATCCATAATTAATCCACAATCGGTATGCAGAGTTTCTTCACCTTAGAGAAACGCAAGGATGTCAGGGTGAACAACATGCCGCTCAATCCATACAACCACTCAAATATTCGACAAGCGCAATCAACACTCCTGGCACTGGCGATCTGTATTTCCTGTCCAGTCCACGCGGCATTAAAAGAATTATCAGAATCAGATATGTCCAATGTGAGTGGACAAGCGGCAATCTATACGACATACGTCGCACCAGGGCAAGACGGCAACAACAATGCCGTAGATGGTAGTACAACGGCCAATGTCGGTTTTTTTCGTTTAGGTCTTAATGCCACCATTGATCTCAATGCCAATATTCAGCATCTACAACTCGGCTGCGGTGGAGTCAATGGTGCAGGATGTGACATCGACATCTCAAATCTCAGTTTGACAGGTGTCAATGCAGGAAGCGACGGCACTTATGCCAGCTCTGATGCCAAAATTACCAACCCATTTATCGAGTTGGCGATCAAGAACCCAAATAGTCTGTCCACACGGGAACTCGAAGGATTTCGCCTCGGTGCGGCTAGTATTCTTGGTCGATTATCGATTGGAACAAACTCAGACACCACATCGACGACCGATGACACTGGGATTAAAAGCCTAAGCGGAAACCTCACCGTAAATATCGTGAATGGCGTTCTGAACAACGTCAATATTGGTGGCGTCGCCACAACTACAGCAACCGTATCTAGCTACACCTCCACACAATCGCTATCGAGAGCATCAACGATTACTTTAAATGGAATTAGTGCAACTACAGGAACGGTAAAACTCGGTGGTATTTTACCCACGATTTCAGGACTCACGCTGAGTAATGTGACATTGGCCAATGAACCATTGTCATCCGTACACAACTTATTGCTTGCCAACACAGATGGTACTGCGACATCTGATGCGTATTTATCTCTACAGAAGACAGCCATTACTTGGCAAACCCTCAGCACAGGCGCTTTTGATACGACAACAACAGCTCAAACGGGCTGGTGGTTATCACTTCCATCGGTGACGATTGCCAATCTCAACAGTAACTCACAAATTGACGTTCCTTTATTAACGGCACTCACAGGTACATTTGGATCAAAAGTCACTCTTGCAGCCTTTGATCTAGGACAAACTCCTGTGCAAAACTGTTATGGCTCTCTTAAGTTTTGCTAATCGTCCTAAATTCTTCTTTATTAATTACAACTTCCATAATATTCGTATCATATAGTCTCCAATAGACTATTAAAATTTCATACTCTTAGTCATCGTCTTATCTGTAACCAAGGGTGCCACATATATTACACCTGCTTTTATAAATGTAGCGGCAGTAGCAACCAAACCTTTGCCACCAATCGCCAATGATAGAATCTCCGTAGGAAAAATTGGACAACCGCCACTACCATAATGCGTTGTTATCGTTGCAGAAGGGTACGCATGGATTGCACCATCCTTTGTGATGATACTCATTCCTTGCCGCTCACCAGAAGCAATATAGAGATTCCCTTTAGGATCAATGGCTATCGTTCCCAGACCAGAGGAAAATGTTAAGGCTTTGCTTCGATCAACAGTCCAACCAACGCCTGCCTGAGTGTATGAAAGAGTATTGACTGTGCCATCAGGACTTATACGATGAAGAAATTTGACCCACCCTCCTTCCGTTACATAAAGCATTCCTGTATTTCTATCCAATGCCATCGCCCATGGTCTTAGAAATAACGCATTCCCTTTATCTTTGTCATCATAGTCAGCGTGTGCGTCAGGCCGACCTGCAAATGTAGAAACCTTTCCTTCAGGGGAAATTTTACGGATGGTGTCATGATCAGAATCAGCGACGTAAACGTTACCTTGCCGATCAATTACAATGCCGGAAGGATCACCTAAACCAGCTAAACTCCCCACACCATCATTATCTCCATAATTCCCAACCCGTCCTGCTAGAGTTGAAACTTTTCCAGAAGGAGAAATCTTTCGAACAACGCCATCCATGTACTCAGAAACATAAACCCAACCTTTATCATCAACAGTAATACCACTGAGATCCCCAAACCTCGCATGACTGCCAACGCCATCCACATTCCCCGAGATACCCGACAATCCAGCTATCGTCGTAACCATACCTGTCGGAGATATTTTAAGAATAGTATGATCAAATCCATCAGCAACATACACGATGCCCGCTTGATCTGCCGCTACGCTGATATTGCCAGCACCGTTATCATTACTGGCTCTGCTTTGCGCCATTTTGAGTTTAGCCAGTACCTTAAAAGCACTCGGTGAAGCACTTTCAATCGTATCGCCACAAGGATTATCATTGATTACGGGCTTAGCTTCTAGTTGAATCCAACCACCGTAAAACTGACCCTCACACACGGTGCCATAAACAGGAGTACCGTCTTTCTTATTGGCGATAAATACCGAATTGAATATTGAGCCTAAATAGCCACAATGACCTTCGACATAACCAAGAATATGGACGTCTTGATATCCTGCATCGGTTACAATTTTAGTTGCTTTATCATTGTCCATACAACCAGACAAAGCCGCAAAACATAAGACTAAAAATATCTTCTTCATCCAATTTTTACTTCTCATTATTCAAATTAATTATCTAGACTTAGTCAAATCAGCATCTTTTGCCTCATAGCCAAACAATGCAACACATGCCAAAACAACCGCCACAACCCCAATCGTCCATGACAACGCCAACGCATAATTATTACCGTGAGACTCAGCAATCCCTGCTTGAAAAGGTGCCATCTTTGACATGGCTAAATTGCCAAGCTGATACGCAAAACCCGGTAAAATCGCCCGAACTGCTGGTGGAGATAGCTCATTCAAATGTGCAGGAACCACACCCCATGCGCCTTGCACCATAAACTGCATGAGGAAAACTCCGATCGCAAACATCAGCGGCGTTGCAGAATACGCCCACATCGGAATCATGGGAAGCGCTAAAATTGCGGCTAATGCGATCGTTCGACCTCGCCCTAACTTCGACGAAATCGCCCCAAAGAAAATCCCACCAGACAACGCACCGAGATTCAACATGATGACAATATTTGCCGTCGTACTGGTGTCATAACCATGTTGGACTTGTAAGAACGTTGGATATAAATCTTGTGAACCATGACTAAACGCATTAAAGCAAACCATCAAAGCAACCATAAATAGCATCAATGGAAAATGCCCACGCACCGCAGCCCACATTTCACCAATTGTTGCCCGCTTCGCTTTGGTACCTTCAAGCCAAGCAGGAGACTCATCCACAGTACGACGAATATAAAAGACAAATAATGCAGGCAGCGCACCAATCACAAACATCCCGCGCCAACCCACATAATCAAAACAAAACTTAAAAACTAAAGCCGCGAGCAGATAACCGATCACATAACCTTCTTGCAATAACCCTGAGAAAAATCCACGATTATTTGCTGGCAAAGTTTCCAATGCCAACGCTGCGCCCACACCCCACTCACCGCCCATCGCTAAACCAAATAAGGCTCTTAGTGCCAAAAGAACCCCCAGACTCGGCGCAAATGCAGATGCCAGCTCACAAGCGGCATAACTAATGACATTGATCATCAAAATCGGTCGTCGCCCATAACGTTCGGCCAGCCAACCAAAGAACAGCGCACCCACGGGACGCATTGCCAGCGTCAGAAAAATACCTTCTGAAACGGCTTTGACATCAGTATGAAAATCCCCTGCGATGGACTTAATGGCAAATACGAAGATAAAGAAATCGAAAGCATCCAGCGCCCAGCCTGCCAGCGAGGCAATAAACGCGTGAAGTTGCGGACCAGTTAATGCTGAAAATGGATTAGAGAATTTCATCAATGCGCCCTATCTCAATCAGATCTTAATATTCTGAACATCGCCCTTAACAAAGAGCTCCTGTTTTATCCCTAAGGTCGACACGACATTTACTTTTTATCGGAATCACTTAAACCTATCACAACCGCCGAAACAATCCCACATCGATTACAAAACAAACAAAACTCACTCATCATTCACATGCTTTTTATCAATATATTGAACCATCTATCCTGTTTCTGCTGATTATTTGGCTATATCTCTCATGCAATTCGACAACAAACTATCCCCACAATCCATGCAACATCCCCTACAATAGACGCATTAATTTGTCATATTCAATTTTCACAAAAGTACGAGCTTTTTTTCATGCAACCAGCCGCACAAAACCAATGGCTTGATGACGTTAAATTTGACGCTCATGGTCTGATTCCAGCGATTGCTCAAGACCGCGACACTGGACGTATTCTCATGGTCGCATGGATGAATCGAGAGTCATTGCAACTCACTGCGGAACGTCGTCAAGGCGTTTATTTTTCTCGTTCACGCCAAGCACTGTGGCACAAAGGCGAAAGCTCAGGACACACCCAAGACGTCCATGAAATCCGCCTCGACTGTGATGGCGACGTGATCGTTCTGCAAATCACGCAAAACGGTGGCATCGCCTGTCACACAGGCCGCGAATCTTGCTTCTATCGCGTACTCACACCAGAAGGCTGGCAAATTGTTGATGCAGTGAAAAAAGACCCTGAAGCCATTTATGGTGCAGGAACACATACGCATCAGGCGACGCCAAATGTCGATAATATTTCAACCAATGAAACGTTGGACGTTTTGGCGCAATTGGGACAAATCGTACAACAACGCAAAAACGCCGATCCAAGCTCATCTTATGTCGCAAGTCTCTATCACAAAGGACTGAATAAGATTCTGGAAAAAGTGGGCGAAGAAGCCTTTGAAACCGTCATTGCAGCAAAAGATGCTAGTGAAGCAGACATCCAAGATTTAATTTACGAAACTGCTGATCTATGGTTCCATGTGATCGTAATGCTTGGACAGTTTAACGTCCCGCCTCAAGCCATTTTAGACGAGTTATCACGTCGTTTTGATTTATCTGGTTTGGACGAGAAAGCCTCTCGAACACAAAAGTAAGTGCTGTTTTATTATTATGGATTGATCACACAGAGAGAATAAAACCATGTTTGGCTTATCACCTGCGCACCTGCTTCTGATTTTGATCGTTGTAGTCTTGGTTTTTGGCACTTCTAAACTGAAAAACGTGGGCAAAGACTTAGGCGGTGCCGTCAAAGGTTTTAAAGAAGCCATGAAAGATCCCGAAGAGCAGGCGCGTCTCGACGATCAGAGTCAGAAGACCAATCATACGATTGAGGGTACGGCTAAACGCACTGAACGGGACAATGACAAAGTTTAGGGCTGATACTTTTAAATTTTGTATAGGCAATATCCTCTTTAACAATTGAAATTAAAGAAAGTATTAAATGATTTTCTCCTTCCCCTTCAAGGGGAAGACTTCAAAGCAAAAGCATTGCAAAATACATTTCAATTGTTAATCAGGCATAGTTTTGATTCCACTCCACATCAAAGAGACTTTCATAGCGTGTTAGATTTTGGTCTAGGTGAGCTTTTACTACTGGGCGCAGTAGCACTCATTGTGCTCGGCCCAGAAAAACTCCCACACGCGGCACGTATGGCAGGCGCGTGGTATGGTCGGATTCGTCGTACACTAGCAAACGTACAAGCTGAAATTGCCAATGAAGTTCATCTCGCTGAAATGCGTCAAAAAATGAATGATGAGCTATCCAAGATTCGGGAAGCCAACAGCAACCTCGTCAATGAAATGCGTGCTATCGGTCAAAATCTCGAACAAAAGATGGAAAGCCCTATTGATCAACAATCTGAAAATAGTGAAACGCATACCGCGATCATGAGCCAAAATACAGACTGGTCACACGGCATTGAAGCGCCAATCAAATCTTATACACATGGCTATTTTTTCTTTTTTGTCCCGAGTTCAATGTATGTCACGCTGATCCCATCTGCACCCTATTTGCCGAAATCAATTATTTTGCAGAGTCAACGGGGCATTCAGCAATCCACAAAAACGCCCCATCAAACTGAACATCTGATCAACGCTGCACCGCTATGACTGATCAATTACCTCCACCTCAGCAAGAGCCTCACGGCATTGGCGAAATGTCGATTACAGGGCATCTGATGGAGTTGCGTCGGCATTTGATTCGGATTTTTGCCAGCGTATTGATCATCTTTTTTTCGCTGCTCTATTTTGCGCGTGATTTATATCAAATCCTATCTGGCCCACTTCGCGCGCAGTTACCACCACATGCGACGATGATTGCCACAGACATTACCTCGACTTTTGTTGCGCCGTTTAAACTCGCGTTTTATCTCGCAATCATGCTAGCAATGCCATATATCCTGCATCAGATTTGGCAGTTTATCGCCCCTGCGTTGTATAAACACGAACGTAAAATTGCCATTCCAATGCTCATTGCCAGTACAATCCTATTTTATCTCGGCGTGGCATTTGCCTATTTTATTACGCTGCCTGCGATCCTCACGTTTTTCATTCATATCGCCCCTGAAAACGTCGTGCCAATGACCGACATTAATCTGTATTTAAACTTTTGCTTAAAATTATTTTTGGCATTTGGTGCGACCTTTGAGATCCCTGTTGCGACCCTATTATTAATATTAGCGGGTGTTGTTTCTGTCGACGCTCTAGTCGCTAAACGTCGTTATATCATTGTTGGTTGCTTTGCGGTTGCCATGTTTATTACCCCACCTGATGCGATGAGTATGGCAATGCTGGCTATTCCGATGTGGTTGTTATTTGAAATTGGCTTACTTTTTGGACGTTTTCTTGAAACAAGCCGTAAAGGCGCGTCCTCAAAAGGCTCCTCTACATCATGAACCAATCCGTCCACCCATCGACTGCGCACGCCTCGCCCGTGTCCAAGCCTTATCAAATCACCGAAGAACAGAATCAGGCGATTGAACAAGCGCGTCGCACTCAATCGTTCAAAATTATCGCCTATGCAGGCAGTGGTAAAACAACAACCCTGCAACTGATCGCAGAAGCGATGCCACAGAAAAAAGGCCTCTATCTCGCCTTTAACAAAGTCATTGCTGATCAAGCCAAAAATCGTTTTCATGGTAATGTTGATTGCCGTACCTTTCACTCGCTCGCCTATCGCCATGTCAATCGTGCAATTACGGATAAGCTGCGTTTGCCACGTATGAGCCCTGCGCGCATGGCGGAAGAGTACCAACTTGAGCCCATGAAAATTCGCCGTATGCTGGGTAATCGCTTTGAGCATTTCACACTGACACCAAGCCGTCAGGCAAGTTTTGTGAGTAATGCTGTCAGTCGTTTTTGCGCTACCAATGCGCAACATCCTGCTCCGCGCCATCTGGAACTCCCTGAATGGTTGCATCCTGATGATGCGGAAAGTTTGCGCATGCACCTATTTCCTCATGTGGAAAAACGCTGGCAAGACTCAATAGATCCACGTCATCAAGCGGGGATTGGACATGATATTTACCTAAAATGCTGGGCGTTGTCTGATCCCATTATTCCTGTCGATTACATCCTGTTTGATGAAGCACAAGATTCGGATCCGCTGATGCTTGGCGTACTGATGAAACAGCAACGTGCGCAAGTCATCTATGTTGGCGACGCACATCAACAAATCTATGCATGGCGCGGTGCAGTCAATGCAATGCAACAACTGCCGCTCACCGCTACACGTCTAACTCGCTCATTCCGCTTTGGTGAAGCAGTTGCTGATGTTGCCAATGTCTTTTTGCGTGAACTGAAAGAGACCATTCCGCTTGAAGGTGAACCAACTAAGCAATCAAAGATTGATTTATCTCCGCGCATGGCAGTGAAAAATGCGGTGCTATGCCGTACCAATGCTCGTGCTATGTCGCTACTACTTTCTGGGTTGGTCAATGGCGATAAAATCGCACTGCAAGCGGACAGTGATCGTTTATTGAAATTTGTCGAAGGTGCTGCGGCGCTCAAAGCTGGACGACGCGTGTTTGATGCGCCAGAACTGGCATGGTTTAACAATTGGCAGGATGTCCATGAATACTGCGAAACTCATGACGGAAATGACATCAAATCACTGGTCAAACTGGTTGATGATCACGGCACAGAACCACTCAAAAAAGCCCTCATGAAAATCACCCCGATCGCCTCTGCCGATTATGTGATTTCCACCGCGCATAAGGCAAAAGGCTTGGAATGGCACAATGTTCACATTGAAGATGACTACAGCTATAAGCTCAATAAAAATGACGTGCAGATTGCCGACGAAGAATTACGCTTACTCTATGTCGCCACGACGCGCGCGCAAACCAATCTCAATGTGCATCACATTTTGTCGTTAGTCGGCGCATTACGGATTAAGCAGAACAAAGAAGGAATTGCACCGAAGATGCAAGCGGGAAAAATACCGAGTTATCGCGCAGAAGATCCTACGCCATAAATCAAAAAATATTTTCGAATATAAAAAAAGGATAGTCAAAACGACTATCCTTTTTGTTTGCTCGCGGGCTTAGACAGGCAAAGGTTAACCGTTGAAATTGATCTTGCTTTGAAATCTTCCCCTTCAAGGAATAGGTATCGACACATCTTCTGAGGTTTATTCGTATGCCTGTCAAATCCATCCCAACCTTCCTTTTCTAAAGGAAGGAGCTTTTACCCCTCTTTAGAAAAAGAGGGGCAAGGGGAGATTTGAAAGCATCCGTAAAATCAAACTTTTAAAACTTGTGAGATACCTCAACCTGCGAGTTTCCCTTCAACATCAAAATTAATTCAACAAATCATCAGTATTAGGGATGCTTGCATCCGCCTCATCCCAGAACTTGGTCAAACCATCTTCAGGCGCGCGTTTACCTGTTTTAGTGGTCCAATAGCGGTTGGCAATATTCCAAACTTCGTGACCACCCATCGCATCAAAGAGTTTATATTGCGGATTCACAGGCATATTTGCATCGACTGTTTTGCCATAAGTTCTGAGCGCATCACGGATTTTATCATCCTGACCTGTGGCTTGAGCCGCCAATGCGTAAATCGCATGTGATATACGAACACCTTTACTTTCACCGATGCGATTGGAATCTTTCATCGTCTGCCATGGATCTGGATGACCTTCGCCTGCACCAGGCAACAGAGTCCAAATTGCAGCTCGCATCGCCATTGGCGCGCCCCAGTACTGATTATTATCCAGACATCCCATCCCGCGCTCGACAACAGCGGCAATATCTTTAGGGACGTTCACTGCACCTTGTGACGCAATATCATTGGTGACCGCTTTGACACCATCAATCATCCCGAGCAGATAAACGGTTTTTTCAAGATCGGTTTTCATAGTTGGGCACTGATCGCCCAATTTAATTTTGTAGTCACGTTCCCAAGCTTTTTGGAACAATTGATAGGCGGTGTATTGGCGACGTGCGGCTAAAGCAGACCAATTTTTCTGAGCAAGACGCTGATCTTGCGCTTCATTCACTCGACCATCATGCGCCGCACGTAAATAAGCCAACTCATGCTCAAGTGCCGTATCTTCTGCACAACTTGCAGCACTCGTATAAAGCAAAACCTCCATCTTTGTCGCATCGCCACCTTGTGCATCCATAGCCAGAATCGCTGGCAATAGCGAAGTTCCTGATACACAGATCATATTGGTATCATCTTGAGCAAAAGTGACAGGGACAACATTTTTTTCAACGAAACCGAGAGCCATATTTGCTCCCGTTCTTTGAACCGCAGCACAACCTGTAAGCATGGCAGATGCGGCAATGGCCACAACCATACTTTTTGCAATGTTATTTTTCATAAAAATCGACTCGAACAGTCCAGAGTGGTGAGCGGTTTGATCGGCTCGCGGATGCATACTTTGCGCGTTATTCAATATGTTTTTTCCTTCCATTGACTAGAGCTCCCTATGCTTGGCAATAGTTGGAATATAGCAAGTTAAAATGTGAAGCAACAAGCTATTTTGCTCATGACGATCATGTGTTTATAAAAAAACTGAAATTAATACCTATCTATTCCTACTCAAAAGAGAGCTATCAGGATTAAGACTTTTTAGAATGAAATTAAAAATACCCAATTTCCAATCTTCTCCATCAAAAAAAGGATAGCTAAGCTATCCTTTTTGTCGGCTCAATACGAGAAATTACAGGCCTGTCGTTTTCAGACGATTCGCTTGTTGGCGGAACAATGTCACAGGGCTCACCTCAAATGGACTGACCAAGCCTGCGACTTGATTGACCTCATCCAAATGATTTTGGAAATAGTTATCACGGATCACTTGACCAAGATGACTAGAACACTGTGGAACTAAGCCATCGCTAGGTCCAGAGATGAGTAAACTCGTCGCAGCAAGTAATGGATCAGCTGGATTCAATAAATTGGTTAAAATGCCCGTACCACCCCATGAATAGTAATGCACGCCATTAACCACAGACGCACCCTGACCACACGCCGTGGTCGGCATACCTTGTGGGAATTTTGCATTAAATGCTGCGGCACCTGTGGATGTCAGAGAGTTCAATCCAGCCAGAGAATCCTGTGAATAATATTGACCTGAAGAAACATCAACTAAGGTAAAGAAAGCATTCACCGCACCAGAAAGCACTGGTGTTAGTACGCCACCAATCACTGGAAGTTGAGATAGTGCATAAATTTTGTCTGCGACGGGTGAACCTGTATTTGGACCCGCAACAGCGGTCACTGATGCAACCTGATTCGGCATCACCCCTGCAACATAACGCACTGATTGACTACCATGACTATGACCAATCAGATTCACCTTGTTCGCACCTGTGATTGCAAGAATTTGCTGAACTTGACTCCGCAGCTGTTCGCCACGCACCTCTGAAGAGTTAAATGAAGCTTCCTGTGTCACAAAAACGCTAGCACCATTACTCGCAAGATCATTCGGGATGCCGTACCAATAGTTAAAGCCGCCGATTGAAGAAAAACCAGCCATACCATTCGCAAAAACCAATGGATACTTAGTCTGAGCATAAGTTGAGGTCACTGTGCCCGTTCCACCCGCACTACATCCTGATGTACTACAAAGATCAAAAGTTGATGTTGTTGCTGATGCTGTACCTGCCGCAACTAAACCACCTGCCAGCAATACTGTTCGCATAATAGATTTCATCGATAATATTCCTTATTCATCATTGGTATGATTGTGCGTCCATCTAAGTCTGCAATCACTGCAAGATCTTTCGTACGGATTCGTATATAGATAGGCGCGTTCCGCGACGCTAGGATGCCAGTAAGCGAGATTGCCGTATTGTTCAATTTATCGTCATTATTGCGAAATTATGCAAAACTCCTCAATAATCGACCAATGGTATCTGAATAAAAAAATGACATAATGCTTGCGTTTCTGTATAGCAATATCGATGTTACGAACTATGCTATACATAGGCTCATCGAATATTAAAAGGATCATTTTCATAACAATACAAGAGAAAATTACCTTAGGAATCAATCGTACATGGACGAACGAAAAAACAAACCTATCGCGCCGCCAGTAACGGGATCAGTCAGCACGTTCTATGCCCGTGCGCTGCTGGATTATTTAAAGCGGATCAACCTCAATCCAGATGTACTCTTTGACTCTTCTTTGATTACCGAATTGAATGACTCAGGAAGTCGCATTCCAATTGCGCTATGGCGCATGATGTTTGAACGCGCGATTATGGAAACAGGAGATATCGATTTACCACTCAAAGTTGCTGAACAGCTCGAACCTAAACATCTTGGGATGTTAGGTTTTGCGGTAATGAGTAGTCAGACCTTACAAAATGTTGTTGCTATACTATTGCGTTTTGAACAATTAATTGATGATGTCAATACGACCACTCTGATCGAAAATGGTGACCATATTGAGCTTCACTGGTTACCGCTACTAGGGCCTCCAATCCCTATCTTCATGCAACAATCCTTAGTCTGCTGGGCAGTCATAGCACGGCAAATTACATCCATGCCGGATATTATTTGTGATGCTCATTTTAGTTTTGAGCAACCCAAGCAACTGGATATTTATCAACGAATCTTTGGGGGGCATCTATATTTTAACGCCCCAATAACCAAACTGGTTTGTCATAAATCGATTTTAAAATTACCCATTACACTGTGTAATCCTGCGACAAATAGCATCCTGATGAATCAAGTCGAACAGGAGTTACAATCGCTGACTCAACCTAATTTTCCTCAACAACTCCGCCAATATCTACTCACAAATCTGGCGAGCAATCAGCTATCTGTTGCTGATGCCGCAAAAGCACTCAATATTTCTGTACGAACATTACAATATCAGCTGGAAGAGAGTGGGTTGGGCTATCGCAATCTACTCGAACAAATTAGACAAGAACAAGCAGAACATTATTTGAAAGCCACAGATTTGAGCTTGAATGAAATTACTTTCTTGCTCGGCTATGCTGAACAAAGCTCTTTTCAGAATGCATTTAGACGCTGGACTGGAGAATCACCTGGCAGTTTTCGTAAGAATTTTGGGAAATAGAGTCATCGGACATAAAAAAGGATAGCTGAGCTATCCTTTGTAAATCAATTTAGAGAATTACAAACCAAGATTCTTCAGACGGTTGGCTTGATCACGATAAACAGTCACTGGGCTAACTTCAAAAACATTGACCAAACCAAGTACTTGATTCACTTCATCGCCATGATTCATTGCATAGTTATCACGAATATTTGTACCCAAATGTTGTGAACATTGCGGCACCATACCATCACTATCGCCTGGAATCACAAATGAAGTCGGTGTAAATAAATAATCCAATGGATCAGCGACATTAGTCAGTGGACTCGTACCACCCCAAGAGAAGTAGGACACGCCATTTGAAGCTTGCTGAGCACCATTCCCACAAGCAGTCGTAGGCAATCCTGCGGGGAATTGCGCATTGAATGTCGCAGCACTGGCTGTCGTCAATTGAGTCATTGCTGCCAATGAGTTTTGATCATAGTAATGTCCAGATGCAACACTGATCAATGCAAAAAATGCATCTGCAACGGCTGCCGATGCTGCGCCAACCGCAGTACCAACCACAGGAATTCCCACAAATTGAGACACAGCATCAGCAACTGGCGTACCGAAATTAACACCGCCCACTGAAGTGACTGAAGCAATATTGGCAGGCATTACACCAGCGACATAACGTGTATCCATTGCCCCTTGGCTATGACCAATCAGATTCACTTTTGGCGCACCAGTAATCGCCATAATAGTTTGAACTTGACTACGGAGCTGCTCGCCGCGCACATAAGAAGAGTCTAATGATGAAACTTGTGTATCAAATACATTTGCACCATTTGACGTCAAATCTGGTGCAACACCATAGAAATATTCAACACTTGCAACATTCGTAAAGCCCATAATCCCGTGAGCAAGGATGATTGGGTATTTGGTTTTGGCATAGGATGTCCATACAAAAGCACTACCGCCTGTACGACAACCTGAGGTACTACAAAGTTGATAGGTTGCTGCTGATGCCGCACTCGTTGCGACTAAACCGCCAGTTAATAATAAAGCGTTCAGAATTGATTTCATTGATGACATCCTTATCCAATATAAATATGAATGGTGCGTCCATATAAATCTGCAATCTCTGCAAAATTCCCTACGGACTTCAATACAAAAAAGCCCGCATAGATGAACCTATATTGCGCGCACGTTGAGTTGCCGTATTGATCAATTTATCAACAATACTGAGAAATCACGCAAAATGTTAAATAACCGATGATTGGTATTGAGTTGACGATTAATGGCTTTTATTAAAAATGCCTTTCTGATAAACAAAAAAAGTTAGGCGCAAAAAAAAGGATAGCTGAGCTATCCTTTATAACCTTAACGATCTGATCCAGAAAATTACAGACCAAGATTTTTCAAGCGATTGGCGTGATCGCGATACTGAGTCACTGGGCTTGCTGCAAAAATATATGTTAAGCCCAACACCTGATTCACTTCATTACCATGATTTTGGTAATAATTATCACGAACCACAGTTCCTAAGTGCGTTGAACATTGCGGTACCATACCGTCACTTGCACCAGGAATAATTAAAGAAGACACTGCAAACACATAATCCAATGGGTCAAGCAGATTGGTCATCACACCTGTACCACCCCATGAGAAGTAACTCACACCATTAGATGCTTTTTGTACACCTTGTCCACATTTTACAGTCGGAACACCCGCTGGGAACTGCGCATTAAATGTAGTTGCCGTAGACGTGGTCAATTGATTAATCGCAGCCATGAAGTTCTGACTATATCCTTGACCAGATGCAACACCAACAAATGAGAAGAATGCATTGAGCAGTGATGAGCTTGCTGCCGCGATCGTAGAACCAATCACAGGAATACCAGCGGCCTTCGCTACCGCATCAGCCACAGGCGTACCAAAGTTTACACCGCCTACGCCTGTAACAGACGCAATCTGAGCAGGCATCACACCCGCCACATAACGGCTATCCAGTGTGCCTTGGCTATGACCAATCAGATTCACTTTTGGCGCGCCAGTAATTGCTAGAATTTGTTGAACTTGGCTACGGAGTTGCTCACCGCGAACAAAAGAAGAGTCTAATGATGAAACTTGTGTATCAAATACTTTTGCACCATTTGCAGTTAAATCAGATCCAATCCCGTAGAAATAATCAACGCCAAGAATAGATGAGAAACCCATGATGCCATGAGCCAATACGATTGGATATTTAGTTGCTGCATAAGTAGAGGTCACATTGACACTACTACTTGCTCGACAGCCGGAGGTGCTGCAATATTGGTAAGTTGAAGATGTTGCAAATGTTGCTGTGCTTGCAATGGTTAAACTGCTGGTTAATAGTAATGTGCCAAGAATAGCTTTCATTGGTAATCCCTTTTTAGTCCCTAATACAATTTATTCGTCCAACTGACTTTGCAATCACTGCAACTTATTGAACGACGACTCAAACGTCTCTTTATGGCGCTAGAATGCCTATTAAAATTACAGCCGTATTGATTAAATTATCATCATCGTTGAGAAATCACGCAAAAGTACAAAAAAAGTTCAACAAATAAATTTTCACCTGTCTCGGGATGTTCATCATGATCACTTCAGACATATCCACAACTCATCTACCTATGCTAGGATTAATCAGGTCGTCGCTGTAGACGCAACAACAAGTTAGTGTATGGAATGCGCGAATCTTGTTCATGGAAAGATGAGAAGATAATCACGAGATGAATCAATCACATAAGGATATGCAAAAAAGCAAATCCACCTTACAGTCCGCCGAAGGGACTGTCAGCACCTTATACGCAAGTTCGCTACTGGACTACTTGCGTAGCATTGGTATTGATCCATCTATCCTGTTTGAACCTCCAATCATTGCTGAATTACAAGAATCTGGAGGAACCATCTCGATCTCTCGCTGGCAGGCGATGTTAGAACATGCCGTAAACTATACGAGTGACATTGATTTACCCCTGAAAGTCTCTGAACAATTACAGGCGAAGCATTTCGGCATGTTGGGATTTCTCATCATGAGTTTCAAGACCGCACGGGATGTGGTTGACAGCATGGTGCGCTTTGGACCGCTGATCGCGGATATTCACGATACCATCATCGTCATGAACGGCGATTATATTGAAGCGCATTGGATTCCTAAACTTGGGCCATCGACCCAGACTTTTATGCAGCAATCGCTTGTCGGCTGGGCCGTGATGACACGTCAGATTACATCAAGGCCAGATATTATCTGTGATGCTTATTTTAGTTTTCCTAAACCTGACAATATTGAAAATTACCAACGAATCTTTGGTGGCAATATTTATTTTGATGCGCCTGTCACCAAGTTGGTCGCACCTCAATCCCTATTAGATTTACCCATCACACTGAGTGATCCAGCCACAAATAGCTTGCTACTGGCACAAGTCGAAAAGAAGCTACAATTCATCAATCAACCTGATTTCTTACAAGAATTACGCGAATATCTGATTGTGAGTCTTCCTTACGATGAAGTTTCCATAACCGAGGTTGCAGCTGCTTTCAATGTTTCTCCGCGCACATTACAGAACCGACTTGCTGAGTTTGGTTATGGCTACCGCACGCTCCTTGAACAAGTTCGAGAAGAGCGAGCTAAACATTATTTAAGTCAGACGGATTTAAGTTTGAATGAAATCGCAGATTTGCTGGGCTATTCGGAGCAGAGTCCGTTTCAGAATGCGTTTCGGCGTTGGAC
>JASLGO010000026.1 GCA_030150135.1 Aquirhabdus sp.
ACCAGATCGAGCTCAGCCCTTACCTGCAGAGCCAAAAGTTGACGGCCTTTCTCCAGGAGCAGGGCATTGCCGTGACCTCGTACATGACCCTGGCCTACGGCAAGGTGCTGAAGGACCCGGTGTTGGCAGAGATCGCCAGCAAGCACCAGGCCACCGTCGCCCAGGTCGCCCTGGCATGGGCGCTGCAATTGGGTTACGCCGTCATCCCGTCTTCCACCAAGCGCGAGAACCTGGCCAGCAACCTGCTGGCCCAGCAACTGGTGCTCGATGCCGAGGACATGGCCCGCATCGCGCAGCTGGAGCGCAATGGCCGCGAAGTCAATCCTGAGGGACTGGCTCCGATCTGGGATTGAGGCGGTAAAAGCGTTGATGGTCAAAGGCCTGCCTAGCGGCAGGCCTTCTTCATGCCTCTTCGCGGAGCGCTTCGAGTGCGCGCACACGACCTTCATTACGGGTACGACGAGCTTTGATCCCTTGACGAATCCACACTTCTTCTTCAGCGAGTTTTTTATCAAAGTTTGCGGCTTGTTTTTCTTCAGCTTCGAGCTGTTGTGCTTTAATTTCTAAGTATCGTGCGTAGTTGCCTTCGTAACCGCGAAGGATTCCACGATCGAGTTCGATAATCCGTGTCGCCAAACGATCAACAAACGCGCGATCATGGCTAATAAACATCAAGGTCAGATTTGGCCAATCTAATAAAAATTGCTCAAGCCATTCAATGCTTTCAACGTCTAAGTGGTTGGTTGGCTCGTCGAGCAAGAGTAGTTCAGGCTGAGTTAAAAGTGCGCGTGCCAGCAACACACGACGTTTACGACCACCTGATAAGTCAGAAAGGTCAGCGTTACCATCAAGATGCATTTTGCCCAGAATCGTATCGACCTGACGCTCGAGTGCCCAGCCATCGCCGTCGTCGAGCTTGCTTTGCAGGTCGCTCATGCGTTCGCAAGCGTCCATATCGCCGAGTGCACAGGCTTCACTTTCGTGGTGATAGTCGATCAGGACTTGAGCGATTGGCCCTGCGCCACCTGCCACGATGTCTGCAACTTTACCCGATGACATCGGAACGTCTTGTTCGAGCATGGCAATGCGTAAGCCGTTTTGTTTGGCGATTTCACCTTTGTCGGGCAGGAGTTCACCACTGGTGAGTTTGAGCAGTGTAGA
Organism: Aquirhabdus sp.; assembly: GCA_030150135.1. Lineage (GTDB taxonomy): Bacteria > Pseudomonadota > Gammaproteobacteria > Pseudomonadales > Moraxellaceae > Aquirhabdus. The sequence continues at coordinate 1,162 of JASLGO010000026.1, forward strand.
CTTGCCTTCGCCGTTGCGTCCGATCAGACAGACGCGTTCGCCACGTTCAATGGAGAGGCTTGCACCGTCAAGTACTGCTGGGCCGCCAAAAGCCAGTTGAATGTCGCGTAGGGTGAGCAATGCCATGAAACTATTTTTCCGTATGAGCTGTATAAAGATACAATTGTTGCGTAGAGCAATCTGCACAATGATAGATGAAGCACGGCAGATCAATGCTAAAGATTATTTATGAAGGGCGATATGATGAACGAAGATTGTGACAAACACCAGTTCGGTGATGCATCTTTAGATGAACGCTTGGTCGCGCGCATTGATGAATTAGAGATTCGCGTGGCGTTTCTGGATGATTTGTTGGATTCTTTGAACGCAACGGTGGCACAGCAAGCGCAGCAGTTGATGGATTTACAGGATCAATTTAAGTTGTTGTATAACCGTGTGGATTCGAATGGTAAAGGCGAGGGGATTGAGCCGTTTAATGCGGCGCAGGAAGTGCCGCCGCATTATTGAGAAGGGACATATTTTGATAATTTAAAGATTATAGTCCGTGCTGTTCAAAGAATATATTCCACTTGTATAAGACTCTCTCTGCAAGCGATTTTATATTTATTACTCGACCATCTTTGCTTAGAAGCTCCCAATCTCCTGGACTATTGAATGGGGTAACATTAAATGGAGTTGCGCCAAAAGCTCCACTCCATCGATGAGTCTGTGGATTTGGACGGTGTGTTAAGAAGAAGTGTTTAGCTTTGTCACAAAGATCTCTACTATCTTTTATATCCTGATCATCGCAAAAATTCTTAATAATAGTTCGGTCTACAGCTTTGGTCTTTTCTATGTAATCTCGGATATGGTATGCGGTAACGAAGAAATTGAAGACGTTGTCTACATTAAAGTCTACGGAGAGTCGGGCATGCTCTCTTTTAGTTTTATCGAGCATATCACGAGGAGTTTTTAATTCTAGGAAAGTCATAGTAGATTACAACACTATCTATTTGTATTTTTATGAATTTCTCATTTAATAATCTAATAGTCAAACACTTATCCCCAAAAGCTAGGGATAAGCATGTGGATAGTATTTGGATAACTTTTATTTATATCAATTAAATCAATTGTTTGTGCTGATAATTCCTAAAAAATTTACACTTTGTAGAGGGTTTCACTCAAAAACAGGTCTAAAGAAGCTTCTTTCGTAGCTGATGATGCAGCGCGTATCTTCTGCATATTTAAATGCAGCTTGGCACTCAGGGTCTTGAAATGACTTGATTCGATATTCTTCATACAAAGCAAGACTTGGGAAACTGAACATTGCTAAGGCGACATTGTTTACGCCTTCTGATGGCATGAAGTAACCGTGGTGTATGCCGCCAAACTTTTGTACTAATGGAATCCACATCTTGCCGTAATGTTCAAATTCTTGGAGTTTGAATGGATCGATGATGTAGCGAAGGTAGCAAGTAATCATGATGTTCTCGATATATTTTCTCTAATTGTGCTTTAAATTCATGGTTCTATATTTGAATTAATTTCTCATTAAGATCCTGAGCAGTCAATAATTTTTAGAATCAAATTTTTTAATTTTCACATTATCCTTACTTTCTAATCACTTATCCCCAAAAGTTGGGGATAGGCATGTGGATAGAATTTGGATAACTTTTATTTGTACCATAAAAATCAATCATTTATATCTATTAGATTTAAAATGATGCGTATTTTGTACGAGCCTCTATACTTTAATTATTGGGTTTCCATAGAATTAGCTGACTTTTACATAGAAATTCATCATGTCTCATCCATTACACGTCGCGTCATTACATCATTATCCATTGAAATCCGCACAAGGCATTTCTTTGACTCAAGCCCACATGAATCCATTAGGGTTAGAACAGGATCGACGTTGGGTGTTGATTGATGATGCTGGTAATTTCTTGAGTCAACGAACATGTGCAGCAATGGGAGCTATTCATGTTGACGCGCATGAACAGACTCTAACGATCAGCTTACATGGACAAACGCATATAGCAATCGCAAGTCCACAAGCTCGTGTCTCTGCGACGGTTTGGGGCGACAACATTGAAAATTGTTTTGCCGTGCAGCCTGAAATTAATGCATGGTTATCTGGTGAGTTAGGCGTTGAAGTTCGTTTAGTCTATTGTCCAGATCACGCTATTCGGATCGTCGATGAGCGTTATGCGGGTCAAGGGCATCGAACTGCTTTTTCTGATGGGTTTCCTCTGCTGGTTCTTTCACAGAGTTCATTAGATGAGTTAGGACGACAGTGGGGCGCACCGATTGATCTTCGTCGCTTTCGCCCAAATCTGATTGTGGGTGGCGAATGTGAACCCTTTGCGGAAGATCAATGGCGCAGTATTAGGATTGGCGATGCGATCTTTGACTTAGTTAAACCTTGCTCACGATGTGTCATTCCCAGTTTAGATCCTGATACGCAAATCCAAACGGATGGTTTTTTGAGGTTTCTGGCAACTCAGCGACGTAAAGATGACGGCAAGGTTTATTTAGGACAAAACGCTGTTTTGCGCCAAGCTAGAACCACAGATACAGATCATCGATTGACAAATGATATCCGAAGTCATGCACAAAGCCTTGCCGAAAATCTTGGATTGCTGCACACTAAAAAAGAGAATTGTAAACAATCACCCAATGTAAGCGCTGTTATTGCACCAGTTTTGAGGGTTGGACAGCCTGTTTGGGTTGAGTAAATGATGAATGTGAGAGGCTGTGGTCAGCCACTTATTGAGAGAACTTAACGGTTCGAGTGAATTATTGCTAAATAAAAGAAGTATGGCATGACAAGTGCGGGTTATTGGGTTATTGGGATTGTTGCTGTTTTTATGCTCGGCACATTTATGAGCGCGCGGATAAGTCCTCGAGAAAAAGCACTGATTAGTCTTCGTGATCGTGCAAAAAAAATGGGATTTATTTTACGTTTGATTCCTGCGCCACAGTGGATTCAGCATCATACGATAACGGGCAAAGTTGGCGGCATGGTTGCTTATTATAGTTTGATTTTGCCAGAGTCGACTCATGCGTTAGTGCAGGCGCGGCTTGTGGATGGTCGACTTGTTGTAGAAAAGGGCGAGCCAAAGCTCAATGGATTTGTGTTTGATAGCCGCTTGAAAGGTGTTTTTGCTATTGAAATTCAATCGAATAGTGTTGGTGTGTTCTGGGATGAGGAAGAGGATTTACACGGTGAGCAATTAGAGACCTTGAAATCGGTACTTCTTGCCTGTGCAGATCAAGTGTAGTCATCATTTTAAAACAATTCAGCAGTTATGCTGTTTTGAGGTTGTATCACAACTGAATTGATCGCAGCACAATGTTGTTTTATATGGTTTAACGATTTTTTAGAAATCACTTTTTTGGAGCCTTCATATGGCAACCCGTCCACGCTCAACCACCACAAACACAATTAAAGCGGGGCGGCGTACGACAACGAAGACGGACTCAGCTAAGAGTTCGCCTAAGTCGAGTAAAGCAAAAAGCACTGCGGAAGATGTATTAGATACTCCTATTAAAAAGGGTGCTAAACCTCGTGCATTGGTGATCGTCGAATCTCCAGCAAAAGCGAAAACGATTAATAAATATCTTGGCAGCGACTATATTGTGAAGTCGAGTATTGGTCATGTTCGTGATCTGCCTGTCAGTGGCGGTGGTGTCAAAACACCTCCTGTGAAAACAGATGCCAAAGCCAAAGCAAAGCTGAACGATGAGCAAAAAGCTGCTGAAAAAGAAGCAAAATCACGCGCAGCTCTAGTGAATCGCATGGGTGTTGATCCAGAGCATGATTGGGCGGCGCACTATGAAGTATTGCCTGGCAAAGAAAATGTTGTGAGTGAACTAAAAAAACTCGCATCGCAAGTTGAAGAAATCTATCTCGCAACCGACTTGGATAGAGAAGGGGAAGCGATTGCTTGGCATTTGCAACAAGTGATTGGCGGTAGTCCAGATAAATATAAGCGTGTGGTCTTTAACGAAATTACTCAAAATGCAATTCAATCTGCATTTAAAGTGCCAGGTCGATTGGATCTCGATAAAGTCAATGCGCAACAAGCGCGTCGTTTTCTGGATCGTGTGGTGGGCTATATGGTTTCACCACTACTTTGGGAAAAGATCGCGCGTGGGTTATCTGCAGGTCGTGTGCAATCCGTTGCGGTGAAGCTTGTTGTTGAGCGTGAACGCGAAATTCGTGCATTTATCCCAGAGGAATATTGGGAAATATTCGCCGATACGCTATATACCAAAAAAGATAATGTGCCAATTCGTTTGGAAGCAACCAAACAGGCAGGCGCAGCGCTGAAGTTGAAGAACAAAGCGGAAGCTGATGCGGTTGTGGCTAAGCTTAAACCTGCAACGTATACCATTACGACACGAGAAGATAAGCCAACCAAAGTTAACCCGACTGCTCCATATATCACATCGACTTTGCAGCAAGCCGCGAGTACGCGTTTAGGCTTCTCAGTTAAGAAAACCATGATTCTGGCTCAGCGTTTGTACGAAGCGGGTCATATCACCTATATGCGTACAGACTCCACGTTTATCAGTGCAGATGCTTTGGCTATGGTGCGTGGACATATCGAAGATAAGTTTGGCGCAAAATATGTTCCAGCTAAGCCTAATTTTTATGGCAATAAAGCAGGCGCACAAGAGGCGCATGAAGCGATTCGTCCGTCTAATATAACGCTGTCAGGTGATCAACTGACGACGATCGAGCGCGATGGTCAACGCTTGTATGAGTTGATCTGGCGCCAATTTACAGCCAGTCAAATGCCGCCTGCAGAATATTTATCGTCTTATATTATCGTGCAAGCTGCTGATGTTGAGTTGCGTGCGCGTGGTCGAACCATGGTGTTTGATGGTTTCACCAAAGTCATGGCGCCAAGTAAGCAAGATGATGATCTGCTTTTACCCGCGGTGAAAGTTGGAGATGTCTTAGAGCTTGTCAAAGTTGATCCAAGCCAGCACTTTACTAAGCCACCAGCACGCTTTACTGAAGCAAGTTTAGTGAAAGAGCTTGAAAAACGTGGCATTGGTCGTCCATCGACGTATGCAGCGATTATCTCGACGGTACAGGATCGTGGTTATGTGAAACTTGATAATCGCCGTTTATATGCCGAAAAAATGGGTGATATCGTCACTGATCGTTTGAGTGAAAATTTCTCGAACTTGATGGATTATGCGTTTACCGCTGAACTTGAAGGTCAGCTGGATAAGGTTGCTGATGGTGAGCGGGATTGGAAAAACGTCCTGAATGAGTTTTATGGTGATTTCAAACAAAAACTGGTTCGTGCCCAATCACAAGACCCCGATCAAGGGATGCGTCGTAATTTACCTGTCGAAGTGAGCGAGGTTTCTTGCCCGACGTGTTCACGTCCAATGCAGATTCGTACAGGTTCAACAGGGGTGTTCTTGGGTTGCTCAGGCTACAATTTGCCGCCGAAAGAGCGCTGTAAAGGAACGATTAACCTTGCGCCAGTTGAGTCTTTAGCTGCTTTGACTGAAGATACAAGCACCGACGGTGAAGATGGTAGTGCAGCAGAAACCGCAGATTTGATGGCGAAGAAACGCTGTCCAATCTGTGATACTGCGATGGATAGCTACATCATTGACGGTGGTCGTAAGTTGCATGTGTGTGGAAATAACCCAGACTGTTCTGGTCATATTGTCGAGGAAGGTTCTTTTAAAATTAAAGGCTATGATGGCCCAACCATTCCTTGCGATAAGTGTGAAAGTGGTCAGATGCAATTGAAAACAGGTCGTTTTGGTCCTTATTTCGCTTGTGATACGTGTACGAATACACGCAAAGTTTTGAAAAATGGACAGCCTGCGCCGCCGCGTGCTGATGCGATTCCGATGCCAGAGCTTCGTTCAACTAAGCATGACGATTTCTTTGTGCTGCGTGATGGTGCAGCGGGAATGTTCCTTGCCGCAAGTAAATTCCCGAAAGTGCGTGAAACCCGCGCCCCTTTGATTGCAGAGCTACGTTCGGTGAAAGACAAACTAGATCCGAAGTATCTATACCTACTCAGTGCGCCAGATAGCGATCCTGATGGTAATCCGACATTACTCAAATTTAGTCGTAAAACTGCGAGTCAGTACATTGCGTCTGAACAGGATGGCAAGCCGACTAAGTGGTCGATGGTTTATACTGATGGGAAATGGATTGAAGCGTAATCGTGTTCTGATTAACCGTTGATTTTGACAGTACCGCCACCATGATATGGGAGGCGGTTTTGTTTTTTAATTGTTTTGTTGTTTGATTAATTTTTAATAGTCTGGAAAAAAGCTTATGTCTCGTGTCGCTCGTTATCATGCTGACCGTACCAATCAAAAGCTCTATTTTGCGCGCTTGTCAGTATTGCAGGCAAATAAGGCAGAAAACCCTCAAATTGCTCAAGCGTCTCGTGAGGCAGCTGTGTTTCAGTTACACGGAGCAGTTCTAGCGTTTCTGCAAGAGTTGGTGCGTTACTACAAATTAACGGATCGTCATCCGACGTTTGCCAGTATCAAAGAAAAAATGGCACAACGTGGACAAGTCTCACCAGAAATCACGATTTTGGAACAACTCTCACACTCAGGTTTTCTTGCTGAACTGAATCGTGCGTTTGCCGCATGTGAATATGCACCAGAGCCACCAGAGCCAGTTTTTGATGATAATGCCTCGTCAAATCTGATTATTAAGGTGACACATAGTCCGTTAGCATGGTTGCCTGATATTCAGATTTTGAAGGAATGGCATCAAGAATTGGTTAATTTGATCGATGGTTTCCGCAACGAAATGGTCGAATTCTGATTTTTGCCCATTAATTTCGCAAAAAAGTGTCTTTTTTTAGTAAAAAAGTCATATTACCTCTTGAATTATCCAGAAAATATCTGCATTGTTGCGTTACATGTAAACCAACCTGAATTTCAGAGATTGTTTTAGGTAACACATCAGGGAAGTTTAAAAATAAATAGGGTTAGCGAGCACTAACCCGCGTAGGTAATGAGGTGCAGATATGACTGTTATTCGTAAGACTGAGATGTTTATGCCAAGCGAAACCGTACTGGAGTTGGTACAGTTACAAGCGGGTGTGATTGCATTACGTTCTGCTGATTTCGCAGAAGATTCTGCTCAGAATGACGTTGAAGGTCTGCTTGAGCTTGCTTCAGAAGTCGATATGTCTAATCGTGCGGAAACAACTTCTAGTGAGCCACTTGTGACCATCAAATTTTCTGATGAGATTCAGGCTGCGCTTGGTGATGCATTGCAAGCAATTGGTCAACAAATGATTCAGACTGCATTAGCTGCTTTGATGGAACAGCAATCTGCAAAATGGCATGCCGCCGTGATGGATGAATGTCCAGCACATTACAGCTAAGATTCAGTAAAATTTAAAGAATTATTAAAAACGACACCCATTATGGCGTGTCGTTTTTTTATGCCAAAAATATACAATAGGACACTGAACTTATCGAAGTACGGTAACCTTAAGCCACACTTCGGCTCCGCTCAGTGTTCTTCTGGTGAGACATTTGGCTGAAAGTGATTAATGATGACTCGCTGTTGCATGCAACGACTTCACCAAATGCTCTTTTCCAAGTCGGTGGAATACATGTTCCGTCATCGTATCCGCGAGTGTTTGTTTGGACATAAAGACTTTGCCGATATGCTCCTCTTCGAGTAGCTTTGCTTCAGCAAGACTTTCTGTGCAAATCACTGCTTCAATCTTCGGATTGAGTATCCGTGAAATTTCAACCATGCGTCGTACATCAAACACATCAGCAGTCGAAACAACCAACAGACTTGCCTGTGCGATATGCGCTTGAATCAGTACCGCAGGCTCACACGCATCACCAGAAACCGCTGGGATGTTTTGTGCGCGTAGGGATTCAATAATGTCGCGGTTCTCATCGACGACCACATAACGAATATTTTGCTCTTTAAAAGTTTGAGCGATTCGTCGTCCAACAGCGCCGTGTCCAATCAGTACAACTTGACCATCAAGGTATTCATTATCTACGCTCATTGGTAGCATGGAGAGCGGATCGCCGCTACGTTCAAGTTTTCTGGCTAAATGGGAGCGTGCTCTAATCCAACGCTGCGCTGGTTCAATCGCCGCAAATATTGCGGTATTTAAGCTAATTGAAATCAGTGCGCCTGCTAAAATCAGATTTTGACCATCTAATGTGAGTAGTTTGAGAGATAGTCCGACGCTGGCGAGAATAAATGAGAACTCCCCAATCTGCGCTAAGCTTGCACCAACGGTCAATGCTGTATTCAGTGGATAGCGGAAAAACAACACTAATGCCATCGCAGCTAAGGTTTTGCCCAATACGATCACAGCAACTACAGCCAGAACTTGGATTGGATGCTGAATTAACACTGCTGGACTAAATAGCATCCCGACAGAGACGAAAAATAAAATGGAAAAGACTTCACGTAGTGGCAATGTTTCTTCTTCTGCACGATGACTGAAGTCAGATTCGCGTACAACCATTCCCGCAAAGAATGCCCCTAATGCAAACGACACGCCAAATAATACATACGAGCCGTAAGCAATCGTCACTGCGGCAGCGACAACGGATAATGTAAACAATTCCCGTGAGCCTGTGCGTGAAACCAAGAGTAGAAATTTTGGAAATACACGACGTCCAACAATAAGCATCAGAGCGATAAACGTAATCACTTTTGCGAGCGTGATGCCGACGGTGACTAAAAGATTACTTGTACTCCCTGCTGTTGTATGTGGTGACTCGCCGCCGAGCATCACTGCCATTGGTGGCAGTAAAACCAAAACGAGAACCATCACCAAGTCTTCAACGACGAGCCAACCAATTGCAATCCGTCCATTGACTGAGGTCATCAATCCCCGTGACTCCAGCGCTCGAAGTAATACTACGGTACTTGCAACAGACAAACATAGTCCAAAGACCAGCCCAGAACCAAGACTCCAGCCCCATAGAGACGATAAACCTATACCCATGAGGGTTGCGACAGCGATTTGTAATATCGCGCCAGGAATCGCGATTTTGCGCACTGCAAGCAAATCGGTAATAGAGAAATGCATTCCGACGCCGAACATGAGGAACATCACACCCAATTCGGCAAGCTGATTTGCGATATGCATATCTGCAATCATGCCGGGCGTATTCGGGCTAATCAAAATTCCTGCCACTAAATAGCCTACGAGTGGAGGAAGGCGTAGACGTGCTGCAATGTAGCCAAATACCAAGGCAAGACCAAAACCCACGGCAAGGAGAACAATCAAACTAACATCATGTGACATGTTGTACTCCAATGAATGCGAGACAATCGTAAAGTATGATTGAATCAAATAAGAAATCTAATGTTTTGATTGCTATCGTCGTGCTTGTCGTAGGGCTATAACGTGTAGTGAAATCAATGTTGTAACGGATAATATAGCAAAATTTTAGATGAAATTTATATGTGATTGTTGTTTTTGAAATAGGACTTATTACAATAACGTTTTGAATAAAAAAGACCTACATCAATGTGTAGGTCTTTTTTTAGCAGAAAATCAAATTATTTGATTTTAGCTTCGTTAAAAATAACGTGTTGACGAATGGTTGGATCAAATTTTTTGATCGCCATTTTTTCTGGCATAGTGCGTTTGTTTTTAGTAGTGGTGTAGAAGTAACCAGTACCAGCACTTGAAACTAAGCGAATTTTATCACGCATGATTAAGGCTCCTAAAAAATGGTCTTAGATTTTTTGACCAGAAGCGCGTAAGTCAGCGATGACTTTCTCGATTCCGTGTTTATCAACAATCCGCATTGCATTTGCAGTTAAGCGTAGGCGGACAAAGCGTTTCTCCGCTTCAACCCAAAAACGCTTGTAATGCAGGTTCGGTTCGAACCGGCGCTTGGTTTTGTTGTTTGCGTGCGAAATGTTGTTTCCAACGATCGGACGCTTGCCGGTTACTTGGCAAACCTTTGACATGATGTAGCTCCACTTTACTTTATATGACGACTTAGCCGACTATGAGGACATTTTTGACCAACTACTCATGCGTAGTTTTAGCCGCCGACGTCGCATAAAAGACTGTTTAAAACTGATTAGAAAAAGCAAGGCGCGTTTTATACCAAAAAAACACGCCTTAATCAAGTTGAAACTCAAAAACCACCCCAAAATTTACATATTTTGAGGTGATAGGCGATACGCTTTTTAGCGAACGAAAAAGTTCTTCAAAAGCGAATGTTGTGGCTTGTTGAATGGCGGGAAAAGTAGCTTGACGCTATAGAGTTTTCCAACTTGCAGCACCGAACGCGCATGGCTCATGGTGAGGAAGCCTTCATGACCATGATATTTGCCCATACCTGAATTACCTACGCCACCAAATGGTAGGTCACTATGGACGATGTGAGTCAACATGGTGTTAATGCCAAACTGTCCAGAATGAGTGTGGTCCATCAGATACTGAGCACGTTCTTCGTTGTAGTCGAAATAGTAGAGTGCAAGTGGACGTGGGCGATCGTTAATATAATCAATAGCTTCTTCAATCGTATCGTATTCCACGACAAGCAGCAGTGGGCCAAAGAGTTCTTCCTGAGCAACCAACATGTCAGATGAAATGTCTGTAATGATGGTTGGAGCAATTTTGTGTGAACGGCTCAAATCTTCATCAGCTGGATTCACTTCAATGACTTTTGCACCTTTTTGACGAGCATCATCTAAATAGCGTTGTAGGCGACTATATTGTTTATCATTGACGATGCTGGTGAAATCTGGATTATTCAGCAAAGTTGGATAGAACTGGCTGATGTTTTTACGCATTTGCCCAACAAACTCTGCTGTTTTGCCACGAGGAAGCAAAACAAAATCTGGTGCAACGCAAGTTTGTCCTGCATTCCATAATTTACCAAATGTCAGACGCTCTGCTGCTTCCGCAATAGGGAATGATGGATGAATGACAACTGGAGATTTTCCGCCTAATTCAAGTAGTACAGGTGTTAGGTTTTCAGCAGCAGCAGCCATGACGGTTTTGCCGATTGCACTTGAACCCGTGAATACTAAGAAGTTGAATGGAAGACGACAGAATGTATCAGAAACAACACCGCCACCATTTACGACTGCGACTAGGTTTTCTGGAAACACTTCCGCAAGAACTTTTTCGAGTAGCGCACCAAAGGCTGCTGATGCGCTAGAAATTTTAAGCATTGCATGGTTGCCTGAAGACAGCGCGCAAATCAATGGGCTAATCGACAGGAGGAGCGGGTAGTTCCACGGAGACATAATTCCGACAACACCTAATGGCTGATAAGCCACCCAACCTTTCGTTGGTTGATGTAGAAGATTCGTTGAACGTTTGGATGGTTTCATCCATTTACTAATATTTTTAGTGACATAATCAATTGAATCTAGACATGTCATGACTTCGCCAATTTTGGTTTCATCAACTGAGCGATTGCTGAAATCTTCGCAAATTGCTTGAGCAAAATCATCTTGATACTGCACTAGAACGCGACGTAAACGTGCTAAGCGCTCAATACGTTCTGCTGCAGATGGCATGGAGTTTGCGCGATAAGCGGCTTTTTGCGCTTCAAAAATATCATGCATACGTTGCACATCAGGACGAACGGCTGTACTGTCAGTTGCTGGTTTGGTTGCACTATTCATGGCTAAATAATCGATCTGGGAAAGGATGTGTACGTTTTAGAGCAATTACTCTAAACTGTCAAATGATTTTTGCTGAACGGTCGGTTCAGTGAAATGAGGACAAATGTATTTTTAATGGTAAATTTGAGTTAAAACATAGTATTCTTGGGCAAAATGCTCATTTGCTAAAAGGCTGGAAAAAAGTGATATGAAAACTCGTGATCGTATTCTGCAGAAAAGTTTGCAATTGTTTAATGAACAAGGCGAGCGCTCGGTATCTACGAATCATATCGCAGCTGCATTAGAAATCAGCCCAGGTAATTTGTATTATCATTTTCGTAATAAAGAGGCGATCATTGCTGAATTATTGATGGTTTATCAGGCGGAAATTTTGAGTTTACTCAATGTTCCAGAAGATCGACCACTCAATGTGAATGATAAGTTTATCTACTTCAATGTGCTTTCTACACAGTTCTGGAAATACCGCTTCTTGCATCGAGATGCGAATCATTTGATTGAATCTAGTGAAGTTCTAAAAGAGCGCTATCCAATCTATGCGCGTCATGTGATGCAACGTGGTATGCAAATTTATCAAGGATTTGTAGATTCTGGTTTGATGAAGGCATCATTTATAGAAATCGAAGCTTTGATTATTAATATCTGGATTGTCATGACAAATTGGTCGAATTTCCTGCTGATGACTGGACATATTACGCAAACGGATGCGCTTGATGAACGCTGGTTACGACAAGGTTTACGTCAAATGGTTTTCCTTGAAGGGCCTTATCTGACAGGTGAAGGGCGGGCGGCGTATGAGCCTCTACTTCAAACTTTTGGTGACGGTAATCAAAATGGTGGATGGTTCGGCAACCCGCTATAAAATGCACGATTAAGTCTCTATTTTTGTAAATATAGTGAATCTGGATTGCCAATACTTTCTGAGTGCAGTAAAGTCAAAGAATGTGTATACGAAAAGTAGTCGTATATTAGGGATTGTGGTTTAAAAAATAATGGGTTATGTGATTGGTGGGGTTGAAAAATAATGGAATCTAAATTACGAGCAGGGCTTAAAATGAAAAATGTTCTACAGTTGACAGCGCTTTCCGCGGCGATTGCCTTGGCTGGTTGCGGTGGTGGTGGCGGTTTTTATGGTGATAGCAGTTCGACAAACAGTTCAACTAGTGGGACAACTACTACTAGTAGTGCAGCAGTTGCAACTAACTACCACATCGTGCTGAACAGTAGTAAATCGACTTTGGTGGTTACTGGAGATACAGCGGTTATTACTGAGAAATTGGTGGACGTCAATGGTGGCGGTATATCAGGTCAAACAGTGACCTTATCTATTCCTGATACATTGACTAATGGCGTTACAATCAACGGTGCTTCCACAGCAACAACGGATGCTAGTGGTAATGCAACGTTTACAATTAATTTACCAGCTACAGCAAGTAGCTCATCTGAATATGCGACATTGCTCTCTAAAGGGGTGGTGGTTAATGGCTCGTTTACAGATAGCACTGGTAAAAAAGTTTCTCAATCGACAACGTTGAGTGTTGTTAGCGCTTCGAGTTCAACAACGCCGATTTATCATCTCGTGATGTCATCGAATAAACCATCAATGGTGGTCACAGGCGACACAGCAATTATTACAGTAAAAGCGGTAGATGTGAATGGTGGTGCAGTTTCTGGTCAAAACATCACTTTCGTTATTCCTGATACATTGACAAACGGCGTTACACTGAATGGTCCTTCAGTTGTTGCTACGGGTACAGATGGCAATGCGACATTTAATGTAACACTGCCAAATGATTCTTCTCCTGCAAGTCTTGCATCAGCACTTGAAGCAAGTGGAGTAACATTTAAGGCTTCTCTCACAAATGGTGATGGTTCTGTAGCAAATCAGTCAACTGTAATAAACGTGGTACCAACACCTGTAACAACACCTGTTGCAAATATTACCTTTGGTAATTCGGGGCTTTTGCAAACAAGCAGTGATGGTTCATATTATACAGAGTCTCTTTCAGCAAATATTGTTGATATTGATGGTAAACCAATTGCAAATCAAACGGTTGTAATGTCAATTAATCTATTGGGCTTTGCAAAGGGGCATTACAATGTTGCTTCAACGGGAACTCCTGTAAGAACGACGGGCACACCTTATACTGATTGTACATCTAAGCCTTTCCCGAGTTTTGCGCAAATTGCAACTACATTTGTTGCACCATCTTCAGGAACTAATGTTACTTATACGACCGATAGCACAGGTAAGTTTGATTTCCAAGTTCGTTTCTTGCGACGATATGGAACATGGCAGACCGTAGATTTGATTGCTACTGCTACAGTGAATGGTACGACAGTCACATCTGATCTTCCGTATAATCTTAATGTCCTTAAATCGGATTTTGATTCTACAGCTGGTCAACCTTTTGATACTAGTCCATATGGTACAGGTACAGATTGTACAAATACTAATTAATTAGCAGTTTAGTTAAATGAAAAAACCTCTGCTTTGCGGAGGTTTTTTTAATTCCTGCTCTGGATATGTTGTAGCGTGAATTAAGTCATTAACTTGCAGACCAGCCTTCAAAATGTATTAGAATGCTGGCCGTATAAATTTTCATATTGCTATCGGATAGCAAGATTAGTTGCGTGGATAAATAATGAACATCGCCCATACCGCACGTCTTCTCATCACCTGTGCTGATCGCTCAGGAATTGTGCAAGCTGTTTCAAGTTTTCTTTATCATCATGGCGCAAATATTATTGCTTTGGATCAGTATGCGACCGAAGAGCAAGGTGGCACGTATTTTATGCGTGTTGAATTTGCTTTAGATCGCTTACAGGAAGTTCGTGATGTTTTGACTCGCTCATTTGGCGATACTGTCGCAACGCAATATCAGATGAGCTGGCAACTGACGCTTGTTGGTGAGCGTAAAAAAGTCGGGATTCTTGTTTCTAAATACGATCATGCTTTGCTTGAGCTATTGTGGCGTTGGTCGCGTGGTTTGTTGCCGTGTGAGATTACACAAGTGGTGAGTAATCACGAGGATTTACGTGATGCTGTTGAGCGTTTTGGTGTTCCTTTTCATGTGGTTAAAGTAACAAAAGAGAATAAACCTGAAGCTGAAGCTCAGATTCACGAATTGATGTCTGGGAATGATGTACTGGTACTTGCGCGTTATATGCAGATTCTCAGTTCTGATTTTGTCGAAAAATGGCATCATAAGATTATTAATATCCATCATTCATTTTTGCCAGCGTTTGTGGGTGCTGACCCATATCGCCAAGCCTATGAAAAAGGCGTGAAATTGATTGGCGCGACTGCACACTATGTGACAGCAGATTTGGATCAAGGCCCGATTATTGAACAAGCTGTTGAGCGCGTAAGCCATCGTTACACGGTTGAGGATTTACGTGAGCTGGGTGAAGATGTAGAGCGTAATGTTTTAACGCGTGCGGTACGTTGGCACTTAGAAGATCGTGTCATCGTTCATGATAATAAGACGATCGTGTTTGATTGATACAAGCCTTTCATAAAGCCCCACTAATGGGGCTTTTCTTTGGAGTTCATTTTTGAGCGAACATGATTCATCAAACGCTTCCCGACATTCTCAACGTTATGCGCTTGGGTTGTTGCTGAGCCTTTATGTGGTACAGGGCTTACCTGCTGGTTTTTTAACTCAGGCGCTTCCTGCCATTTTACGCCAGTATCATGTGTCGTTGGTTGTGATTGGTTGGTCTGGTCTTTTGCTATTTCCAGCGGCGGTCAAGTTTCTCTGGGCGCCATTGGTTGATCATCATTACATTGAAAAAATTGGTCAAAGTCGCTGCTGGATTTTGCCATCTTCACTGCTCTCTATTCTGATTCTTTTTGCTGTGGCAATGTTTGAGCCATCATCTTTAGTCCATCCGCAATCGGCAGCGATATTATTTAGTTTATTGATTTTATTGGTTGTCGTGGGTTGTACGCAGGATATTGCAACGGATGGTTTGGCTGTGCGTATGCTTAATAGCAATATGCGGAGTGCGGGGAATGCGATTCAGGTGGTGGGTTATCGTATTGGTTTAATTATCGGTGGTGGTGTCCTGTTGATGGTCATGGATTGGTCATCGTGGCGAGTCATGTTCTTTTCAATGATGGGTTTAATTGCTTTGAGTACGATACCCGTGTTGTTCTTTAAAGAACCTGTATGGATTAATAAACACGAACTCAAAAGTACGCTCCATATTTCCCAGCCATCTACTCATTCATTGCGTGATATTCGCGGTCGTCTGTTTAAGCGACTACATATCTTAGAGAAACAGTTTGGTTATTTTTGGTCTAACCCTGAAATGCGTTTATGGTTGCTGGTTTTATTGGTGTTTAAGATTGCCGATTATATGTCGAATGGCATGGTGAAGCCATTGATGGTGGATATGGGGTTTAGTCTATCCAAGATTGGTTTTTGGGGCACGATTGTTGGCTCAATGTCATCTCTGGTCGGTGCCGCTGTGGCCGCATGGTTAATGCGACATATTAATCGGGTGACAGCGCTGTGGTGTTTTAATGGGTTGCAAGCGTTGACGACAGGTTTATATAGTTTGATCGCATGGGCATTTACCCAGCATTATCCACTGATGGGGTGGGAGTTGTACGCCGCAAATGCTATCGAACATGTTGCTGCTGCAATGGCGATGGTGGGTTTATTGACCGTAGCAATGGATTATGCACGTCCTCAGCATGCAGGCAGTGATTTTACATTTCAGGTTTGTGCAACCACTATTCTAGGTGGAATCGGTTATCTGATTAGCGGCTATCTGGCTAATGGTTTGGGTTATACCGCTCAATTTGGTTTGGCTGCAATATTGGGCTTAATACTTCTACTACCCATTATTTACTGGGGGAGACACTTCAAACAGACCCATGTATTAGATATTAATTAGGGCTTCAATGTGTTGATGTAACGCGACCAACACGAAGAGAAAGTGGCCATTCAATTTTGCGTGATTTTTCAGGAGCACCCCAAAGCGGTGCTAATGCTGCTTGCAGTTCGGGAATAGGATTGTGTCCTGTGCTTTCGATATATCGCTTTGTGGCTGACCATGTGGCTTGGTAGCCAACAAAATGTGGCAATGACCAATGTGCGTCGAGTTTAAATTCAGGCGCTTTAATTTCTGTAAATGGGAATGGTAAATCGCGATAACCTGTTTCAACCCATTTACGCTCAGAAGGCCAATAATTGCCAATGACATCATGATAATAATGCAGTGACGGCACATCGATTTCTGCATTGACACGATGATGGGCATAGGTAATTAAAGCAATAATGCCATTCGGTTTGAGGACGCGCCGCGCTTCGGTATAAAACTTTTCTAAATCGAACCAATGCACTGCTTGAGCCACAACTAGTAAGTCAACGGAGTGTTGTTTTAACTCTGAATGTTCTGCCGAAGCAACGCGAAAAACAATATTGTCCGCCCCTTGAGCCTGCGCAATTTGTTCAGCAGATGCATCTGTTGCAATCACATATTCAAAATGTTTTGCGATGTATTTTGCGGCTTGTCCATTTCCAGTTGCACAATCCCATGCTAGCTCGTGTTCGGTACATAGTCCTGCAAGCCATTCAAATAGTTCCGGTGGATATTCAGGGCGATAGGCTGCATATCCTGTTGCGAGTGATGAAAAGTGATCTTTGAATGTCGGCATGATTAGGCTCTATTTTTTGGTATTGTTTTCGTATTAGCTATTTTTTCGGATGAGTTTTGGCGTATTTCCTGTCCATCGTTTAAATGCACGTGTCAGTGCGCTTTGGTCAGAATAACCGAGTAAGTCGGCAATGTCAGTCAGTTGTAGTCGATGATCTTGTAAATATTGCTCGGCTAAATGTCTGCGAGTGTCATCCAGAAGCACTTGGAAACTAAAGCCTTCATCATTGAGATGACGTTGGAGCGTCCGTGGTGTGACATAGAACTGGTTAGCTACCTTGGTTAGAGTGGGTGTGTCTTCATGACATAAGCGAACAATTTCTTGGCGAACTTTTTGTGCCCATTCACCATCTTGTTGTGGCAAAGCCGCGAGCGCTTGATCGGCTTGTTTGGATAGTAGATCTAATAGAATCCGATCAGGCTGTTTGACTGGTGTTGTGAGTAATTGGGCTGGAAGTTTGATCACCATATCCTTTTGGTCAAAAAAGACTGGGCAGCCATAAAACTCTTCGTAATAAGCGGGATTTTGTGGACGAGGAGAGCGTAAGTGCACTTCTAAGGTAGACGCATTGATTCCGATGAGATGATTGGTAAATTGCATCATGGCGGCAAGACCGAGTTCATAAAAAAGCAGGTCTTTTAGGTCAGAAAAATCCCATGTCAAAATAAGAATGTCGTCTTCAATATGGGTCTTCATGACAAAGTGGTCGTTGAGCAATCGGGCGTATCGTGTGAGCAAGGCCAGTGCTTCACCCAGATTGGCACATGCCAAAATTAAGTAACCTAAGACCCCGAAATGAGCCGCAGTTATATGCCGCGCCATTTCAATCGCCAAATGGGGTTCATTCATTTCTTGTTCGATGCGTTTGAGCATCTTTGTAAAATCTGAAAGTGGGATTCGCTCATCCGATGGAGCCGTGTTTTGGACTATGCCAAGCGTATGTAACATCCCATCAGGTTGAGGATGATGATGCTTGATGTATTCAACCAATAGCAGTACATAAGTCTGATTAATGTAAGCATCTTGGCGACTAGAATGCGTTTTCATGTCGTCATTTGTATAAAGATTGACGAGCTTTGTCAATTTTTATTGATGAGTTTGCGCAATACTCTCATCATCAAGACACTTCCTGAGGGAATAACAATGAACATGGCCGTAAACGCTGCATATTCCGTTGGTCTTAAAAATGACATTGTCGTGCGTGAAAAATTGGATTTCAAACTCGATCATACAATTCCGAAATATTGGCATGGTGGCGATGCCTTTGTGACGCGCTTTTGGGATGGAATTTGTGCCACTTTTCCAGAAGGTGAGCGTTATTTTATGAGTAGTGTGCGTCAGTTCCGTGATCGTGTCACTGACGCAAAATTAGCAGAGGAAGTAAAGGATTTTATCCGTCAAGAAAGTCAGCATGGCATCGTGCATACAGAGTTTAATCAGATTCTGCAAGATCAAGGCATGCCGATTAAGGCACTGGTTGATTTTCAGAAAAAGCTATTTTCAACTCGACTCGAAGAGCGTTCGCCTGAATTTAATCTTGCGGTCACTGCTGCGTGTGAACACATTACTGCGTTGATGGCTGAGTGTTTTTTTGAACATAAAGAGACGATGGAGAATACAGACTATCGTGTGCGTGCAATGTTGGCATGGCATTCAATCGAAGAAATGGAGCATAAAGCGGTTGCATTCGACGTAATGAAAATGGCAGATGTTTCATACGCGATGCGAGTCTGGGGAATGATCTTTTTGACCACGAACTTTACGCTTAACTCTTTGTACATTTGCAATCAGTTTTTGAAGGCGGATGGATTTAGTTTACGTGAGCGTATGAAGTTGGCTCGGAAAGGGTTACCTGCGATCTTTGGACGTAAAGGTATGCTTGCGCCAATGGCTAAACCATGGCTTGATTACTTTCGCCCAGACTTTCATCCATGGCAGACCCCAGCAGTTGCACAATATCAAGTTTGGTTGGACACTTTTGCACAAACAGGCGATCCTATAGCAGCAGGTGAGGCGTTCCATCAAGCGGGAAAATAGGTATCTAAAATGTAAAGATCACAAAGCCCAGCGGAATGATTGGGCTTTTTTTGTTCCAATATAACATCACAAGGTGTATGGTATAGGTTGAGGAAATAGTTCTGTGAAGAACTGAGTGTATGCTATCGGAAAAGCAATACGATTTAGATTTAAAAGAAATAATGCAATGTCAGAGCGCTAAATCCAGATAATAAAACAAAGAGTACCAGTTTGTACTTATCCCTGAACATGCTGTCATGGGTATAAAAGGGTATTTTAGGAGAACTAGAATGAATATGGTCGTATCCAAAGATTACGATAATATTAAACAGAGCATGGTTGTGCGAGAAAAACTAGATTTTAAGCTAGATCATAGTATTCCTAAATATTGGTTTGATAATGATGCATTTTTGACGCGATTCTGGGGTGGTGTTTTTGCCACTTTTCCTGAAGGGGAGCGCTATTTTATTAGTAGTCTTCGCCCATTTCGCGATCGTATTACTGATCCGAAGCTCATGCAAGAAGTAAAAGACTTTATGTGTCAAGAGGGGCAGCATGGGATCGTGCATACCGAGTTTAATCAGATTTTGCGTGATCAGGGGATGCCTGTAGACAAATTGGTTCGTTATCAGCATAGGATTTTTAATCTGCTTTTGAGCTGTTTTTCGGCCAAATATAATTTGGCATTAACAGTTGCATGTGAACACATTACGGCGCTAATGATGGAGTGCTTCTTTGCTAAGAAAGAAACCATGGATCATGTTGATTATCGCGTGCGGGCGATGATGGCGTGGCATTCCATTGAAGAGGTTGAGCATAAAGCTGTGACTTTTGATGTCATGAAAGTTGTTAACGTGTCTTATTTGACACGGGTCTCGGCGATGTTTTTTTTAATGTTCTTTTTTACCCTAGATTCTCTGCGAATGACGAATTACTTTCTTAAAGCAGATGGTTTTAGCTTTTTTCAACGCATGAAATTGATTCGTGGTGGTTTGTTTAAGCTATTTGGGCAAAACGGGATGTTAGCGCCTATGGGCAAAACGTTTTTGAAATATTTCCGTCGCGATTTTCATCCATGGCAACAGCCGACTTTGGCACATTATCATGTATGGTTAGATACATTTGAACGAACAGGTGATCCGATTGCAGCAGGTGAAGCGTTTCATCGGGCATCGAAGTGATTAAACTCATTCTAAAATCTGATAGTTTATTTTTAGGATGGGCTGCTTAACTTGCAATACGTTCGGCATAGTTTATTGCGTTTATCTCAATTTGGTTGAGTAATCGAACTACAGCACGTCCAACTGCGTAAGCAAGATTGACAGGAACTGCATTCCCAATCTGTTTATACTGGGCAGAGAGTGAGCCTGCAAATAGCCAGTCATCAGGGAATGTTTGAATTCTTGCATATTCGCGAACAGTTAATGGACGAGTTTCATCTGGGTGGCATCGTTCAGTCTGTTTTTGCGCTGGAGAGCAAGTGAGCGTGAGGCTTGGTTCATCCCAAGATAAGCGTCTTGCCATTCCAGTTTTTCCTCCACCTAGATAATAACTTTTCATCATGTATTCTTTCTGAATTTCTTCAGGTAAGTCTCGCCAATATCCACCTTGAGGTACTTGATCTAAAACTGCTGCTTTTTTTAGAGGATATTTTTGACCTAGGGACGGTGGAACATCTGTTTCAAATAAATCCCCTGCCCGAAGAGCATCTTGCATGGTCATAACGCGTTTATATGGTGATGGCCATGCGAAACTGCCTAAGGATACAAGGTCTTTGCGAATGGCAATTAAGAAGAGTCGTTCACGTTTTTGTGGCACTTGATAATACATAGCACGAAGTACACGAGGTTCTACGAGTGCGTAACCTAATTCATCAATCACATTTTTGATTGTTTCTAAAGCTTTTCCTTCATCGTGGTTTAACAGTCCGCGAACGTTTTCTGCGATAAGGACTTTAGGATTTGTTTCTTTAACTGCTCTCGCGAATTCAAAGAACAGTGTTCCACGAGTGTCATCAAATCCGAGTTTTTTGCCTGCATAGGAAAATGATTGGCAAGGGAATCCGCCAGTTAAGATGTCAATTTTATTATGATATGGTGTGAAGTCGATATTCGAGATATTGCCTTCAACGACATTCCAGTGAGGGCGATTTTGACGAAGTGTATTACAAGCTTGCTTATCGATTTCATTCAACAAAACAGATTCAAATCCTGCTTTTTCCATGCCGAGGGCTAGACCTCCTGCACCTGCAAAAAGCTCTAATAGTCGATATGGGCGGATAGGTTCAGATTTAAATTCGTCATCCCAAGAGGAGTTTTGTTTACTTTTTACTTCTTCAAAAAGGCTCAATTGTTCTTGAGTATAAAATCTATAATTATTCATCCCATCTCGTTGTGATGTTAATAACCCTGATTCATCCCATCTTCTTAATGTGTCTTTTGAAACATTTAAAAGCTTCGACACCTCAGATATAGAAAGAATATTTTTTTGTTTTATTGGACTATTTTTTAACATAACAAAATCACCTAAACTATATGCATGGTTACTTTATTGAGACAGTGATTTATTGTCAATTAAATATTTACGTTTGATTGGTATCTGCTTGTGAAAGATTAATAATTTGCTCTTCTTTTGAAAGCGAGGAAATAATTTCATTGAGAGTGTGGCTGTGGTCAGTTTCTTTAGCAACGCTGCCGATCGCGCTAATTAAATCTTCATAAAAGTCATTGTCTCCAGTCAAACGATGCCAGAATTCGCGAGCAGCATAGATAGGGTAATCGTAATCTTTGGTGATTCTTTTATAATGTGAGCTTAGTTCTGAGTCTTCCCCATAGACTAGACCGACGACCATGTCGTCGAAACTAATTTGAATCGAGTTGGTGCGTGCTAAATTTTTTACAGCTTTAAAGTGACCTGCGATTGTTTCTACATCATCTTTGTTAATGGTATTTGGTCCTGCTTTTAACTGGCAATATTTTTTGCGTTTATCAATTTGATCAATAAATTCAATATCTATACCAGAAGTTGTGCTTCCAAATCCATCTAAAACTTCGCTGATAAATTTTTGAATATTCTGTCCAAAAGATGTGTTAATGGAAGTCCCCAGTAATCTTGGATAAACAAGAGCTTTTGCAATACTTTCCTTGGATGAGTTTCCTGTCAAAAAATTCGCTAGATATAAAGCAAGGAATGGATTGATAATGAATTCAGATGCATCAACGAGCTTTAATGCATTTTTTGTGTGATTTTCTACGATAGTTTCGCGAAACCAGTTTTTAGCACTTTCTAGAATTTCATCTTTATTTTCTAACATATGCCTGTCCTTGTTTATATTTTGACTTTACATAAAAATGCCCCAAGCACGTTGGGGCATTTTTTAATAACGTTGTGAATTAGCCTTTCGTTTCTTCAGCCTTTACTTTCTCGCGCAGGCGAATACCCAAATCACGCAGTTGATTTGGTTCAACAGGTGCAGGTGCTTGTGTCAGAGGACATTCAGCAGTTTTGGTTTTTGGGAATGCGATGACATCACGAATTGATGATGCGCCAGTCATGAGCATGATCAGACGATCTAAACCGAATGCCAAACCACCATGTGGCGGCGCACCGTATTTTAGCGCGTCAAGCAAGAAGCTGAATTTGTCTGCGGCTTCTTCATCAGAAATGCCGAGTGCTTCAAACACCGCTTTTTGCATTTCCAAAGTAAAGATACGCAAGCTACCACCACCCAATTCAGTGCCGTTCAACACCATGTCATAAGCGACAGAGAGGGCTGCGCCTGGATTGGCTTTCATTTCTTCTACGCTACCTTTTGGCAAGGTGAATGGATGGTGAACCGAAGTCCATTGACCATCGCTTACTTCTTCAAACATTGGGAAATCGACAACCCAGAGTGGTGCCCATTCACAAGTTGCCATGCCGAGGTCGTGGCCGATCTTGATACGTAGCGCGCCCATTGCATCGTTAACGATTTTGGCTTTATCCGCACCAAAGAAAATCAAGTCGCCGTTTTGTGCGCCAGTGCGTTCGATGATGGTTTGCAGTGCTGCATCAGGGAAGAACTTAACGATTGGCGATTGCAGACCTGTTTCTTTGCCATCCAAACCATTGTTGATTTTGGTGATGTCATTGATCTTGATGTATGCCAAACCTTTTGCGCCGTAGATGCCGACGAATTTGGTGTAGTCGTCGATCTTGCCACGCGACAAATCGCCAGCATTAGGCACACGGAGTGCAACGACACGACCTTTTGGATCTTTTGCTGGTGCTGCGAAGACTTTGAATTCGATGTCTTGCAGCAAATCAGCGACGTCAACCAATTCAAGTGGAATACGCATATCTGGTTTATCAGATGCAAAGCGGCGCATTGCTTCGGCATAAGTCATGCGTGGGAATTTGTCGAATTTGATGCCCATCAGGTTATCAAAGAGTTTGACGATCATGCCTTCCATCATGTTCATGATGTCTTCGTCGCTCATGAATGACGTTTCAACGTCGATCTGAGTGAATTCAGGTTGACGATCAGCACGCAAGTCTTCGTCGCGGAAGCACTTAGCGATTTGGTAATAACGATCAAAACCAGACACCATCAGCAATTGTTTAAACAATTGCGGTGATTGTGGCAGCGCAAAGAAACTGCCTGGTTGTGTACGTGAAGGCACCAGATAGTCACGTGCGCCTTCTGGTGTTGCACGGGTCAGAATTGGAGTTTCAACGTCGAGGAAGCCATTTTCGTCCAGATAGTTACGGATCTGGCTGGTGACTTTTGAGCGGAAACGCATACGTTCCAGCATTTCTGGACGACGCATATCGAGGTAACGATATTTCAGACGGTTCTCTTCAGAAACGTTGGTGAAGTCGTCATTGAGTGGAAATGGCGGCGTTTCGGAAGTTGCAAGAACTTCAATTTCTTTAGCCAAAACTTCGATTTGACCACTGACCATGTTTGCGTTTTCTGTACCCGCATAACGTTTTCGGACGCGACCTGTGATTTTCAATACATATTCGCTACGTGAGCGATCAGCAGTTGCAAAGGCTTCAGGGGTATCTGGATCAATAACGACTTGTACGAGACCATCACGATCACGCATGTCTAGGAAAATGACACCGCCATGGTCACGGCGACGATGTACCCAGCCGCACAGGGTAACAGTTTGTTCTAAAAGGGCTTCAGTCAATGAGCCACAGTAATGAGTTCGCATCATGGCGTAGGTACTTTCCAAGCGGATTCTATAAAGGGCAAGATTATGACGTATGCGGCTGTTTACAACAAGATCTACGCGTGGAGTATTGCGATCAATGTTGATGATGAGGGGGAGTGTTTTGAGCGGTGATGTTGCAGTGCCCTGTTTTTCAAGGCACTGCGAAAAAACAGTTTCTTTAGAATTTGTATGCTGCACTTAGGCCCACAACCCAAGGGTCAACGACGAGATCACCGACTTTGGTGCCATCCACCTTCATTTTACTGACAATATCGACTTTGCGAATATCGAGAGCAACGCCATAAGGTGTGTTTGGAATGTCATATTGTACTCCGATCAGTCCAGCCATACCCACGGTGTTGTCTCCATGCGGTTTTGAGCCAGTTAATGGACCATAAGCTTTTTCGCCCCAGAGCAAAGTGTAATTCAGTCCTAGCCCAAAATAAGGTCTGAAACCGTTGTAGCTTGCGAAGCTATATTTAAGTGATACGGTTGGCGGCAAGTCTTTAAAACTGGCAACTTTTGTACCGTCTAAATAAACGCTATGGGTAAAGGGCGTGGCGAGGAGTACTTCAGCAGATAGATTGGGATTAATCGCGTACTCAATCGATGGCGTAAATTGTACATTATTTGAGGTTGATGCAGAAAATCCAGCGAGTGTGCCGCCATCACCTTTAGGAATCACATCAGAGAATCCAACCTTGACACTCCAAGGGGATTCCGCGTGAGTTAATCCTGCACAGCATAATACGACGATGGCTAATAGTGATTTTTTCATAATTATTTCCTGTTTTTTTCCATAAAATGAATAGGCTCTATCTGACTGATTAGAGTCTATGTCCAGTTTGTGTGTGGATTAAACAGTACTAAAGACGTACTCAATGAAATGCTTCTTGTGGAGCGTTATTAAGCTTTTCTTATTATAAAAGTCCGTTTTTAATACTTATTATTCCTTTTTCGAAACAGCTTCGTGCTGTTCGACCTTATGCATCATTCCATATTCCAAAATAACGTGAATTAGCACTCAGTATTCGTAATATACATGAAAAATCTAAAAAGGTAAGAGACGGTGTTAAAAAAATTAACTTTTTATTTTTATTTTTATAAATAACTGAATTTATTTGAATATTTTTATGTTGTGTTTTGATTTGTATAGGATTAGAGTCGGTTTAATCATTGAATTAATTTTAATTAATATCGTGAGGTGTTTCGCGTTATTCGTTCTTTGTTTTTCCCTGTTGCTATTAAGAATTTAATTGTTTAAGTGATTGATAATACTGTTAAAGATAAAGTTTTAATTAAGATAAATCAGGCTTCATGAAATTCAATAAAACATCGCGACTTAAATCTAAAAAAAGAGGGTTGTGTTATGAATAGAATCTATCGAGTGATTTGGAGCAAAGCATGCAATACATGGATTGCGGTCTCCGAAATAAGTAAGGCGAGTGGTAAAAATAGCCACTCATCTGTAACAACCAATAATGATGTACAGGAAGATCCAGTTCTCACTCAAAGTGTGAGACTTAGGATGTCATTGCTTGCCGCCGCGGTGAGTTTGTGTTTCTTGCAGGTGAATACGGTTTATGCCAATTATGCCGCGAACATAGGTGATTCTTCTAATACAACTGGTGGGCTTGCAATAGGGTCAAATACGGGTACGGGTACTGGAACAAGTGCGACCGCGAGCGGTCAGAATTCCTCCGCGATCGGCAGTGGTGCTACGGCATACAATGATAATGCCATTGCATTCGGTTCTAGTGCCGTCGCTGGTGTGTCTGGTGGAACAGTCACGAACGATATTGCGATTGGTAGTAAAGCACAGGCAATCGGTGGTGGTTCTTTTGCGGTCGGTACAAATGCTAAGGCGATTGGTAACGCATCTAATGCAATTGGTTACTTTGCGACGGCGAATACTATTGAATCAATTGCTGTGGGTGTGAGTTCTTCTGCGACCGGTGTTGGTTCTACAGCGATTGGTTTTGCAGCGACGACCAATGGCGACAGTTCGAATGCGATTGGTTCCAATGCCACAGCCAATGGATTTGATTCAAATGCGATTGGCGACGGCGCTAAT
Source organism: Aquirhabdus sp. (assembly GCA_030150135.1). Taxonomy (GTDB): domain Bacteria; phylum Pseudomonadota; class Gammaproteobacteria; order Pseudomonadales; family Moraxellaceae; genus Aquirhabdus. The sequence goes on from JASLGO010000026.1 coordinate 27,756, forward strand.
GCTGGTTTTCAGGCCAATGCAATTGGTCATAATGCCAAGGCGAGTAATACGGGAAATGCGCTTGGTAATTCATCGAATGCTTTTTTAAACGCCAATGCTTATGGCAATTCATCTGATGCGAGCGGCAATGCTGCAAGTGCTTTTGGTAATCAATCTAAAGCGACAGGGACTGCTTCTAATGCTTTTGGATTTTTTGCGTCAGCGACGGCTAGTAACGCTACTGCTATTGGAGACTCGGCATCAGCAAAAGGGGTCAATAGTAATGCGATAGGGGCTGTTGCGAATGCATATAATGATAATGATATTGCGCTAGGTAATAGTGCGATAGCGGGTATTTCTGGCGGTGCGTTGACCAATGATACTGCAATCGGAAATGCGGCAAAGGCTACGGGTGGTGGTTCGTTTGCTGCGGGAGATAGTGCCATAGCAAGTGGTCTCAATTCGAATGCCATCGGCTATCAATCCAAAGCCACTGATGTTGATGCGACAGCACTTGGTGCACATGCCAATGCAGGGCTAGGCGCTAATGCAATCGGCTATTTTGCTGCAGCGACGGGCAATAGTGCGAATGCAATGGGAACTGGAACTTCTGCAAATTCGTATGCTTCAACGGCAATAGGTTATCAAACTATTGCAAGTAGTAGTTTTACTAATGCGATCGGTTATAACTCAGTTGCGTCGGGGACTTCAGCCAATGCACTGGGTAATACCGCAAATGCGGCTGGATTTTCCTCTAATGCCATCGGGAATACAGCGAAAGCTTATGGAACTAATGACGTTGCCTTTGGAACCAACACGGTTGCAGGTGTTTCAGGTGGTAGTGATACGAACAATACTGCGATTGGTAATGGTGCGCAGGCGAAAGGGGGCTCTTCATTTGCAGGCGGCGATGGAGCGTTCGCATTATCTGGAGGATCTACAGCTGTTGGGATTGGCTCACGCGCATTAAATGTGAACGCGACAGCGATAGGTGCGTATGCTGATGCTGTCGGTGTAGATGCGAGTGCAATCGGCAGCGCATCAGCAGCGGCAGATGGAGCATTCGCCAGTGGTGCACATGCTTATGCCAATCAGGCGAACGCTGTTGCGCTGGGTAGTGGCGATACGACATCTGGTAGTTCTGGAGCAACAGCAAAAGGAATTGCAGCGGTGGCAATCGGTGGCGCAGGAACAACGACTAGTTCAGCGACGGCATACAATGATAGCGATGTTGCTATCGGGACTGGCACTGTGGCTGGAATCAGCGGCGGCGTCACAACCAACGATACTGCAATTGGGCATGGTGTATCAGCGACAGGAGGCAGTTCACTTGCGCTGGGTGATGGTTCAATTGCATCAGGCGCAAGCAGTCTAGCGATTGGAGTGGGAAATAACGTCAGTGGTGCAAATAGTGGTGCCATTGGAGATCCCAATATCATCACGGGGAATGGTTCATATGCACTAGGTAATAATAACACTATTGGTGGTAACAATATTTTTGTCATCGGCAATAATGTCACGGCCAATAACAATAATAATGTAATTTTGGGTAATAACTCCTCAGATGGGCTAGCTGTTCCTGTTGCAGGTTTTGCGGGTTCGAGTCCAGTCGGACTGGTCTCTGTCGGTTCTGTGGGCAATGAACGACAAATTACTAATGTGGCTGCAGGTCAACTCACGGCAAGCTCAACTGATGCCGTGAATGGTTCTCAACTTTTTGCAACTAGCACGTCTGTATCTGCGATTAGTAGTGGTTTAAATAGTACAAATTCAACGGTTTCATCCATTAGCGGTGGTTTAAGTAATACCAATATAACCGTTTCAACGATTAGCAGCGGCTTAAGTAGTACGAATGCTACGGTGTCATCCATCAGCAGCGGTTTAAGTGATACAAATACATCTGTATCCGCAATTAGTAATGGATTAAGCAATACCAACTCAGCTGTATCTTCTATCAGTAGTGGTTTAAATATTACCAATACTGCCGTGTCATCGATCTCCAGTGGATTGAGCAGCACGAATGCCTCGGTATCTTCAATCAGTAGCAACTTAAGTTCGCTCAGTGCAAATGTTACGAATTCAAGCAGTGTGATTTCCTCAATATCGAGTGGCTTAAGTACAACGAACACATCTGTCTCATCAGTCAGTAGTGGACTCAGCGCAACTAATACTTCTGTGTCATCGATCAGCACGAGTTTAGGTACGGTGAGCACTACTGTATCAACGATTCAGAATACGGGCGTGATCGGTATGCGGATTAATAACACCGCGCATACCGATTCATCAGCAACGGGTGCAGATGCGGTGGCTATTGGTGCGGGAGCACATTCGTCAAGCAGTAATTCAATCGCATTTGGTTCAAATGCAAGTGCCAGTGATAGCGATACGATTGCGATTGGTTCAGGTGCAAGCGCAAGTCATGCAGGCTCTGTTGCAATTGGAGCGGGTGCCCAAGCGGTTGCCGATCCGACAGTTGCTTTGGGAAATAATGCGATTGCCAGTGGTAATAATTCAACCGCATTGGGTGCAAATAGTAGCGCTACAAATAGTAATTCAGTGGCACTGGGTCAAGGCTCTACGACAACACGTGATAACACCGTATCTGTTGGTTCCGTAGGCAGCGAGCGCCAAATCACCAACGTCGCCCCTGCGACACAAGGCACTGATGCTGTTAATCTCAATCAGTTAAATGCTGCGAATGCTGATCTCAGTTATCAAATCAATCGTGTTGGTGATCGAGCCAATGCGGCAGCTGCAGCAGCTTTGGCGTTGCAACCAGCCGCATCTGTGCCTGGTCGTACATCATTGCGTTTGGGTGGTGGTACTTACGGCGGGCAAAATGCAGTTGGTGTGACGCTGCGCCACACTAGTGAAAGTGGCAATTGGTCACTGGATGGTGGGGTGACTAGTAGTTCCTACAGTACTGGTGGACAGATCGGGATATCAACGCTCTTGCCATTTTAATGGTTGAATACCTGATCGGATGTTGTCAGCAAAGGTCATGATGATTGCGCAAAATGATCGAAAAAAATGGTCGTTTTGCGCATGATTATAATATTGCAATGCGTTTGGATAATGCTCAGAACTAGACACGATCAAAGCAAGGCAAACACATCAAAGGTGAGCATAAAATCTCTTTGCTGCATTTGGTTAAGTGCTACGCCATAAATGTATGCCACGGTGTAAAGTGCTGTCCACGATAAAGCCAGATGTGCTCAAACTGGCTAATCACCGCTTCGCTTTGAGTGGGTTGTAAAAAGACGAAATCATCAATCTGGATATCAGATGATTTTGAGACATTGATGAGTTCTTGATTGCTGCTTCGACCATATAACGAGTTTGTCTGAGTTCCTTCAGGATAAACATAATCTGCCATCCAATTTCCACCATAAACAAAGAGTGCATTCTTATGATGTGGTGCATTATCGAGTAATGCTAATCCTGGAATTTGAGTTGTCGGTAATTTTTTGAGGACGGGTGTCGCAATCCATAGTGCGGACTGAAAGTCGACTAAAGTGGGTATATCAAAATCTAATGGTTTTAGTAGCATTGAACCAAATGAAAGGTCATTACAAACGCTGTGCTTGGCATGTAGACTGAAGGTTGGACTTCCAGCGCCATTAAAACAGAGATTTGGAGTATTTAGCTTCGGAAATTCGTTGCCTAAACAGGAGATGTATTTTTGATATTGTGCTTGAGATTGTTCGTAGGTCTTTTCTACTGATTTAATGAGCCTTGGAATTTTGCCAACATGAGCGTCGTAACCCATGAGTCCACTTAATTGTAGATGTTTCGGGTTGTCTTGAATGAGATTTAATAACTCTCGAAACTGTTCTAAATCTTGCATTCCGCCGCGATGTAAGCCGATATCAAGTTCGATACTTACTAACAGCTTTAATTCTAATTTCTTGGCCAAGTTCAAACATTGTTGCAAACGATCAAGACTATCAACCAACCATTGAATGGGTGTCTGTATTGCATTTTTATGTTGTTCATAAAAAAGTTGCATGGCTTTTACAGGCATTGGTTTTCCGAGCAAAATATCAGCTTGAGGAAAGGCGTTTACAATGAGTTCAATATGAGGCAAATGGAAAACCATGAACCGATTGCAGTTTAAATCATTAGCAATATATTTGAGGAGTTCGATTGATGCGAGTGATTTGACAACCAATCGTGGCTGTGTCGTAGCGGGTAGCATCTGTTTGATTTGTGCAAGATTTACATCTAATCGAGCATGATCAATGATGAGTGTTGGTAAGGAAAAATTAGCGTGTTGTAATGCGTTATTTAGCGCATAGAAGTAATTTGACATGGCCTTGTTATCCTTTTTTTTTAGCCAAAGAAATTAAGTAAAAAATAATGATTCTAAATGTGGGTTAATCCATTTTTTCTGAGGGTCAAGTTCTTGTCTTAATGCTAAAAAATTATCCCAGCGTGGATATAATTTTTTAAGTGCTGATGCATTGAGTGTGTGCATTTTTCCCCAATGTGGTCGTCCGCCATATTTCCAGAAAATGGGTTCGACGATTTTAAATATCTCGCGGCAATCTTGTTTGTGATATTGATGGACTGAGATTGAGGCGCAATCCTGCTGATAAAAAGGACTGAGCCAAATGTCATCGGCTTTGACATAGCGATATTCGATGGGGAAAAAGACTGGTGCTTTATGCTGGCGTAGCGCTTCGACAACTTCGGCTAGACATTCTAAGCCGCGTTCGGCAGGAATCTGGTATTCCATTTCATTAAAGCGAGTTTCCCGCACACTTGGAAAAACCACCGATGACCAATCCACTCGTGTTGTAGGTTTGATAAATGCACCTAATAGTTTCTGCACATAAGGGTTCAAGCGTGGAGTTTTTCTGGCAATTTCAGAAAATATGGTCAATAACGTATCATCTGAAGGCCACGGCGCGGGAAGTGTTTTAATCTCGTCATCGGTCGGGTCAAGCGTTTTTAAGATCGCATCTTGTGCGTAGACAAAAACCATGCATTCAATATGACGATGTTCCGTTTTCCATTGATTCATATGACTCAAAATATCTTGAAGTGGTGTGAGCTGAATCTGTTCTTTTAAGCGATAACGAGGTCGATTTTGCATGGTGATTTGGCTGAGTACACCGAAGCTTCCTAGTGATATGCGACCTGCTTCAAAAATGGTACTGTTCTCGGTGGCATTACATTCAAGCGTTTCGCCATTTGCAGTGACCAATTGGAAGCCTTCAACGAAACCTGATAAGCAAGTCAGACTTGTTCCAGTACCATGTGTGCCAGTGGATACGGCACCTGCGAGACTTTGCTCATCAATATCACCTTGATTCTGGAGTGCTTGGTTAATGGGATCAAGCAGTGGCCCGAGATTTTTTAAACGTGTGCCTGCAAGTAGAGTGCTTTGATTGAGCTGTTCATCATAGCGCACTAGACCTGTCAGCGAATCTAGTGAAATTAATGTGTTATCGGTACAGACCAAAGGTGAAAACGAATGACCAGCGCCGACTACGCGGCATTTTTGAGCTTGGCATATGGTTTGGCTGAGTTGGGTCACATCTGTGGGCTTCACAAATTGAGTTGGACGAGATTGTTGTAAGCCGGACCAGTTTTTCCAAAGCGTTTTATTCGTTGTATCCATGTGTCATCGCGTCCTAAATTGCATTGAAGCGTGAAAAATTATTGTGCTATTTAAATCTTTATTTACTCTGAAATTTACTTGAGCGTGACGCGCTCTGCAACTGAAATTTGCAGTGAGTTACGGTGGAATGATTGCTGGTAGACTTTAAACTTCGTTAAAATGCGCGCGATAAATTGAACAAGCCGAATTGGGTGTGTAATGAGTGTTGATTTTGCTAAAGACCTTGTAGAAGACTCGACAGATGATCTAGATACTGACCTATTTGATAAGGGTTTGGATGTCGCTGTCGTAGAAGATCTTTCGCGCCTGCCATTTTTGAATCCAGATGCACCCAAAACTACGGCTTTTTTGAAGTTGCAGAAGAAAATTCGTCGGCAAGTGGGCGAGGCGATCAAAGATTTCAATATGATCGAAGATGGCGACAAGATCATGGTTTGCGTGTCAGGTGGCAAGGACAGCTATACCATGTTGGATATTTTGCTGATGCTGCAAGCGATTGCGCCGATTCGCTTCGATATTGTGGCAGTCAATCTGGATCAAAAACAGCCAGATTTTCCTGAACACGTTTTGCCTGAATATCTCTCACGCCGCAATATCCCTTATTACATTTTGGAAAAAGACACTTACAGCATCGTGAAGGAACTGACGCCTGAAGGGAAAACCTTTTGTGCAGTGTGTTCACGTTTACGTCGTGGCTCCCTCTATGGCTTTGCTCAGGAAATTGGCGCGACCAAAGTGGCACTTGGTCATCATCGTGATGACATCATGGCGACGTTTTTCTTGAATCTCTTTCATGGTGGGACATTGAAAGCAATGCCACCAAAGTTGAAGTCAGATGATGGTCGAAATATCGTGATTCGTCCGCTGGCTTATGTCGCTGAAAAAGATATTATTAAATATGCCAGCCAGAGCCAGTTCCCCATCATTCCGTGTAATTTATGTGGAACTCAAGAGAACTTACAACGCGCGGTGATCAATAATATGTTGCGTGATTGGGATATTGAGCATCCGAAGCGCTTGGCAAGTATTTTTACTGCATTGCAGAGCGTGCATCCGTCACAGCTGGCTGATCGTGAACTGTTTGATTTTGAGTCGTTGAAGGCTGATGTTCAGGAACAAACGTGTTCGGTGGATGATAAACGCTTGGATGTGGTGAATTTGACGTTGGCTTAGGATTTCGCACCGTTTCATTTTTTAAGCCACTCATCCTTCAAAATACTATACACCGCCGATGATCGAATCCGTCCGTCCCAGACGATGCGATCATTCCGTGCAATCCCTTCAAATACTGCTCCCAATTTTTCAATCGCTCGACGTGATCTTATGTTGAGCTCATCGGTTTGCAAAACCACTCGATTCATTTTTAAGTCATTAAACGCAAAGTTAATCAGTAGGTTTTTGCATTCACGATTAATGCCTGATTTCTGAAACGGTAGGGCAAGCCATGTGCCACCAATTTCAATAGTTTTGTGAGCTTCATTGATATTTAAAAAAGATGTGCTGCCGATGAGTTCTTGGCGTTCAAGGTGCTTGATTGCATAAGCGATGCGGATGCCTTGTTGCTGCTGATAAAGTGCGGTTTGCACTTCTTGCTGCATTTGTGCGAGATGAGTCGGCGGACGGCGCAGCCACCAAGTCCAAAGCGTTGGCTCTTGGGCGTAGCGAATGAGTTCTTCGCAGTGAGAGAGCGATAGGGGAATGAGTTCGATGTGTTGCGATTTCATAAACACGGTTCATCGAAGAATGTTTGGTTTTAATCTATCATGAAATGAAATTTTAATTTGGTACAGGTTTGTTTCATTAGAAAAAGAAATGACATTTTTGACTAGGGTCTTGTATAGGGATTAAATCTTTTATCGATTCAGGTACTGGAAATCCAAGATTGGCCATACCAAGCCACTTTAATTCTCCAGTCTTTGCTTCACCACTGGTATAAAGCTCAATACCAATTTTAGATAGAGCCAATAATAATGACTGTACGCTATCTTCACCATAGGCATATCTAATCGATTCTTTTCCTATGCCTAAAATTTGATAGGGACAATAATAATGAGTTGTTTCGGGGTAAATATCTGGTTTACCAATTTTAATTGTAATCGTTTTATCTTGACCTAGTTCAAGCTCACGTATAGCAATGACATGTTCTATGCTTTGTAAATACATCGGCCATCTCATTTTAAGAACGAAATTTTATTCTAAGTGTCGCTGATTTATCCGCGCAAAGCCATTGCTAAAGTTACTTCTGCTAGTTCAGCTATCGAGATACGACCATTAGGCTTATACCAGAGCGCAGTGCCAAACGTTGCGCCACTGAGCAGCCTGCGACAGATAAACGTATCGTGTTTAATTTTTCCTTCCAACTTTAAATCTTCGAGAACTTTCAGCCATAGCGATTCGTATTCTTCACGCATGGCAAGTAAAGGCTCTTGTTGCTCTGCGGTGATGGCATTCCATTCGTACACAAGCACTGCCATTGCATGACTCGTGTTGCCATTAATCGATTCCAGTTCAGCGCGGATTAAGCCTTTGAGCCGCTCTGCTGGTGTTGCGCCTTGTTCAATTGCATTGTGCATTTGTTGCAAGTTATAAATGATCGCTTCTTCCATGATGGCGCACAAAATCGCATCTTTACTTTTGAAGTGATGAAACAAGCTGCCTGATTGAATGCCGACCATGAGCGCAAGTTCGCGAACGGTGGTTCGTGCGTAACCTTGCTCATGAAACAGATATGCGGCAGCACGCAGCACACGACCACGCGGACTATCATCCATTCCACCAATCGGAGGGAGGGTCTGTAGTATCTCTGGTGAAATAGATTGGTTCACAGATCACTTTTCCATTTAAAAGTTAAGGATGACTTGGCAGTTCTGGCATTAACGACTTTATGAAAATCATTAAAAACATGGAATTGCACAAATTCTAACATTTTAGACCCAGTCCATTGGTCTTTTTGGTCAAAAAAGAATAACACAATGCTATTTACAAACCAAGCGCTTGCTTGGTAGTCTTGCTTCACATTCAAGTAAGGGTATTTTGCCGTGACTGACAATATTCAAAGCCAAGACATTAATCGCATTGTACGCATTGGTTGTGCTTCAGGTTTTTGGGGTGATACCAATACTGCAGCATTTCAATTAGTGCATATGGCACAGATTGATTATCTGGTGTTTGACTATCTCTCGGAAGTTACGATGTCAATCATGGCTCGCGCAAAGATGAAAGACTCAACGTTGGGTTATGCGCATGATTTTGTGACGCGCGTGATGGAACCTTTGCTGAAAACCATCGCTGCAAAAAAAATTAAAGTGATCAGTAATGCTGGCGGTGTGAATCCGCTGTCGTGTCGTGATGCGATCGTCAAACTTATTGACGCTGCGGGTTTGAATCTGAAAGTTGCGGTTGTACTCGGTGATGATCTGATTGCAGAGCAAGGGCAGCTACGTGCATCGGGCGTGACAGAGATGTTTTCAGGTCAAGCAATGCCTGAAAATATGGCGAGTATCAATGCTTACTTAGGTGCTGTGCCGATTCGTGATGCGTTGGATGCGGGCGCAGACATTGTGATCACAGGTCGTGTGGTGGATTCTGCGGTGGTGATTGGACCACTGATGCATGAGTTTGGCTGGAGCACTTCGGATTATGATCATTTGGCGCAAGCTGCGCTTGCGGGTCATGTCATCGAGTGTGGTGCGCAATGTACTGGCGGTAACTTCACCGATTGGGAAGATGTACCGGGCTACGACAACATGGGCTTTCCAATTGCCGAAGTGTCTGCGGATGGTTCATTTGTCATTAGTAAGCCTGATGGAACGGGTGGCTTAATCAATAAAGCCACGATTGGTGAACAGATTGTTTATGAGATCAATGATCCACAGTCTTATATTTTGCCTGATGTCGTAGCGGACTTTAGCCATGTGCAGTTAGAGCAAGTTGATGTCAATCGTGTCAAAGTCAGTGGCGCCAAAGGTCGCGCGCCAACCAATCAATACAAGGTCAGTGCAACTTATGCTGATGGCTATCGCGTATTGGTGAGTTTTGTCATTGCTGGGATTGATGCCAAGCGCAAAGCTGAAAAGGTTGCTAATGCAATTCTCACAAAATGCGAACGCGTCCTAGCGTTACGTGGTGTGTCAGGTTTCACTGAAAAATCGATTGAATATATTGGCACTGAAACGACGTATGGCCCTCATGGACAGCGTTCTGATACCCGTGAAGTCGCGGTAAAAATCGCCGTGGCTCATCCTTTCCAGCAAGCCTGCCAATTCCTCGCGTCAGAGATTGCGCAAGCTTCCACGGGCATGGCTCCCGGACTGGCTGGCATTATGGGTGGTCGTCCGAAGGTTTCACCTGTTGTTAAATTATTTTCGTTCTTACTCGATAAGGCGCACTGCAAGGTTGAGATTGATCTGAATGGTGAACGCCGTGTCGTCAGTATTCCAGCAGGCGATGCCAGTAGCATGCCTGCACCGATTGCCAGTGGTGAAGTTGCCAATCTGGCGGGTGCGAATGGTCTAACGACTGTGCCATTGATCGACGTTGCACACGCCCGCAGTGGCGATAAAGGCAACGCGTCGAATATCGGCGTGCTTGCGCGTTGCCCTGAATATTTACCGTGGATTCGTGCATCTCTGACCACCGATGCAGTTACAGCGTATATGGCGCATGTGCTCGATGGTGCAAATAGCAAGGTCTATCGTTTTGAGTTGCCGGGATTGAATGCATTTAATTTGTTTATGACTAATGCACTGGGTGGCGGTGGTATGGCGAGTTTACGTATTGATCCGCAAGGCAAAGCGCTGGCGCAGCAGTTACTCGATATGCCTGTGCAGATTCCTGTGGAGCTGTTGAGGTAGAAGTTTTAATTGCGATAAACGCTGCTTTTTGCTTTGAAGTCTTCCCCTTCAAGGGGAAGATTTAGATGGGGATGGTTTTGAGTTAATTATAAAACCATCCCCATCCCAGCCTTCCCCTTGAAGGGGAAGGAGCTAAGGTTTAATTAAATTAATTTATACATGTGGAATAAATAAGATGTCGTATCAATCAATTTTTCGTCCAGATGCGTTTGCTGGCAAAGTCGTCATTGTGACAGGTGGTGGTTCGGGGATTGGTCGTTGTACGGCACATGAGCTGGCGGCGCTCGGTGCGCAAGTGGTGATTACGGGTCGTAAACCTGAAAAGCTCGATGCGATTGTGGCTGAAATTAAAGCTGATGGTGGCAAGGTGCGTGGTTTGGTCTGTGATATTCGTCAAGAAGATCAAGTGAAAGCCACCATTGCAGCAGTACTCGCTGAATTTGGTCGTCTGGATGGTTTGTTTAATAACGCAGGCGGTCAGTTTCCTTCGCCGCTAGAGTCCATTTCATATAACGGTTTTGATTCGGTGATTCGTAATAATTTACATGGCACGTTTCTGATGATGCGTGAAGCGTACAACCAGTGGATGGGTGAGCATGGTGGCAGCATTGTCAATATGGCGGCTGATATGCATGGCGGAATGCCAGGAATGGGACATTCGGGTGCGGCGCGTGCTGGTGTTGATAACTTGACCAAGACGGCTGCGATTGAATGGGCGAAGTCAGGCGTGCGTGTGAATTGTGTTGCACCCGGCTGGATCATGTCATCGGGTATGGATACTTACCAAGGGGCATTCCGCGCCATGATTCCTTTACTTGCCGATAAAGTTCCTCTCAAGCGTATGGGAACCGAGTCAGAAGTGTCATCGGTGGCGTGTTTCTTGTTGTCCGAAGCTGCGGCATTCGTCAATGGCATCACGATTCGGATTGATGGTGCGGCATCGCTGGGCACACCGTCATATCCACTGGCCGATGCCAAGAACAATGAACCGTTTAATGGCTTCCATCGCGCCTTTATTCCTGATGTATTGAAGTAAGTATTTCGTCATAGCCCACTATGACTAGAGCATGATTAGCAAAAGTTCAGAGAGAAGAAAATGGCAATTCTAGAAACGGCACTTGATCCGAATAGCCCGCAGTTTGCTGCAAACCGTGAGTTTGCAGAACAGACTCTCGCAGAGATGCGCACGATTCAGCAAAAGGTGATCGATAAGTCACTCCAAGCAAAGCCTAAGTTTGAGAAACGTGGTCAGATCTTGCCGCATGAGCGTGTACGTTTGTTGTTGGATGCGGGAACGCCATTTGTTGAACTCTGTGGTCTGGTGGGTTATGGCATGTATGACGACAAAGATGGTTCTGATGCAGGCGGTGGCATTATCGCGGGGATTGGTTTTGTTGAAGGCATGCGCTGCATGGTGACTGCAAGTAATAGTGCGATCAAAGGCGGGACGATTTCGCCAGCGGGCATGGTGAAGACTTTACGTCTGCATGAAATTATTCGCGAGAATAAATTGCCTGTGATTTGCCTCACCGAAAGTGGTGGTGCGAACTTAAATTATGGCGGTGAAGTGTTTGTGAATGCGGGTCGTACCTTTGCTAATCAGGCACGTTTATCAGCTATGGGGATTCCTCAAATTGCGGTTGTGCATGGTAATGCCACAGCTGGCGGTGCGTATCAGCCGGGTTTGTCTGATTATATCATCGTGGTTCGTAAGCGTACGCAAATGTTCTTGGCAGGTCCACCGTTGTTGCTTGCTGCAACAGGTGAAGTCGCTAATGGCGAAGATTTGGGCGGTGCAGAAATGCACGCGATGGTTGCAGGAACCGCAGAGTATCTGGCTGAAAACGATGCTGATGGCATTCGTCAGGCACGCGATATCGTCAAGATGATGAACTGGAAAGAGCAGACTGCCGCGACACCAAATGATTATTTAGAGCCGCGTTATCCGATTGATAATTTGATGGGATTAATTCCGTCAGATATTAAACAACCCATTGATATGAAAGAAGTCATTGCGCATATTGTCGATGATTCAGACTTCCTCGAGTTCAAGCAAGAGTTTGATGCGATGACCGTTTGTGGTTGGGCAAAGATGGGTGGCATGAATGTCGGGATTATTACCAATAATGGCCCGATCACCGTACAAGGTGCGACCAAGACGGCTCAGTTTATTCATTTATGTGAGCAGACTCAGCGACCATTGCTATTTTTGCACAACACTACAGGCTTTATTGTCGGAACGGATGCTGAGCAGAACGGCATTGTGAAGCATGGCTCCAAGCTCATCCAAGCGGTTGCCAATGCAACCGTGCCAAAAATCTCTGTGATTGTGGGTGGCTCGTATGGCGCAGGAAACTATGCAATGTGTGGTCGTGCGTTATCGCCGAATTTCCTTTTTGCATGGCCAACATCACGTACAGCGGTGATGGGTGGTGCGCAGGCGGGTAAAGTGATGCGTATTGTCGCTGAAGAAAAACAGCGTTCGACAGGGCAAGAACCTGATCCACAAATGCTCGACATGATTGAGATGACGACTGCTGCAAAATTAGATTCTCAAACGACTGCAATGTACAACACGGCGCATGGTCATGACGATGGTCTGATTGATCCACGCGATACTCGTAATGTGTTGATCTTTGTTTTGAAAACTCAGTTTGAAGCCAAAGCGCGTCAGTTGAATCCGATTAGTTTTGGTGCGTCACGTTTTTAGAAGTGATTGCTGTGAAGTCTTCCCCTTCAAGGGGAAGATTTAGATGGGGGTGCTTTTGATGTTGACTTTAAAACCATCCCCATCCCGACCTTCCCCTTGAAGGAGAAGGAGAAAAGCGTGATTAGTAAGTTATTTACGTTAAAAATCAGATTAAAGGAACAGTCATGAAATTTACCGCAGAACATGAAGCACTTCGCCGTACAGCGCGCCAGTTTGTTGAAAATGAACTCAATCCGTTTATTCCAGAATGGGAAGCGGCAGGGCGTTTTCCAATTCATGATGTGTTCAAAAAAATGGCCGATCTGGGATTACTTGGTATTTGCAAGCCTGAAGAAAATGGTGGTTTAGGTCTGGACTATTCCTACAATCTGGTGGTCGCTGAAGAATTGGGACGCGCAGCGTGTGGCGGCGTGCCTTTGGCGATTGGCGTACAAACCGACATGGCAACGCCAGCATTGGCACGTTTTGGCAGCAAAGAATTACGCGACGAGTTTTTGGTGCCTGCAATTAAAGGTGAATATGTTGCTGCGATTGCAGTTTCTGAAGTCCATGCGGGTTCTGATGTTGCAGCGATTAAAACCACGGCAAAAAAAGATGGCGATGATTACGTCATCAATGGCAGCAAGATGTGGATTACCAACTCTTTGCAGGCGGACTTTTTTTGCTTGCTTGCAAACACGTCTGATGCCAAGCCGCATAGCAATAAATCGATGATTATTGTCCCTGCAAAAACAAAAGGCATTAGCTTTTCTGAACCACTGAATAAATTAGGGATGCGTTCAACCACGACTGCTCAGGTTTATTTTGACAATGTTCGTGTGCCACAGCGCAATTTGGTCGGTGCAGAAGGCATGGGTTTCATGATGCAAATGATGCAATTCCAAGAAGAACGCATGTGGGCGTGTGCCAACGCGGTTGGTGGTCTGGAACACTGTATCAAGCAAACCATTGCTTATACCAAAGAGCGTACAACTTTCGGACAACCCCTAATCAATAACCAATATGTGCATTTCCGTTTTGCTGAACTCATGACTGAAGTAGAAGCATTAAAAGCCTTAACTTACCAAGCGTGTGAACAACATATTGCTGGTGAAAATGTCGCGATGTTGGCATCGATGGCAAAACTGAAATCAGGACGCCTGACCCGTGAAGTGTCAGATACTTGCTTGCAGTATTGGGGTGGTAACGGTTTCATGTGGGATAACCCAGCATCACAATTATATCGTGATGGTCGTCTCGGTTCGATTGGCGGTGGTGCAGACGAAATCATGTTGGGCATTATCTGTAAGCTCATGGATATTTTGCCAAGCAAACAAAAGTCTTAAGGTCAAAGTTTTAAGGTTATGTGGCGAGTTGATTCAATCAGTTCGTCATGTTTAAAAATATTTCCAGAAATTCAATATGAAAGAGTATAAGTCATGACTTTGCCTGCTACCCAAACGCTCATTCTTGAACAACGTGGTGCAATTTTGCATGTGCGTTTAAATCGTCCCGAAGTACGTAATGCGATGAGTTCAGAAATGGTTGCTGATTTAATCGCGGTCTTTTCCAGTATTAAAGATGATGTGACTGTTCGCGGTGTTGTCTTGCGTGGGGAAGGTGGCAGTTTTTGTGCGGGTGCAGACCTCAAAGACATGACAGGCTTACGTATGCAAGCGATTGAAAAGGGCAGTGAAGTCTATGTGAAGTTTAATCGTAGCTTTGGCACGTTGATTCAAACCGTGAATGAAGCACCGCAAATTGTAGTGGTTGTGCTGGAAGGTGCGGTATTGGGTGGTGGCTTTGGTTTGGCATGTG
>JASLGO010000034.1 GCA_030150135.1 Aquirhabdus sp.
TTCCTCAACTGCATTTGTACTTCAACTTCTCAGCGAAAAACATCAACTTGCCAGTGCTCATGGGCGAGATGCTTTTGCAATCTTGCTCTTTCAAGATATTGCGGTCATTCCAATTTTGGCGATATTACCCCTATTCCATAATTCAGGATTACAACCTAGCAATCAAGGTGTAGATTTTGTTTATTTTGCCAAAGTAATTGGTGTATTCATTGGATTAGTGCTTGCCAGCCGTTCTATCGTTCGCCCGCTATTCCGCTTGATTGTGAGTAGCGGGGCGAATGAATTGCTCACCGCCGTCGCGCTATTTTTTATCTTTGG
This sequence comes from Aquirhabdus sp., assembly GCA_030150135.1. GTDB lineage: Bacteria > Pseudomonadota > Gammaproteobacteria > Pseudomonadales > Moraxellaceae > Aquirhabdus. The sequence continues at coordinate 319 of JASLGO010000034.1, forward strand.
CGTTGCCTTATTAATGGATCAACTGCATATCAGCATGGCATTAGGTGCATTCCTGACTGGTGTTTTACTGGCAGACTCTGAATATCGCCACGAAATTGAAGCCAGCATTCAGCCCTTCAAGGGGTTGTTATTAGGCTTATTTTTTATGTCAGTTGGCATGAGTACCAATCTACGCCTGATCATCGCTGAACCATTATTAGTGATCGGTGGCGCTGCGGGTCTCATGGTTGCTAAATTTTTTATCCTTTTTGCAATTGCACGTATGATGGGTAATCGAATTCCGACCAGTGCGCGTTTGGGCATCGCGCTCGCCCAAGGCGGGGAGTTTGCCTTTGTGGTATTTAACACAGCTGTCACGCAAAAAATTCTGCCAATTGATCTTGCTCAACCACTCATTCTGATCGTCACCTTGTCGATGGCAATGACGCCATTAGCGTTCTTTATTTTAGAAAAATATTTAGAACCCGTTTTTACACGACAGCAGCCTGAACGCGAATTTGACGAGATTCCCAATCATGAACATCGCGTCATTATTGCTGGTTTTGGACGCATCGGACAAATCGTTGCACGTATTCTCAGAATGCATCATATTGAATTTACAGCCATTGAAAAAGATGCAGGACAAGTCGACTTTGTCCGAAAATTTGGTAATGCCGTTTATTATGGCAATCCGAATAACCCAGAATTACTGCGCTCCGCAGGTATTGCACATGCGGAATTATTTGTGCTGGCATTAGATGATCAGGATCAGTCGGTCATTACTGCCGAATATTTAACGCGCACTTATCCTAAACTGAAAATTATTGCACGCGCACGAGATCGTCAGCATTACTATCGCTTACGAGAAGCAGGGGTTCAGCATATTTGGCGAGAAACCTATTTTTCATCTTTAGGCATGGCTCGTGCGTCGTTACTTGCACTCGGATTTGACGAGTCCACCGCAGCAGAAAGTATTGAAGTATTTCAAGAATACGATGAAGCACTCTTGGAGCGCCAGCAAGCGGTTTACGACGATGATGTCAAAATCATTGAATCTGCACGTGCAGCCATGATTGAACTCGAAGGGTTATTTGATAGCGATCATCATGTGACACGTAAAATTGAGACGCCCAAAAGTGATGAAGAAACCACGTTATAATTCAGTATACAAACCTTTTGAAATCAGCCTTTAACCAACCTTAAGGAAGACTATGACATCTATCATTCGTAAACATACTAACCGCCGTATGAGCGAAATCGTCATTCATGGTGAAACAATTTACCTTGCGGGGCAAGTTGGTGAAACAGGCAAAACGGTTGCTGAACAAACTGCTGAAGCGTTAGCTCATGTTGACCGTCTACTCGCTGAAGCAGAATCATCACGAGAGCATATCCTGCAAGTGATTATTTGGCTCAAAGACATCGCCGATTTTGATGCGATGAATGAAGTCTATGATGCGTGGGTTCCTGAAGGATGTGCACCAGTTCGTGCAACGAGTGAAGCGAAACTGGCTGATCCGTCGCTGCTTGTAGAAATTATCGTGACAGCAGCACGTTACTGATAAATAATTGCGCGAATATCACGAATATATTGTAGTGGAGAACTATGTTCTCCCTCTGTTTAGGGCAGACCATAGGTCTACCCCTACGTCATCAATCATTAAACTGTTTCACCGATTTTACCACCCATGACCACAACACTTTCCGCGCCAAGTGATGCAAGCCAATTCATTTTATTGGGTTCAAACAACACGACAGCGGTAGAACCTAAATAAAAGCGTCCCAATTCCGCACCTTTATCGAGTTGCAAATCATGTTTGCGATGTTCAATTTGTCCTGTTGGATTCGCCTTGCCTGTCGCCACGGTTTCAATACCAGCCACAATCATTGCACCAACTAACACAACTGCCATCCGACCGACCGCCGTATCAAACAAACACACCATACGTTCATTGCGAGCAAATAAGCCTTCAACGTTTTGCGCTGTTTCAACATTAACCGAGAACAATTCCCCTGGAATATACAACGTATCCGTCAAACGTCCTGCAAATGGCATGTGGACGCGATGATAATCACGCGGAGAAAGATAAACTGTCGCAAACTCGCCATTCTTAAACGGGGCTGCAAGCGCGATATCACCAACAAGTTTTTCAACTGAAAAAGACTGTCCTTTCGCTTGAAATACGTCATCACCAACAATTTTACCCAATTGTGAAATTGCACCATCCGCAGGCGAAACCACCGCATTAGGCGCAACATCAATCGCACGAACACCATCTTTTAACGCGCGCGTGAAGAAGTCATTAAAACTACTGTATGCGGTCAAATTCTCTTCAGCTGCCAAAGACATATCGATGTTATAGCGATGCGCAAAGGTTTTAATAAACGTATTTTTGACAAAGCCAATTTTGCTTGCTGCCAATGCACCAACCAAACGACTTAACCCATGCTGAGGTGCAATGTGCTGAAATAAGATAAATGGACTTTTTGACGTTGACATGAGGTAGGTTATCCCTTTAATAAATGCGACATAATCACAGCAATAAGCCAAAGCAATTAGTCACTCAATAAATTCTGCCGCCAGTATAATTGCAAAACGCTTAAAACCACGATTCTTGAGAAAAAATCATTACAGAAAATCATTGCGAAGACGATCGGAAAAATCATGACAACATCGAATATTACAATCCATCGTTGCGGCTGGTGTAGCGACGACCCACTCTATCAAGCCTACCATGACAATGAGTGGGGTCGCCCGCAGTATGACCCAATTAAATTATTTGAGAAAATTTGCCTCGAAGGTCAGCAAGCAGGCCTGTCATGGATTACGGTTCTCAAAAAACGTGAGCATTATCGCAAACGTTTCTTTAACTTTGACCCTGCCAAAGTTGCTGCACTTACCGATGAAGACTTAGCTGAACTCGTCACCGATACAGGATTGATTCGTCATATCGGAAAATTGTCTGCTATTCGCGATAACGCAAAGGCTTATATGGCAATGCAAGCACAAGGCATTAATTTTTCAGAATGGACGTGGAGTTTTGTTGGTGGACAAACCATCATCAACCAACTCAAAGACTACCGAGAAGCACCGACCAAAACCGCACCAAGCCTCGCTCTATCCAAAGCACTAAAAAAAGCAGGCTTTCGATTTGTCGGCGAAACAACCTGCTATGCGTTTATGCAAAGTGTAGGCATGGTGAATGATCACGAACTCAACTGCCATGTACGAAATGCATCCATCCAAGCGTAGAGATTTAAAATGACACCCGCATGTAATTTGCTTAAAAAACTCAAAATTCCATTTTGTATCCATGAGTATGACCACGATCCATCCTGTACGAACTTCGGTGAAGAAGCTGCACAAAAGCTCAACCTACCAATGCAACAGGTTTTTAAAACCTTATTGATTACCGATGAAAAACAGTTTTTCGTTGCGATCATTCCTGTGACGCACACCTTAAGTCTGAAAAAAGCGGCTCATGCTTTTGGACTGAAAAAAGTACGCATGGCAAAACCTGACGAGGCTGAACGTGTGACAGGTTATCTGGTCGGCGGGATTAGCCCAATAGGACAAAAGAAGCAGCTAAAAACAGCTGTGGATGGGTCAGCGAAATCATTAGAAAAAGTCTATGTCAGTGGCGGCAAACGTGGACTGGATGTGGGATTAGTGCCTGATGATTTATTGAAAGCTATTCATGGCTCTGGTTTCTGTGATTTAATTGATGAGGGTTAATATTTTCAAATTTTCCCTCACCTTTCTAAAGAGTAGAACTTCTGATGATTCAATAAAGGTTCTCGATCCGCAGGAAAGTCCCTCTTTAGAGAAAGAGGGATTTAGGGAGATTTGACAGCATTCGCTCAGTGAAACACTTAAGATTAAAAACAAATACATTCAAACAGATAATAAATACTTGACCAATGGATCAGTGATGCAGCCCTACAATCAACATTTAAAAAAACCATCCCAGCTGTTACGAAATAGCATGACAGATGCAGAACTCAAACTATGGCAAAGAATAAGACGCAAGCAAATCTTAGGTTTTCAATTTTATCGACAAAAACCCATTCTCAATTTCATTGTTGATTTTTATTGCCCCAATGCCAAGCTCGTGATCGAATGCGATGGCAGCCAACATCATACTATTGAAGGTTTAGAATCCGATGCTCATCGAGATGACATGCTAAATCAATTGGGCTTAACAGTTTTACGTTTTGATAATCGACAAATCTTGTTGGGAATAGATGAAGTTTGCCAAGTTATTTTTGATACGATTCAACGGTTAAAGTAATGTATCTTATGCTTGTCAAATCTCCCCTAACCCCTCTTTCTCTAAAGAGGGGGACTTCTGAGAATTTGATGAAGGTGTTTAATTCGCTAAAAGTCCCTCTTTAAAAAGGATGAGGAGCACCGCTCCGCAAGAGAAAGATTTGATAAACTAAACCTTCTGCTTCCTCTTCGCTCCCGTCACTCTTGGCGGCAAACCCGTATGCTGTGTCAAAATCTGACCTTTTTGCGGTTGTAAACCCGAACGCTTACGCGAATCACCCGCCACCGAAGAATTCTTCTTCCGCGCAGTGCTGTATTCACCAGACTCTTTATTCAATGGCTGATTGGTCGGAATCAACTGATGCTTTCCATTCCCAATCAAATCCGCACGTCCCATGCTCTTCAGCGCTTCACGCAACAAAGGCCAGTTGTTTGGATCGTGGTAACGCAAGAACGCCTTATGCAGACGACGACGTTTCTCACCTTTCACGATATCCACTGTTTCACTGCCACGACTCACTTTACGTAGTGGATTCTTGGTCGAATGATACATCGCTGTTGCGGTTGCCATCGGTGATGGATAGAAGGTCTGAACTTGATCGGCTCGGAAACCGTTTTTCTTGAGCCATAACGCCAAATTCATCATGTCCTGATCCGTCGTTCCTGGATGCGCCGCGATGAAATATGGAATTAAATACTGCTCTTTACCCGCTTCCTTACTGAAACGATCAAACAACTGCTTGAAGCGGTCATATGTACCAATACCCGGTTTCATCATCTTAGACAATGGACCGCCTTCGGTATGTTCAGGCGCAATCTTCAAATAACCACCGACATGGTGTGTCACTAATTCTTTGACATATTCAGGATTGAGTACAGCCAAGTCATAGCGCAGACCTGAACCGATGAGGATTTTTTTGATGCCCTTGATCGCACGCGCTTTACGATAAAGCTGAGTCAGATGACTATGATCTGTACCTAAATTCTCACAAACTCCTGGATATACACACGACGGTTTACGACAATTCTTCTCGATTTCTGGGTCTTTACATGCCAGACGATACATATTGGCCGTTGGCCCACCCAGATCCGAAATAATCCCAGTAAAGCCCGGAGTCGTATCACGGATGCTCTCCACTTCACGCAGAATCGACTCTTCCGAACGATTCTGGATAATCCGCCCTTCGTGTTCGGTAATCGAGCAGAACGTACAACCACCAAAGCAGCCACGCATGATATTGACTGAGAATTTGATCATGTCATAAGCAGGAATCCGCGCATCGCCGTAGGCTGGATGCGGAACACGTGCATACGGTAGATCGAACACATAATCCATTTCTTCAGTCGATAATGGAATCGGTGGCGCATTCAACCACACATCACGATCGCCGTGACGTTGCACCATTTCCCGCGCATTTCCCGGATTAGTTTCCAAATGCAAAATACGGTTGGCATGGGCATATAACACTGGATCATCTTTGACCTGATCATAATCAGGCAGACGAATGACCGATAATTCACGTGGCGGCAAACGATGCTTGATCGCTTTGCTTGGTGCAGGACGTAAGGAAACGATTTGTGTATCTTTATCTAGCTTATGATTATCGACAACATCTGCATTGACGACTGGATTAACAACTGCTTCTTTAACAAATCCTTCATAGGTTGAAAGATTTGGATTCTTAGGATTGTTCTTCTCGACATCACAACTGTCTAAATCTTCAGTCATCACATACGGATTAATAATCGCATCGACACGTCCGGGCGTATCGACATCATTACTAGCAATTTCAAAATAATCGGCTTTTGCGACCTTACGCGCTTCATTGAGAATAAAGCTCGTACCGCGTAAGTCCGTAATCTGATCAATACGATCACCTTTTGCCAGACGATGAACCACATCCACAATCGCGCGTTCAGCATTGCCATACAGCAAAATATCAGCTTTGGCATCCGTAATAATCGAACGACGTACTTTATCTTGCCAATAATCATAATGAGCGATACGACGCAAGCTCGCCTCTATCCCACCCAAGATAATAGGAACATCAGAATAAGCTTCACGACAACGCTGTGAATAGACTACTGCCGCACGATCAGGACGCTTATCAGGGGCATTATTTGGTGAATATGCATCATCCGAGCGAGTTTTACGATCAGCCGTATAACGGTTGATCATTGAGTCCATATTGCCTGCCGTCACGCCAAAGCAATAGACAGGTTTACCTAATGCTTTAAACGCATCCGCCGAGTGCCAGTCTGGCTGGGCAATAATCCCAACGCGGAAACCTTGCGCTTCCAGCAACCGTCCAATAATCGCCATACCAAATGACGGATGATCGACATACGCATCACCGCTAATGATGATCACATCGCAGGCGTCCCAGCCGAGCGCATCCATTTCCGCACGACTCATCGGCAAAAATGGCGCAGGTTCAAAACACGACGCCCAATGTTTATCATAATCAAACAAAGGCTTAGGCGTAGCGCCAGAAATAACTTGAGGAGCGGACATAGTGTGAGCCATCAATGCGTAATGAGTAGCGCAGAGCGCCAATTGGATGAAAACCGCTCATTTTAGCATGAATCACGCTCATGTGCTGATGACGACTTCAATTAACAATCGAATAGATGTCACAAAAGATCAATCCACCATCAAATTCAGACCATAAAAAACGCCACAGCTTGATATGCAAACTGTGGCGCTTTATTTTTACTTTAGCTTGCGAAGTTCTTAGAACATGACGCCTGTTTCAAGTAAGCCTGTAACTTGGTTCTTTTTATCACCATTTACACCAAATTCAGAACCTACAGTTCCTTTGTTAATACCAACGAAGGACAACTCAGCACGTGCAAAGAAGATCTTGTATTGATAAGTTGGCGTGATCGTCAAAGACCAAGCCTTGCTACCAGCACCGTACAACAAGCTTGGATCAGCAGGATCGTTCTTGCTACCAGTTGAAGTAATATATTCTAAACGAACTGGCAAACTGTAGTTGTCATTAATCTTATAACTTCCCAACACAGCAGCACCCGTTGCAGAAGCAGACTTCGTACCCAGTTGATTCAATGCTGGAACATAGTTGTATTGCAAGTATGGTTGCAATGTCCATGGACCGCTTGTGTGGGTATAGATCAAATTATAAATTTGTCCATTGTTTTGCAAAATTGGCGTCGCTGTAGACGATACATTACTAAAACCGCCAGTATGACCACTACCAGAGAATGCAAAAATATTCGAGCTATCCATGGTATATGTCGCAGCAGCAGACACAGTATTGTATTTGTTTGAGTAATAGCCATCATTGAAGGACAACGATAATGCTAGAGGTCCTTGTGTATAGTTCGCTTGAACACCGCGACTTACAGCAGGCTCTTGACCCCATAACAGACCACGTTGAATATTCATGTTCTCAAATGAGAAAGTGTACTCATCACCAATCAAAGTTGGCAACTTACCAACCATCACGTTAAAACTGTCTGTCGGTGCAAGTTTGATAAACCCTTGAGAGAAAACACCATAAGTCGCAGCAGGAGTTTTCTCAGCTTTAACATAAGGCACGCCTAAAGCTGGGATTGAATAGCTACCAAATTGACCAGAAAATTGAACGAGACCATCAGTTTTGTTGATAAAAACTTGCGCATTGCTCACATCTGTTTGCGAACTCGCGACGGTACCAACACGGTTGTTTTGAGTTTGTACTAGGGCGCTCGCTACACCTGTTACAAATACATTGCCAACTGGACCTGCATCAAAGCTAAACGGTTTAGCATCAGCACTCAACACGCCACCCAAGCTAGGAAATGACGGCAGTGCTGGACCTGCTGGCGCTGCTGGTGCAGCTGCGTCATCAGCGTATGCAACTGCAGACAGTCCTAATACAGCTAATGAAGACACTAACACGGTCAATTTTGCTGTTTTCACAATTGCTGTTTTCATACTTCATGCTCCCCAAGAACATTTATGTGTATCATTTATGAAAATCACGAACCCTTGAATTAAATCCTCATCAAAGGTGTGAGACCTCTTTCTCAGTCACAATTATTAATACAATTGTCATGCCAAGTTCACAAGACTCCCGTATTTTGAAACAGCAGATATAAGTATTTCGTTAATTTTACTCAGCTCCCTATATAAAACATGCCAATTCTCGGCAGTTTTTATTCCCTTATGCGCAAGATCAGTGCATACAGATGACTTATTCCCTCCACCACACATTTCGCACCAACAAAATACACACAATGATCATTTTTGGTGCGAAGATTAAAATAAGTACAGATTACGTGCGAATCTATCAATGTTGTGGTATGTTTTTACTCTAACTGCTCCGAAATACGTTCTAATTAAATCCAAGCACGGCTATAGTAGTCATAAAAATGAATCATAAAAATTTGATGGGAGCATACCGTTGAGCAGAAATGTGTTGTCCATCACAACAACCGACCAAGATCGACCTATTCGCATCATACAGATCTCAGATAGTCACTTATTTGAAAGTCGCGATACCGAATTACTTGGCATGAATACTGAAGACAGTTTTCAGGCTGTAATCGATCTCATCAAAAAAGAAAATTCCGACAAAAAATTATCTTTATTTGTTGCAACGGGCGATATTGCACAAACACCCTCCGAAAGAACATACGCACGGTTTCTCGAAAAAATGCAAACGTTTGAAGAACCTTGTGTGTGGCTGCAAGGAAATCATGATCTAAATGACTTATTTTTATCCCAACAAAATCATGCTGCAAATATGGATGTCATCACATTAGGCAACCAGTGGCTCATTATTATGTTGAATTCCAGTAGCGACCACGAGATTACTGGATACTTCACAGAAGAAGAATTGCTATGGCTCGCGAAACAACTGAGTCACTACCCAGATAGACATATCATCATTGCCATGCACCACAATCCCATCCCGATTCAATCGAAGTGGTTAGATCAAATCGGACTATCGAATGCAGAAGACTTCTGGGCCATTGTTGATCAAACACCACAAGTCAAGGCCGTTATACACGGACATATTCATCAGAATTTCGAATTTACTCGCGGATCAGTCAAAGTATGGGCATGCCCATCAACCTGCATTCAATTTAAGCCACTTTGCGACACGTTCACCTTAGATAATCTTCCCCCTGGATATCGCTGGTTTGACTTATATGCAAATGGGCAAATCAATACAGGAATTTCTCGACTGGCATCCATGCCCGCAGGAATAGATTTTAATTCTTCAGGCTACTAAAAAGCCCGCTGAGCAGACTGGAAATAGAAGTTAGAAATGTTTTCATGCTAATTATTGCTTAGACTGAAAAATCGTGATAAAAGACGCGCTGAAAATTTTTTTCTGATATTGCGCTTCCTCAGCGGTCTAACTCACCTACAGGAAGTAGCATAAGCAATAATAGCAACGGTGACCAAAAATATGACCGACTCGACTAAGACACCACGCAAAAGTGCTGCGAAACCAAAGCCGAAGGCATCGGCTTCGACATTAGGCGGAACAGCAGCAAGTTTATATGGCATAGAACCATATGTTCTCGCAGCCGGTGAAGAATACATGTCTGAAGGTCAACTCGATCACTTCCGACGTATCCTCAACGCTTGGCGCGCAGAACTCATGCAAGAAGTTGATCGCACCATGACTCATATGCAAGACGAATCAAACGTCATGGCTGATGTGAATGATCGTGCGACTCAAGAAGAAGAGTTCGCTATCGAACTCCGCACACGCGATCGTGAGCGTAAATTGATTCGTAAAATTGAGAAATCAATTAAAGAAATCGATGACGAAGATTATGGCTATTGTGAAACATGTGGTATTGAAATTGGCTTGCGTCGCTTGGAAGCACGTCCAACGGCAACACAATGTATCGACTGCAAAACGCTTTCTGAAATCAAAGAAAAGCAAAACAACGGCTAATACATATCACGGTGTGAGTCTTGATCTTGCATCCTGAGCGTTCATATACGGGTCGGTTTGCGCCATCGCCAACCGGCCCGTTGCATTTTGGCTCTTTAATTACCGCCCTCGCTAGCTGGTGCGAAGCTCGTCATCATCATGGCCATTGGTTAGTCCGCATCGAAGATACAGACATTCCGCGTAATCAACTTGGTGCAGAAGCACAAATTCTTGCAGCCTTAAATGCTTATGGTCTACATGCAGACCTGCCGATTGAACGTCAGCAAGATCATCTTGCGTATTATCATCACATCATTGATGCATTGGCTGCCAAAGGATTGGTTTATGCCTGCGCTTGTACCCGTAAGCAACTAGCAGGTTTAACGGCCTATCCAAATACTTGCCGAGATAAAAACTTACCTTTTGAAGGCAATGCCATTCGTCTGCGCGTACCAGATGAACTGATCTGCTTTACTGATCGGATTAAAGGAACAATATGCGAGAACTTAATACAAACGACAGGTGACTTTGTCTTACGTCGGCGCGATGGAATTATTAGCTATCAACTTGCTGTTGTCATTGATGATATGAGGCAGAATGTCACTGATATCGTGCGTGGTGCTGATCTACTCGATAACACGGCTCGGCAAATTTGGTTAAGGAAATGTCTGAATACACTGAAATTACCAGAACTATCAACGATTGAGCCAACCTATTGTCATATTCCATTAGCAATGAATGCTCAAGGTCAAAAGCTGTCTAAACAGAATCTTGCGATGGCGTTGCAATGCACTGAAATCATTCCCACTCTGCAAAAAGCATTTACAGCACTTGGACAAGATCACATTAAGGCAGAGTCAGTGAATGATTTTTTACAACACGCAGCTCAAATCTGGGATCTAGATCGAGTTCCAAGAGACACTCAGATTTCTGGAATTTTTCTTTAGTAAAAAATCTGACATAAAAAAAGCCCATTCATCAAATTTTGAATGGGCTTTTTATTAACCTTAAAGCCTAGAACTATCCCGCCAAATACGCTTCTCGTGCACTCCGCGGCTTCGGTTTTTGAGTTTCTTGATCTATACGCAACAGCACACCAATCATCATCAAAGAGATCACCAGCGATGTACCACCATAACTAATGAAAGGCAAAGTCAAACCTTTAGTGGGCAGCATACCCATGTTCATCCCACCATTCACCAAAATCTGTAGCAAGAAAATCGTGGCAATCCCATAAGCCAGATAACCCGCAGACGCATATTGATTCGCCAAAGCACGATGCCCTATCCGCATACATGAAATCACCATAATCATCAGCAAGCCAAATAAACAGGCAATCCCAACGAAACCTAACTCTTCACCAATGATCGCAAGCAAGAAGTCAGTATGCGCCTCAGGTAGATAAGATAATTTTTGTACACTATGACCTAAGCCTGCGCCAGTCACTTCACCACGACCGAATGCAATCAGACTCTGTTTCAACTGATAATCTGCCCCAAGCTCATCATCCCAAGGGTTCATAAAGGTCGTCATACGCTTCAAGCGATAAGGTTCAAAAATAATCGCGATCGCTAATGATAATAATGCTCCCCCAAGCATGACACCAAATTGACGTACAGGTGCTCCAGCAAGAAAGAAAACAGCCATCATACTGGCAACGACCACCACACTTGCCCCGAGATCAGGCTCAAGAATAATCATTGTCAACACGGATACCATAGGAACAAGCAGTCGAAAAAATCCTGACCAACTAAATCGAATTTCATCCTCACGGCGCACGACATAATCTGCGGTAAACAATACCATTACAAATTTAGCAAATTCAGAAGGCTGAAAAGTAAAACCCGCCAGTTTGATCCAGCGTTTTGAACCATTCACATCTGCACCGATACCCGGAATAAGCACAAGCGCCAATAAAATCCAGACTAGAAACCACAATAAAAAAGTTTGACTAAACCATGCTTTTAAAGGGATTTTTGCAGCGATGAACACAGCAAATAACCCAACAAATAAATAAATTAATTGTCGTGTAATAAAGTACAAAGGTTGATGATATTTATAATCACCATAGGGAATCGATGCAGAACCAATCATCGTTGTCCCAATACAAATCAGCGCAATCACGCTGAATAACAAGACACGACGTGCAGTCAATTCATCCATAATCGCAGGAATGGATACAAACTTACTCCATAAGGTACTTAAGCGAGATTGAACATCTTTTACCGACTTAGAAACCATGCTTGATACCTGTCATGTCCATATTTATAACGTTCCAATACACTCTACTTGAGAAAAATACTTAAACTGCTAATACCAACTGCTCAAACTGAGTCCCTCGATCCTCATAATTGAGGAACATATCAAAACTTGCGCACGCTGGTGACAGTAAAACCGCATCACCAGCCAGACTTGCCTTGCGGCATTGCTGTAATGCATCACTCAATGTTTCAGCATGGACAATCGCAACCTGATGTTCAGCAAGTGTCGCTTGTAATGCAGTTTCAATAATCGGTGCATCTTCACCAATCAATACAACAACACGTCCAAAACGTCCCAAAGGCGCTGCCAGTGGTTTAAAGTCTTGACCTTTACCTACGCCGCCTAAGATCACCGCTAATTTACCACTCGGCTTGCTCACACATGTCGAGGTCAGTGCTGCACCTAAGCCTTCAATCGCTGCGAGCGTTGCACCAACATTCGTGCCTTTTGAATCATTATAGAAACGTACACCGTGTTGCTCCGCCACAAATTGACAACGATGCGCTAGGCCCACAAATTCGCGCAACGTCTTGAGCATGGCATCCATCGGCAGGCCGACTGCTTCACCTAAGGCTAATGCTGCTAATGCATTCGCGGCATTGTGGCTGCCTTGGATTTTCATTTCGCGGGTTGAAAGCAAGCGATTACGACCTTTTGCCAACCACATCGTGCCATCTAAATCACGCAATATGCCAAAATCATTGATATCTGGCGCATTCAAACCAAAACTACGCATTGGCGTAGTATCCGCAATCAATGGCCTAGTTAACGTGTCATCACGATTCACCACATAACTCTGGCATTGCTGAAAAATACGATGTTTCGCGGTGTGATACGCCAGCATGTCATCATAACGATCCATGTGGTCTTCGCTAATATTCAATACCACCGCAACGGCTGCGGCTAAATTCGATGTGGTTTCCAACTGAAAACTGGATAATTCTAAGACAATCAACTCTGGATCATTATCCAAAAGCTCAAGTGCAGGCTTACCTAGATTGCCACCGACAGCAACACGTAGACCTGCATTTTCAGCCATCTCACCGACCAAAGTTGTCACGGTACTCTTTGCATTTGAACCCGTGATTGCAACAATCGGTGCAGCCGTTGCACGGCGTAACAGCTGAATATCGCCAATGACCGAAACACCCTTCGCAATCGCTGCTTGAACTGCAGGCTCAGATAATGCCAGACCAGGGCTTAAAATAATCTCTTCTGCTCGACATAGCAGCTCCTGATCGAGGCCTCCCAAATGACACGCGACATCATCAGGTAAATCAACCAAACCCGGCGGATCAAGTCGAGTATCTGTCACCGCAACCTTATAGCCTTGATCGACCAAATAACGCACAACAGACACACCTGTCTTGCCTAATCCAGCGACAACCTTCAAACCACCACGCTGTATTAACATGTCGTGCTCCTTATATGATTCATCAGAAATTTCGGTCTAAAACCAATCTCTACCCACAATCGATTCAATTCGCGATACGATTAACAGCGCGATTAACGGCGCGATAAAAAACCGCTTTCCTGCAACAGCGCCATCGTTACACCACTCTCTGTTCCGCTATTTCCCACGGTATCTGCAGCACGATCACCCAGTATTAATCGCTCTAAATAACGTGCTAACACATCGACTTCGAGATTCACAAAACTGCCAACTTTCCAATCATTGATATTGGTATGGTTTGCAGTATGCGGTACCAAGTTCAGGCTGAGTGTAGACCCACTTAATTGGTTAATGGTTAAGCTAATCCCATCCACCGTCACAGAGCCTTTTTCAGCTAAATAACGAGCCAGTTCTCGTGGGGCGCGAACTTCATAATACAGCGAACGTGCATCTTGACGCTGAACCACGATCTCGCCTAAACCATCAACATGACCACTGACCAAATGCCCACCGAGACGCGTTGTCGGTAACAAGGCTTTTTCTAAGTTTACGCGAGTTCCGATTTTCCATTGACCTAAAGTTGTCCGACGTAATGTCTCCCCCGACACATCCGCAACATAATAATCAGCACCCATTTCAATCACGGTCAAACAAATGCCATTTGTTGCAATTGAATCACCCAAATGAACATCTGACATTGATAAAGTACTGTGGCTACCGCTACCCGAGGTTTGAACAGTCACACGAACGTCCCCACCCTGTGGCACTATGGCGCGAATAGACCCAACAGATTCGATAATTCCAGTAAACATACGCTTCCTAAACCTGATCTATAAAAAATAGGCTTCTTAAATTTAAGCCTCTTACTCATCTACGTCCACGCTACGTAAAAAAACGTATCACACACCAAAGAGCACAATAGGGACACGAACACCGAACACAAAGTCCATAATTTAAGACACTTGAGTCAGCATAATCACATTAAGCAACTTGCCCAAGATCATTTGAATATATTAACCGAATGATCACGCTAAGTCTCTTTTGTATGGTAATTCATACAAAGTCACTTTATGAGATGGGCAAAGTGATGACTACAGAATGACGTCATCTATTCGCAACGACGTATTATCATTTGACGAAGGAGCTTCCCATGAAGAAGATCATGATTGTAAGTACGCTGATTATTGCGATGACTGGAATTTCAGTCGCGCAAGCTGACGACCAATGGCATGGTCAAGGCGGCAGAGATCAACATGGTGGTCAATGGGATCACCGCGATGGAGATCAACGCGGCGCTCAAAGGCAAGACAATCGCGGCGACAGATCACAATGGCGAGACAACCGCGGCGGCAATCCGCAATGGCAAGGACAACGTTACCGTGCGCCAAACCCATACTTCCGTCCACATGGCTACCAAGTGCGTAGCTGGCATGGTGGAGACCGACTGCCACCTGCATACCGTGGACGTCAATACTATGTCGACTATCGTCACTATCATCTCAACCCTCCACCAAGAGGCTATCGCTGGGTACGTGTAGATAACGATGTCGTCCTTGCTGCAATCACCACTGGTTTGATTATGTCAGTCGTTCAAGGGTTCTATTATTAATCATTGACGATGAGGCATGATTGGGAATACCCAGTAGGAGCAACCTGTGGTTGCTCTTTTCTGGTTTTGTTCAGGGCGACCACAAGGGATCGCCCCTACATTTTTGAATCAATAATTAAGATCTAATCGACCTCAACACCCATCTCAGATCATCACCCACAGGTATCACACTCACCGTCTGCCAACGAACTTGCTCACTCATCTGTAAGAATGGCAAATTAAACATTGGACGCGCCAATGAACCCAGCAATGTCGGAGCAAGATAAACTATCAGCTCATCCACCAATCCAGCTTCAATAAATGCACCGGATAATGTTGCTCCAGCCTCAATCATGACATCGTGAATGTTTTTTTTATTCTTTAAATCATCCAGTAAAGATGCTAATGATTGGTAAGACCACTTTTCTACATCTACATTAATATGAGAAAAAGTTTTCTCTGGATCAATTCCGACCATCAATGTCGATTGTGCTTGATTCAGTATCTGTGCAGTTTTCGGGATTTTTCCATGACGATCTAACACGACACGAAGTGGCTGAGGAATCTTTTCAATCGGCGTACCATCTGTGACAGCACGAACATTGAGCTGAGGATCATCAGCGAGTACCGTGCCAATCCCCGTGATTATCGCACCACTCATTGCCCGAAAGTGCTGGACATCCTGACGCGCAGCGCTACCTGTAATCCATTTCGACTCACCCGAAGACATCGCTGTACGACCATCGAGACTGGCTGCCACTTTGAGACGTACAAAAGGACGACCACCTGCCATCGTTTGCAAGAATCCTGCATTGATTTCTCGCGCTTCGGCTTCACAGACACCTACTCGCGTTTCAATTCCAGCAGCTTGCAGCTTGGCAAGCCCCTGCCCCGCAACTTGAGGATTTGCATCTAAAACTGCCATCACCACACGCGAAACCTGCGCATCAATCAACCCATTTGCGCATGGCGGAGTGCGACCGAAATGCGAACACGGCTCAAGTGTCACGTAAGCGGTCGCACCTTTTGCAGCTTCACCTGCTTGACGAAGTGCAAAAACCTCAGCGTGCGGCTCACCCGCTTTGGGATGGAAGCCTTCACCCACAACTTTGCCATCTTTAATCAAGACACAACCCACAGCAGGATTAGGTCTAGTGGTATACAGTCCCCGCTTGGCCAGCATCAACGCATGCTGCATCCAACGATGATCTTCCGCATCTTGTTGAACTGAAATAGCAATCTCAGTCATTGGAATGTCTCATCTGATCAATCGTCTGACGGAAAGCCTCAACATCTTTAAAGTCACGATATACGGATGCAAAACGCACATAGGCGACATGGTCCAAGGTGTACAACGCCTCCATCACGGCTTCACCAATCAAGCGCGATGGTACTTCACGCTCGCCTAAGCTGCGAAGTTTTTGGCTGATTTCAAGTAAAACAGTGTCAATTTGATCGAGACTAATCGGGCGCTTTTGCAAAGCATGTTGCAATGATCGCTTCAACTTCGCCTCATCAAAAGGCTCATAACGACCATTGGATTTCTGCACACGTGGCATCACGACATCATAGGATTCAAAGGTCGTAAACCTTTCACTGCATACAACACATTCACGACGACGACGAATCTGCCGACCTTCCGCCGCGAGGCGTGAATCGATCACCTTACTATCAGGCGCATTACAAAAAGGACAATGCATAGAAGTGACAATTGAAAAAATAAAGTTGGCTGTAGTCTAGCAAAGAATCTCCCGACAAAATCATAAAAACTGAACTGACCTCATGAAGTTTTAATAGATGATTTTTTTTGAATAGCACCCATAAAAAAATGAGAGCCGAAGCTCTCATTTTTAGTTCTCAAGGAAGGGATTCCTTAGTCACCAACACGTTCGCCATGTTGTGACAAGTCCAAACCTTCACGTTCTGCATCTTCAGTAACACGCAGACCGATGACCATATCCACAATTTTGAGCAGGATGAAGGTTACGATACCGCTGTACAATAAAGTTGCGAGGATGCCTTCACCTTGGATCATCAATTGATCGATCACTGGTTTAGGATCAGTACCTGTCACAGCTTTAGTGACAAATACTGCAGTGAGCAACGCACCTGTGATACCACCAACCGCATGCACACCGAACGCATCCAAAGAATCATCTGCTTTCAGGATACGTTTCAGGCCAGTTGCACCCCAGAAACAGATTGCACCAGCAACCAAACCGATCACCAAAGCACCACCGACATCAACAAAACCTGACGCTGGAGTAATCGCAACTAAACCTGCAACCGCACCAGAAGCACCACCCAATACAGAAGCGTGACCACGAACGAAACGTTCAACAGCTAACCAGCTTAGTGATGCAGCCGCAGTTGCAACTTGAGTAACAACCATCGCCATCGCAGCGTTTGGACTTGCAGCCAAAGCACTACCAGCGTTGAAACCGAACCAACCTACCCACAGCAAACCAGCACCGATCAAAGTTAAAGTTAAGTTATGTGGCGCCATTGGTTCTTTGCCAAAGCCGATACGACGACCCAATACATACGCTGAAACAAGACCTGCAATACCAGAGTTAATGTGAACAACTGTACCACCCGCATAGTCCAACGCACCTGCTGCAAACAACCAGCCTTTTGCATGCCATACCCAGTGACAGATTGGTGAGTAAACCAAGATACTCCACAAAGTGATAAACAACATGAATGCAGAGAACTTCATACGCTCAGCAAATGAACCGCTCATCAATGCCGCAGTGATGATCGCAAAGGTCATTTGGAAAACCATGAACAGATATTCAGGAATGGTATACGCCGTACCGCCTGCATCAGTCCAAATATGGTCAATCGCAACGCCGCTCATCAGCACACGGTCAAAACCACCAATATATGGAGAGAGAGCACCAGTACTGTTACCGAATGCAAGCGAATAACCAATAACAACCCAGACCACAGTCACAATAGCGGTTGCGGCAAGGCTATGCATCATGGTACCCAATACGTTTTTACGACGTACCATACCACCGTAGAACAACGCCAAACCTGGGATCGTCATTAACAAAACCAATGCGGTTGATGTCAACATCCAAGCGCTATCGCCTTTATCAAGTTTTGGCGGTGCTGCAGGCGTAGCCGCTGGTGCGGGTGTTGCCGCTGCAGGCGCAGCTGCTGTAGTTGTCGCTGGTGCTGATGCAGCAGCAGGTGCAGAAGCTGTCGCAACTGGTGCTGATGCAGCATCATCAGCCATGACAAGCGGTGATGCTAATAGTGCGCCAGCTAAGCCGAACGCAAGTAATACTTGTTTCATGAGGGAGTCCTCTGTGCAATATCAATTAAAAGGTATCAATTTTTTTCACAGCAAGTGGTAGTTACAGCCTTTACTTACCTTGAACTGACTCGCAGTCTGAACGAGTGTTCGGGTATATCTCTTTAAACCGCTTCTGGTCCAGTCTCACCAGTACGGATACGGATGACCTGTTCAAGATTACTTACAAAAATCTTGCCATCACCAATCTTGCCTGTACTCGCAACGCGGGTAATCGCTTCAACAGCTTGCTCTACCATTTCGTCACGAATCGCGATGTCGATTTTTACCTTTGGCAGAAAATCAACAACATATTCAGCCCCACGATACAATTCTGTATGTCCTTTCTGACGACCGAAGCCTTTGACTTCCGTCACAGTAATCCCTTGAACACCAATATCGGACAACGCTTCACGCACATCATCCAACTTGAATGGCTTAACGACAGCAGTCACTAATTTCATTGTAAAAACTCCTTTGTACTTAATACGCAATGTAGAAAGAACGCTTACTTTTGATGATGAAAAAACACCTACACACTTTGCTATTCAAAAACCGTACCAGACTGATACCGCACACGAAGATTAACGTAAAAATATTCGCTATAGTAATGATTCATAGAAAAATTTATAAAAAATTGCTACAGCACGTGATCTCTTCGCTGAAACTAGACTAAAATTATCACACCAACAACACTCTGCACATTGCCATAACATAAAGGCGACAATATTAAAGCGCTCTAAAAGTGTGCATTGAGAATATCCTAAAAAAGATCACCGTGATGAATTCTCTTTTTCTTCACTGAAAATGGATACAATGAATGCGATAAATCTGGCATTGAAATTGAACTGCATGGCAAATGCACCGTGAGCAACAATCACATCACATTGTTTTTACATATTTTATAAAGCAATGTTCGAAATAGAGTCACTTATTATTAATTGCACCATTAAAGAGCGAAGTAGCACTATGTTAGAGCAATTCCTTCAAGCTGTTTCAGAACAGCTCAAAGCACCCAAAGCAGATTTTGAAAAAAATATGCGTGCGTGGTTCAGTGACACCTTGGATCGTATGGATATTGTGAGTCGTGATACTCTCGTCCGCCAAGAAAAACAACTTGCTGAAGCCAGACAAGCGATTAAGGTGCTAGAACAACAAGTCAGCGCACTGGAAAAAGTAATCCTTGAGCGAAAGGAAGGTTGAACTGAAGACTGAATTTTAAAATTGGGTGGATTTAGAACCCACCCCTACAAAAACACACCTCTCAATTAGACCCGTAGGAGCAGGTTCCAAACCTTTCCTACCTAACAAAAAAGGATTCCAGAACTACTAAAAACAGTAACACCTTAAAAAATAATGTTTTCTATTAAAACAATCATCAATTTAGAATTTATTAGGTTAATACATGTCATTTGCCCAAGTCTGGACACGTGCAGTCATGGGGCTCAACGCCCCCGCTGTACAAGTTGAAGCTCATTTAAGTCAAGGATTACCAGCACTCACCATCGTCGGTCTCCCCGAAGCCGCTGTCCGCGAAAGTAAAGACCGCGTGCGTTCTGCTATTTTAAATTCTGGATTCCAATTCCCTCAGCGCCGCATGACCATTAACCTCGCTCCTGCCGACTTGCCCAAAGATGGCAGCCGCTTAGACTTACCGATTGCTCTCGGAGTCCTTGCTGCAACAGGTCAAATCTCTCCCGAATGCCTAGAAAATCGCGAATTTATCGGCGAACTTGCCCTCAATGGCGACCTACGAACTGTACAAGGTGTACTTGCCGTCGCGCGTGCTACACATCTTGCTCAACATGAATTATTTGTTCCCGCGACCAATGCAGAAGAAGCTGCGCGGATTGAAGGATTAAAAGTCTGGGGCGCAACAAATCTTGCTGACTTATGTGCACACTTGGAGGGAGATGCTCAACTCGCGGATACACCAACGCCTCAAGCCATCAAATCCACAGCTCAACTTCTAGACATGGCGGATATTAAAGGTCAGCATCGCGCAAGACGTGCGCTGGAGATCGCAGCCGCAGGTGGTCATTCCATTCTCTTTTCAGGTCCTCCGGGAACAGGAAAAACATTACTTGCTTCACGACTACCTAGCATCCTGCCACCACTCACTGATGAAGAAAGCTTAGAAGTCGCCAGTATTTACTCAATTGCAAACGCGGACCAGCCTTTTGGTGTGCGTCCATTCAGGTCTGTTCATCACACTGCTTCTGCGGCAGCATTGGTCGGAGGAGGATCACAACCTAAACCCGGTGAAATTACTCTGGCACATCATGGCGTGTTATTTCTTGATGAACTCCCTGAATTTGACAGAAAAGTCTTGGAAGTTTTACGCCAACCGCTGGAATCCAGTGAAGTTGTCATTTCACGCGCCGCACGGCAAGTCAAATTCCCTGCAAAGTTTCAACTGATTGCGGCCATGAATCCTTGTCCATGTGGCTACGCCAGCGATAGCAGCGCACGATGTAAATGCTCAACCGATGCGATCGCGCGTTACCGTTCAAAACTATCAGGGCCACTGTTAGACCGAATTGACTTACATATAGAAGTACCCGCATTGCCAGCCAGTGATTTACAACAAGCTCAATCTGGGGAAACTTCTGCAATCGTTCGAGAACGTGTATTATATGCGCGCAAACGTCAATTGACTCGCCAGCAGAGTACAAACCAATCACTCACACCCACTCAACTGGATCAATT
Organism: Aquirhabdus sp.; assembly: GCA_030150135.1. GTDB lineage: Bacteria > Pseudomonadota > Gammaproteobacteria > Pseudomonadales > Moraxellaceae > Aquirhabdus. The sequence goes on from JASLGO010000034.1 coordinate 21,721, forward strand.
TGTTGTCCTCGCACCCGCCGAGCAAAAACTCATGCAACTGGCGCAAGCACGTTTGGCATTATCTGCTCGCGCGTACCATCGCGTTCTACGCGTGGCACGTACGATTGCAGACTTGGCGAATAGTGATGATGTGCTATCCCCGCATTTAACTGAGGCGTTAGGTTATCGGGGATTTGCGCAGAGTTAATTCACGATCGATATTCACAGTACCATTACGCCGAATATTACACGGAACCCATGACTAAATAAGCTGATCAACCTTCGAAGTGTGTTTTTCTATCGCCATGCACTTCGATACTTCGACTGGCTCAGTGACCGCAGGCTTAATGAGCGATGTCACTTTTAACTTTAATATTTTCACTAACCACGCCAAACCCAAAGAGATTTTTTTTACATGATTAGCCCAATTCAAGAAAAGACACTCGACATCCTCCTTCTGCCAGGTTTTATGCTGGATGCAAGACTCTGGGATGATGTTCGTACTGGACTTGAAATGCTGGGAAAATTATCTTTTGGTGATATCACTCAGGATGATTCACTTGAGGCGATGGCGAAACGAGTCTTATTGAATGCCCCGCCTCGCTTTGTTCTGATTGGATTTTCGATGGGTGGTTACGTCGCGCAGTGGATCTACAAGTTTGCACCAGAGCGCGTCATCGGCATTATCTTTATGAACACATCCGCACACCAACAAAGTGCCGCAGACGTGGCGCAGACTCAAGCCCAGATTGAACTCGCTAAACAGTATCCATTTAAAGGCTTAACCAAACGCGCGCTCATCTCGGCAGTCGATCCTGATCGCGCACAGGATCAAGTGTTACTAAATCAACTACAAACCATGGCGATTGATAATGGTAAAGATGTGTTTATCCACCAACTATCCGCTATGCGTAATGATGGTTATAAAGATTTAGAAAAAGTGACCTGTCCAACACTGATTATCGCCAGTCGCAACGATCAAATGCGTAGCGTCAACGAATCACAGCAAATGGCTGAACGGATTCCTCAATCGCAAATGGTCGTGATCGAACATAGTGGACACATGACACCACTTGAGAAGCCTGTTGAGTTACTCGAAGTTCTATCGACGTGGTTTAAAGAAAAACTAAGTAAGATATAGGCAAAGATAAACACATCGATTGATCTCCTTCCCCTTCAAGGGGAAGGCTGGGATGGGGATGGTTTTATCATAAAATCAGAACCATCCCCTTCTCTTGCGCTAGGGCAAAGCAGTGCTTTGCTTTTTCCTAGCCCCCTTGAAGGGGAAGACTTCAAAGCAAAACCAATGAAAAATCCATTTCAACTCACCTTCACATAGCCTAAAAA
>JASLGO010000047.1 GCA_030150135.1 Aquirhabdus sp.
ATCTGACGGGCTAACCCACCAAAAGATATTGGTTGTCCAGACATTCACTCAATCTTCCATAGTTATCAGGTATCTCACACCTGTGAGTCTTCTGACTATAACGTACTCAGTTCGCACACACAATCAGATAACACATAATGCGCCTTATTTTAAACTGATATCCAGTGTTTGTAGCGTAAAAGAGTGCCAATATCTTGATGTTTGGATGATTATTGCTAAATCCAATGATTCATTTTTAGTTATTTTATGTCGCACGCGAATTATTTTTTGAGAAGCTCATCATCCTCTTCCGAAACATATGTAAACCGCGTCACACTTTGCCCATTTTCCAAAAGAACATCCCCAACAAACATTTCTAAGGGTCTGACCCAAATACTATAATCATCATATAAACAACGATAAACAACAACCCATTCGCGAGTCTCAGAGTGTCTAGCAGTCATTAGAACCAGATAATCTTTGCCCTTATAGTGCCGATATCGACCATTTTTTAACGTTGCAGCAACTCCAGCTAAATCTGTCAACATGATCAATCCTATTCATAAAATACTAAATATTTGAACTTTATCATAATTTCTATATTAATATCTCAACCGATAAGCCTACACATGTCCTTTTAAATGCACTTTGCGCTAGAATTAGCTTAAATCTAATCTTTATAAAGCAAACCTATTATGTCAACGACTTTGAATCAACCCTCTTCGCAGCCCCGCCAACACTGGGTAATAGGCAACTGGAAGATGAATCCGAACCGTGCAACTGCACAGGCATTAACACAGGCACTTGCAAATCGTTTGGTTGAAACACCTCTGAACACCTGTAAAACCGCCATCGCGCCAATGACCATCCATCTCATCACCATCCATGAGATTTTAACGAAAACTCATGCATCTCCTCACCTATCACTTGCCGCACAAGATATTGCTGCTGCACGTCATACAGGTGCGTTTACTGGTGATATTTCAGCGGATTTAATTCAAGAAACAGGTACAGAATGGATCATTGTTGGTCATTCAGAACGCCGTACTATTCATCATGAAGATGAAAGTCTGATTGGGATGAAACTAAACGCTGCACTGGATGCAGGTCTGGGTGTGATCTGGTGTGTTGGAGAAACCTTATCTGAACGAGAAGCTGGACAAGCCCTTCATGTTGTTCGCGCGCAAATCAGCGCACATGTCGATATTTTAACAAAAATAGACCCAAATAAACTGATCATCGCCTATGAGCCTGTTTGGGCAATTGGTACTGGACGCACCGCCAGCCCAGCAGATGCCCAGCAAATGCATGCGGCTATTCGACAATTGCTCACAGAAATCCGCGCACCATTAATTCAGACCAGCCTACTTTACGGCGGCAGCGTAAAGTCGGATAATGCGCACTCTCTCGCCGAATGTCCCGATATTGATGGTGCGTTGGTCGGTGGTGCATCACTTGATGCGGATTCTTTTTTGCAAATCGCCAAAGCGTTTGATATCGCCTAAGCGTGGAGATGGTCGTGGAAACGCTGATTCTAATATTACATATTTTAGTTGCACTGGGCATGATTGTCCTCATTCTCTTACAACAAGGTAAGGGCGCGGAAGCTGGTGCATCCTTCGGTGGAGGCGCATCAAGTACAGTTTTTGGCGCATCTGGTTCAGCAAATTTTTTAACAAAATCAACTGCTGTTCTAACTACAATTTTCTTTCTAACCAGTTTAGCGTTAGCTGTTTTTGCAAAACACCACTCTCAAGAGCTGTACAGTTTAACTGCACCAACGAGTACGTCTGCGCCAGCAACACCAGCGCCTACAAATCCAGCAACTCCTACTAAAACCCCTTCCAATCCATAAACTAATCGAGTAGACTACTCGTCCTTCTTGCGGGGGTGGTGGAATTGGTAGACACGCTACCTTGAGGTGGTAGTGCTTAACGGCGTGGGGGTTCAAGTCCCCCCTTCCGCACCATTATTTTATAATTTGTTGAAATGAAATGATTTATTTTTCATCGATTGCAAAATATAAATATTGGAAATCAACGAAATTAAACGTTGACAGAAGGTAAGGATGAGCATAGTATGCCGTCCAGTTGATGCGGGGTGGAGCAGTCTGGTAGCTCGTCGGGCTCATAACCCGAAGGTCGTTGGTTCAAATCCAGCCCCCGCTACCACTTATTTTTGAAAGACGCAGAAAACAAATAGCCTTGCTGTAAGTTGATGTGATTTTTCGTACAGTAGTTTAATTATTTTGAAATAATTAAATGATCTGTTAAGAATGGGCTTGATGCCCATTTTTTGTTTTTGTGGTTCACGTTTTTGAATGCTTCTTAAGTATTGTTTTTTGCGTGTGACGCGTTGAAGAGCAAACGGCTGAATTCACGGATCATACGATTACTTTATAACACAGCGTACAGACCAAACATGAAGCTATCCCAGAAAACCCAGACACTTTTTGATCTCATACAGCCTGCTGTTGCAGTATGTGGCGTTGATTTGTGGGGACTTGAATTTTTACCGCAAGGTAAACGTTCTTTATTACGCATTTATATTGATCGTCCAGATACGACTGGCGAAAAACCCGCATTACCTGCAGGTTTTTCTGTGCCTGCCTCCAATCCAGATCAAGCAGATGTCGAACCTGTTGAAGATTTGAATGATGCTGATCAAGATTTTGATGGCGAAACTTCAGATGTTGGTCGTGGTATCGGTGTAGAAGATTGTGTCAAAGTCACCCATCAGGTGAATGGTGTGTTGGATGTACATGATCCCATTTCAGGTGAGTATGTCCTTGAAGTGTCATCTCCAGGCTGGGATCGTCCATTCTTTACACTTAATCAAATGCATGCTTATGTCGGTCAAACGATTCATTTTCGCTTGATTGCACCTGTAGCCAATCGTCGTAAACTGACAGGGCAACTCGTTTCAATTGAAAATGATGTGTTGACCGTGACGCTTGATGGTGCAAATGTCATCATTGACGCAGATAATATTGATAAAGCAAATTTAGTGTACGCGCCTGTTTAACAGGCAAGATAAAGAATATCTAAAAGACATTTAGTATTCGTTGTATTGTTTTAGATTTAGTGCAGATTAACTTTTTAAAAATGTTTTCGAAATCAAAGGTGACTTATGAGTCGTGAAATTCTGACAGTCGTGGAAGTCGTCAGCAACGAAAAAGGCGTCAGCCGTGAAGCAATTTTCGAGGCTATGGAACAAGCGCTCGTTGCTGCAACTAAGAAAAAATTCTACGAACACGATGAAGTCGATCTCCGTGTTTCTATCGATCGCAAAACAGGCGAGTATGATACTTTCCGTGTTTGGACTGTCGTGGCAGATGAAGATCATGAAATGCCTGGTCTACAAGACGCAATTTCTGATTTGGATCAAACCAAATGGAAAATCGGTGACGTTCGCGAAGAACAGATCCCATCAATCGAATTCGGTCGTATTGCAGCACAAATCGCAAAACAAGTGATCGTACAAAAGATTCGTGAAGCTGAACGCGCAATGATTGCGGATGAATATGCTGAACGCGTAGGTGAGCTGATTTACGGTGAAGTGAAAAAGCAAACCAAAGATGGCTTTATCATCGACTTAGGCAATAACGCGGAAGGTTATTTAGCGCGTGAAGAAATGATTCCACGTGAAATGCTTCGTGCAAAACAACGCGTCACTGCGATTTTGTACAGCGTCAATCGTGATGGTCGCGGCGCACAGCTTTTGTTATCTCGCTCACGTCCAGAAATGCTCATTGCACTGATGCGTAAAGAAGTTCCTGAAATCAGTGAAGAAATCATTGAAGTGAAAGGGGCAGCGCGCCAGCCTGGTGTTCGTGCAAAAATTGCGGTGAAAACCAACGATCATCGTATTGATGCTGTGGGTGCATGTATTGGTATGCGTGGTACGCGTATCCAAGCGGTACAGCAAGAATTGGAAGGCGAGCGCATTGATGTTGTGATCTGGTCTGATGATCCTGCACAATATATCGCCAGTGCGCTTGAGCCAGCAGATGTATCAGGTATTGTGCTCGATGAAGATGCGCACAGTGCAGATATTATTTTCGCAGCAAGTGATCAACTCGCACGCGCCATTGGTACACAAGGTCAAAACGTGCGTTTGGCTTCAGAATTGACTGGCTATCGCCTCGATATGATGTTGGAAGACGAATATCGTGCGCGTCAACAATCCGAATCACAACAATATGTCGATCTGTTTGTTCAGCGCCTAGAAATTGATGAAAATTTGGCAGTTGCCTTGGTTGAACTTGGTTTTACCTCACTCGAAGAAGTGGCGTATGTCCCAGCAGAAACTTTCCATGAAATTGAAGGTTTGGATGATGACACGATCGCCCTGCTTCAATCTCGTGCCAAAGATGCAGCCATTGCTGATGAATTGCTGCAACAAGAAAGCATTCAAGATCCAAGTGAGGAGTTGTTGGCATTGGAAGGCATGGATCGTGACCTTGCGTTCTCCTTAGCGGCGAACGGCATTGTGACCATCGACGACTTGGCAGACCAAGCAGTTGGCGATCTCGAAGACCTCGGCGTTGACACAGTAACCGCAGGCAAATTGATTATGAAAGCCCGTGAGTCATGGTTTAACTAATCTTAGTTTGGCGAACTTTACATGAAGTGCGCCAAATCTATATTTTTTAATGCGCGCGTTTGATGATGTTCAAACACACGCCCTGACAACGATTGGAGTTGTATTGGCATGGTTTCTTTAATATGAGCGCCCAGCGCAGGGTCATCAACAGGATGGCTCAAATGATTTAATTTCTCGATTTTGAATGAAAGTTTTGAGCATAGGTAGGTAGCAACACATGGCGGATAAATCCGTAAACGAATTAGCACAACAAGTCGGTCGCCCAGTCGAAAAATTACTGGCGCAGCTGGTTGAAGCGGGATTGCCCGCTCGTGCAGCAACAGGTCTTGTCACCGATAGTGAACAAGAAAAGCTCGTGGCCTATCTTAGACAGAGCCACGGTCAAGGCGCACAAGACAAGCAAATTACTTTGCAACGTAAAACGTTGGGTACTGCTAAAGTTGCAAGCTCTACTGGTAAAGCCAAAACGATTAACGTCGAAGTCCGTAAAAAACATACCTTTGTAAAACCTGATCCAGCAACAATCGCTGCTGAAAAGGCTAAACATGAAGCGGAAGCGAAAGCACGCATTCAAGATGAAAAAGCAGCTGAAGCTCGCAAAGCCGAAGAAGCAAAAGCAGCTGAAAAAGCACGCGCCGAAGCCGATGCAAAACATCAAGCGACTTTGGATGCAATGCGTCAGCAAACTGAGAAAAAATCTGCTGATAAAAAAGAAGTTGTTGTTAAAAAACGTACAACTAAAGTTGATGAAACACCAGAGCAGAAGAAAGCTCGTGAAGCTGAAGCCGCTCGCTTGAAGGCTACCGAAGAAGCAGCTCGTCGTGCAGCGGCTGAAGCAGCACAACAACGTACGCTCGAACAAATGCGTCAGATGGCCAGCAAATATGCAGACGGCAATGCGCCTGAACGTCGTATTGATGACTCTGCACCGCTCGCAGCGGGTCTCGTTGGTCGTGCATACGAAGAATCGTTCGATAAAGAAAATCGTGATATTAAACGTGGTACCGCAACGCCAGGTGCTGCTGGCGCTGGTAAAGGTAAAGGTCGTACTCGTGCAGGTCGTCAGGAAGAACAAACATTCCGCCAACCACAACGCGGTCTGAAAACAAGCCAAACCAACAAGCATGGTTTTGAAAAACCTGTCGAAAAACAAATTTATGATGTCCAAATTGGTGAACAGATTGTTGTTGCTGATTTGGCACAAAAAATGGCGGTCAAAGTCCGCGAAGTCATTAAAACTCTGATGAAAATGGGCGAGATTGTCACTCAAAATCAAGTGATTGACCAATCTACTGCATCACTCGTGGTTGAAGAATTGGGACATAATCCAGTTCTCGTCAGCGACACAGCTGTTGAAGATAAATTGATGGCATCCGTTGCTGATCGTGGCAATGTGAAAACACGTCCACCAGTGGTCACCATCATGGGTCACGTTGACCATGGTAAAACCTCCTTGCTCGATTATATTCGCCGTGCCAAAGTTGCCGCAGGCGAGGCGGGTGGAATTACCCAGCATATCGGTGCGTACCATGTGGAAACCGAGCGCGGCGTCATTACCTTCCTCGACACCCCAGGTCACGCGGCATTTACCCAAATGCGCGCACGCGGTGCCAAAGCAACCGACATCGTTATTCTTGTCGTTGCAGCTGATGACGGCGTGATGCCACAAACCGCAGAAGCCATTGAACATGCACGCGCTGCGGGCACGCCAATCATTGTGGCTGTCAATAAAATTGACAAAGAAAGCGCAGATCTTGATCGCGTCTTGAGTGAATTGTCCGTAAAAGGCGTGAC
>JASLGO010000048.1 GCA_030150135.1 Aquirhabdus sp.
GAAGATAATTTGAAGCCTTTAGTGCCGAAGTTACTCACGGCAACGGAGGCGCGTCAAGCAAAAGATCCGCAGTTTATTTACTTGAACGCCATGAAAGCGATCAGTAACGAAAATAAAAATCGCAAGATTTTGTCGTTAGATATTGATAAACGTCGTCAAGAAGTGGACGCAATTGAAGCGAAGACTTTGGCGGCTGAAAATGCTCGCCGTAAAGCAACAGGTCAGGAGCCATATCCAAATTGGCAGACGTATCAAATCGCTTTAGATGTGCGATCTGAAGCGCGTGCAAAAATAGCAGAAGGCAAACGCCCACCGTTGCCTGAAGAAGAAGCCTTCATTACGGAATCTGGTAATATCTTGATTGACCAGATTTTGGCGAAGAAAGATAAAGGTTAAACCTGAACTTTAGACTAAAAATCCCAGTTGTGAAAATAGCTGGGATTTTTTATAGATATAATTTAAGAATGTCTTTTCGGTCGATCTTATTTTGATGCAAAAAGTTATATTTAGATCATAAGATAGTTTTAGTGAAGCACTAAATAGGTGCGTATTTTTGTGAAAATTGGAGGGTTTGGCTTAAGTCTTGCAAGATATGAAATTGTATATTGCAGATAATGTGAGTTTGACTAGAGTTGATGCTTTAATCATCATAATATGTCGCAATATGATATTGAAAGTCTTGCCCGAGAGTTGATATGCCTAAATCAGAAAAGCCGATTCAGAACCCCTTAACGAAGTCCGAATACGAAGCGCTTTCAGAGTTTCGTTATCAGCTCAGGAGATTCCTGCATTTCAGTGAACAAGCGGCGCGTTCTGGTGGTTTAACACCATTGCAGTATCAATTGTTATTACATATTCAGGGGTTTCCAGGTAGAAATTGGGCGACTGTAGGAGAGCTCGCAGAGCGGCTACAGATGAAACCTCACGGCACGGTTGCGTTAATTTCGCGCTGTGAAGAAAGTGGTTTGGTGAGGAGACAGACGGGTTCGGTTGATCGTCGTCAGGTTGAGATTCATCTTTTGCCAGCTGGTGAAAAAATTCTGGAACGACTTGCGGGATTACATAAGACAGAGTTGCGTTCTCTGCAAAATACCTTCCGTGTTGAGCAAATTACGACGTTTAATAATGATGATGCTCAATAGTCAAGACGTTTAACATGGATCATGTTAATAGCTATATTTTTCTGATTTCAGACATGATTTGACACATCATGGAAATGAACATATTTGAGGATATGCTATGACTCAACTTGCAACAACGAATCGTATTGGCTCAATTGCTTGGTTACGCGCGACCGAAGGCAAATTAACTTTAAAATCTCGTCTAGAACTGATGAAAGAAGTGCTGACACCTGCCATGTTGGGCGTCACTCGCAGCCTGTTTCATATTGGCAAAAATACTCAAATAGATTTGGCGAAAATTCCTCTACCAGATACCGCAGCAGTAAAGCATGCTGTAGCGGCACTCGAGGACTGTGCGACGACAAGTATTATTCAACATTCTTATCGCACGTATTTATGGGGTGCTGGGTTTGCTCAGATCGGCAAACTTGATTTTGATCCTGAATTTTTATTGGTCGGTTGCTTACTTCATGATGTCGGAATGACAGCGTCGTATCACGGTCATTATCCGTCTTGCCAATGTTTTGCAGGTGATAGTGCGCTGGCATCGATTGAAATTATGCAGGGCGCGGGATGGGAGCGAGATAAAACAGAGCCATTGGCGGAGATGATCAGCCTGCATATGAATGGTCATAGCACGCCTTTAGATGGTATTGAAGCACATCTATTACAACAAGGAGCAGGGTGTGATGTGGCGGGAATCCGTTATTACGATTTCCACAATGACTATCGCCAGTCTGTACTCGAACGTCATCCACGACATGGGTTCAATCAAGAAATGTCAGCGTTTATCCGCCAAGAGCATAAAGCTCGACTATCTTCACGCACAGCCTTGATGGATCAGCTTGGGCTGATTCAGATGATCAGAATGAGTCCTTTTGCTGAGTAATTTAATTGCATTCAGTTTTGTGTTTGATATGAGTTGGTAAAGCTTCTACATGACAAGGAGCTTCATCGATGTGTGAGATTGGATCAGTCACTTCGATGAAGCTATATGACGGGGTTATTGAGCGGAAGTATTTTTGATTCCGAGTAATGCCAATAGCGTCAAGAACGCAGCCCCAGCTAAATAATATCCAACATACGGCAAACCGTAATTTCCAGCGAGCCAAGTCGCAATATACGGCGCTAGCGAAGCACCGACAATTCCTGCCAGATTAAACGCAACTGATGCGCCTGTATAACGAACAGCAGTTGGAAAAAGTTCTGACAAAGCCGTGCCGAGAGGACCATAAGTTAAGCCCATTAGTCCAAGCCCAACAGCTAAAAACATCAAGACTTCAAAAGAGTTACTCGCCGCAAAGAGTGGTGCAAAACCTAAACCAAACAATAAAATTGCGATTGTTGCACCGATTAATACCGTCCGCGAGCTAAAACGATCAGCAAGCAGTGCAGAGACAGGAATTCCAAGTCCGAAGAACAAGACCCCACCCATTTGTAGAATCAAAAATTCTTCACGAGAGTAGTGCAGTTTCGATGTTCCCCAACTGAGTGCAAAAACAGTCATTAAGTAGAACAGGACAAATGTTGCCAATGCTGCAAATGTACCTAATAGAACCTGCGGTGAATATTTGGCAAAAACCGTCTTGATCGGTACTTCAACACGTTCATTGTTTTCAATCGCGTGTTGAAACGCAGGTGTTTCGGTCAATGTCAAACGAACATATAAACCCACAAGAACCAATGCACTACTGGCAATAAATGGAATGCGCCAGCCAAATTGGAAAAATTGTGCATCCGTTAAGCTGTGCGACAAAAGTAAAAATAGACCCGTTGAACAGAGAAAACCAATGGGTGCGCCCAATTGTGGAAACATGCCATACCATGCGCGTTTACCTTCTGGGGCATTTTCTGTCGCAAGTAGAACCGCGCCGCCCCATTCGCCGCCCAAGCCTAAGCCTTGACCAAAACGACAAAGCGCAAGTAACAATGGAGCAGCTACGCCAATGCTTGCATAGGTTGGTAATAAACCAATAAATACCGTCGACAACCCCATTGTCATCAATGCGGCAACCAATGTGGCCTTACGTCCAATTCGATCGCCAAAATGTCCAAAGAGTGCTGAGCCTATTGGACGCGCAAAAAACGCTAATGCAAAAGTCGCTAACGATTGTAATACCGCTGATGTTGCATCTGCTGTTGGAAAGAATAGTTTTGGAAAAACCAAGACAGCGGCGGTTGCATAGATATAAAAGTCAAAAAATTCAATCGTTGTGCCAATCAAGCTGGCAAAAAGCACTTGCGCAGGGGAGTTGACGGATTTGGCTTGCGTCAGGGCTTGGCTCATAAATAGTCACTCATTTTTCTGGGGCAAATCTGCGAAAAAAGATCCGAGATTTTTAAAGACACGAAGTCTAGTGGATTTTACCGTGATTGTTAATGATGATTTTTAGATCAACTGACTAGATTTATTTAACGTGGTTTAACGCCGAGAGCATGGCCAAGTTCCTTGACATTGTTGACCAAAGCATGTGGGTCACATTCGGCAAGCAGGTTTGCAGAATGCGCGCCCCACAATACACCAATACGGGGCATGTCAATCGCCTGTGCCATTTGTAAGTCAAATGTGGTATCGCCGATCATCACTGCATCAGCAGCATCAATTCCCGTAAATTGAAGAATTTGTTGCAGCATCAATGGGTCGGGTTTTGAATTTGCTTCGTCGGCACTCCGCGTGATCGTGAAATAATCGCCCAATCCACTTTGTGCGAGTACGCGATCTAAGCCATTGCGATTCTTGCCTGTTGCGACTGCCAGATGCACGCCTTGTTCGCGTAGTGCATCAAACATTGCTGGGAAGCCTGCAAAGACTGGCGCAGCTTCGGGGTGGGCATGATAATGCTGTGCATAGACTTGACGCATTTCGTCGATATGTTGGGTGTGGTTTGGGAATAACTTCTGCATCGCGACAGGCAATGCTAAACCAATAATATGCTGCGCCGCCGAAGCTTCCAGCTCGACATCAAAATGCCGTCCAACCGCCTGTAAACTGCTCACAATCTGGCTGACTGAATCCATGACTGTGCCATCCCAGTCGAAGATAGCGAGTTTTAAAGTAGAGAGAGGAGAGGGACTTATATTATGCATTGTTACCTTTGGTAGGCTGGGGCTTGCCCCAGCTTCTTTATTAAGTTATCAGAAAAGCGCTGGGGCTAGCCCCAGCCTAAAACAATCGAGCGAATTAAGCCCCACGTCCTTTGACTTCCTTGCGCAATTTCTCAATCAATACCACGAAGTCATCAGGTCGTGGGGTTTCAAAAAGTGGATAGCCAGGCACGGTTAAACGCACAGCATGTAGGCACAGACGGCGCGCCTCTGCACCTTGATAAGCACGCTCATGACCGTATTTATCATCGCCAACGAGCGGATGATTGATGGACAAACCATGCACACGAATTTGATGCGTTCGTCCAGTCAGTGGACTGGCTTCAACCAAAGTCGCATGAGCAAAACGCTCCACAACAACAAAGTCAGTTTGGCTTTCTTTACCATCCGCAGCAACGCGAACGCGACGCTCACCACTTGGTAATTCAACTTTACCGAGCGGCACGTCGACACGTTGTTTATCTAGCGCAACGACACCTTTGACAATCGCGAGATAAGTCTTACGAATTTTGCCTTCGCGCAAATAATCTTGTAGCACTTTAAGTGTAGATCGCTTTTTGGCAATCATCAGTAAGCCGGACGTCTCACGATCCAGACGATGCACGAGTTCAAGATAAGGCTTGCCCAGCGTTTGGCGGATTGCTTCAATTACGCCGAAATCAACGCCACTGCCACCATGCACTGCTAAACCCGCAGGTTTATTCAGCACAATTAAGCCGTCATCTTCATAAACGATACGTGCGCGTAGGCTATCCGCGAGTTCTTGTCCAATGACAGGCGCGGCACCGATTTCACGCATGCGAATCGGTGCAACACGAATCAAGTCACCAGTTTTAATACGGGTATCTTGTTTCACGCGACCCTTATTAATCCGTACTTGTGATTCACGAATTAGACGGTAAATGCGTGTTTTTGGTACACCTTTTAAACGTGCAACGAGGAAGTTATCCAAACGCTGTCCGTCATGATCTTCATCGACGGTATACCAAGTCACTTGTGGAGTTGTGGTTTGTGCAGGCACAAAAGCCGCTTTTGGTTTCGGTGTGCCATTTTCAGACAACTCTTCTGGTGCTTCATTGATATCAATAGGCTGATATTTCCAATACACAGCCGTTTCACTGCTACCAAAAATCAAATCTTCTGGGTCTTCTTCCTGCTGATAAGCTGCAGCAGGTTTCGAGCGTGTGTCGATACGTGGACGATTTTCATGCTGACGTTGTTGATTGCGATTTAAGAATGCGCCAGAACGTGAGCGGAGCTGAGATTTATTCCCAGAATGAGGTGTTCTTGTCCGTGAGTCATTTGTTCGCTCACGGCGTGAACCTGCTGCGCGTTCATTCGCTTGAATACCTGCTTCCAAACGTGCTTCATCAGCGTTTGCTGGTTTGCCGTGGTCTGGATTTTGCTGCGGGCGTTTTTTCGGCTTAAAGGGTTCTGAACGACGTGTATCAGCAGGGTAAGATGAGGGGGCTCGGCGTGAAGGTGCGTGCGTAGTTCGCTGGCGCGGAGTGTCTTTGGAACTCTGCGTTTTTGTTTGTCCTTTGCTGCTGAAATCATCATTTTGTGATGAATCTACGTCAGAACGACGGTTTTTTGGTGCTTGTGTGCGTGAAGTTGTCATGAAAATGTATGCTTGTTGCCAAAGGTTTGCTATAGTCGGCGCACGGAACCGCGTCTGCTGTACTTAAAACTGTTCAAAATACAGTTTGGCCACACCAGACAGTCCGGACGAATACGCCCCGTCGAGGCTTTCACTGCCATTATAAGGCAATTATCGACAAAACCCGTGATTGCTTGCTCATTCGACGCAGATTTATGTATACAACTGTGTATGTGATTGAAAAGTTTGAAGAGTAACAACACGGTTAACGGTCTTTTTGCAGTCTGCTTTTATCCTAAGTGACGCAAAACGACTACAAATGAAACCGATGCACACCAGACAGGTAGATTGCTTGTATTTGCATCGATGCGTGATTGGCTTAGCCTGATGCACGCCAAGGAAGAGCGGAGCCGCACTGGTCATCATCCTTACACCATGATGACGAATCACACAGTATCCGAGCCAGCCCCTTGTCGCATCCGCTACCCAGTCCATGTATTGGATGTCAATGCGGTCAACGCCAGATATTCGGCTTTGCCGACAGACGCGAGATTCACGAGATTAGAGAATTAGAGTCTGTCAGCAAAACAAACAAAATTTGCGTGTACTTCGCTTTGCAGCGAGGCTTTATGAGAAAGAAAGTGCTGGATAGGTGATTTACAACCACCGTTTGACAGTAAACGTTATTCATAAAGCGTGATTTTTCAAAAATATTACTGAAGAGAAGATGTAGGTAATAGTTGTTTTGAAAAGCATTTTTTAGTTGTCATGCAGGAAACCGACGTCTGAACTGTGTGTCGCACCCAAATAAGGTGTAACACTGCAATGAAACGTATGCTGATTAACGCGACACATGCCGAAGAAA
>JASLGO010000075.1 GCA_030150135.1 Aquirhabdus sp.
AATTCAGGTAAGTTTTTGACGCCAGATGCGATTGCCATATAGCCCAGTAATGCAATTAAACCGAGTAAAACTGAGTATGCTGGCAATAACATCATGTTTTTACGTAAGGTATTTGCACTGCTTGAGGACAATGATGCGGTCATTGAATGTGGATAGAGAAACAATGCTAATGCTGAGCCTATCGCCAAGGTGAAATAGGCACTGAATTGATTCAGGCTGGTATCCGTTGGTGCTTTGAGTAGCAGTTTTTCTGCTGGGACGGCATCGAAAATTTTACCAAAGCCACCAAGTTGCATTGGAATAACAATACAAGCTGCAATGATGGTGATGTAGATGAGTAGGTCTTTTACCACGGCAATCATCGCAGGGGCGCGTAAACCACTGGTATAGGTGTAAGCCGCCAAAATAATAAACGCCACAATGAGTGGTAGTTCACCCAAAGCACCAGACGTATCGATGCCTAAACCACCGATTACCACTTCAATACCCACAAGTTGCAATGCCACATAAGGCATCGTTGCCAGAATGCCAGTGACAGCAATCGCGAGTGCGAGTAATGGGCTGTTATAACGCGCGCGGATAAAGTCGGCAGGCGTAACAAAACCATGTTTACGCGATACCGACCAGAGGCGCGGCAAGATCATAAATGCTAATGGATAAATCAAAATCGTGTAGGGAATTCCAAAGAAACCAAACGAGCCCATACCGAATAGCAATGCGGGAACGGCAATAAAGGTATACGCCGTATATAAATCACCGCCAAGCAAAAACCAGGTAATCCATGTACCAAAGCGGCGACCAGCCAATCCCCATTCATCCAGCGAGTGAAGATCGGCTTGTTTCCAACGTGAAGCGTAAAACCCGAGAATCGTGACAAATAAGAATAACGAAACAAAAACAATCGTTGCGGTCATATCCAATTTCATGGTTTTGTTCCTGTCTCATTATTTTCATTGGGTACTTGTTTTTTGATTTGGGCGTGAGCTTTGTAATACACAATGCCAATCGTTGCTGCCGCAACAAAAACGAGGATTAATTGATACCAATAAAAGAAAGGAAAACCGAATAGACGAGGTTCGATATGATTATACGAAGGTATCCAAAGCGCAAGAATCCAAGGAAAGGTGAGTAGCCAATACCAGCGTTTGGCTTTGTTTTTTGAGGAGTTGTCCATGACTAAAATGTCGCTAGAAAAAAGATTAGGTGGATATTAGAGGATTTTTATTGGTTATGCATAACAGAGTGCCTTACAAAATAAAGCACCCTGTTTTTATTTTCTAGCCTGAAAAAGCCGCACTGCGTCTTACTGGCGGTACAGGCTCACCGCGATACTGACGATCGGCAAAATAGCTTGAGCGAACCATTGGCGCAGCCCAAATATTTTTGAAGCCTAATGCTCGTCCATGTGCTGTATAACGCTCGAACTCTTCTGGATGAACAAAACGCTCAACAGGCGCATGGCTCTTAGAAGGCTGCAAATATTGACCGATGGTAATGTAGTCCACATCATGTGCACGCAAGTCATCCAACAGCGCCAAAACTTCTTCTTCTGTTTCACCGAGTCCAACCATCAGGCCACATTTGGTTGGAATATCAGGGCAAACTTCTTTGAATTTTTTTAACAAATTCAATGAATGTTGATAATCTGAGCCTGGGCGCATGGCTTTATATAGGCGAGGAACCGTTTCGATATTATGGTTGAACACATCTGGAGGACATTCCGCCATGATGCGTAAAGCCACATCCATACGACCACGGAAGTCGGGCACTAAAATTTCTAACAATGTATCAGGACTGATTTTACGAGTCTCAGTAATGCAATCTACAAAATGCTGAGCGCCACCATCGAGCAAATCATCACGATCAACAGAGGTGATGACCGCATATTTCAAACCTAGACCTGAAATTGTTTCCGCCATATGCCGTGGTTCTTCTGGATCGAGTGCATTTGGACGACCATGTGCGACATCACAAAACGGACAGCGACGCGTACAAATATCACCCATGATCATAAAAGTCGCTGTGCCACCACCAAAGCATTCAGCGAGGTTAGGGCAAGCAGCCTCTTCACATACCGTATGTAACTTTTGCGCACGCAAAGTATCCTTAATACGTTGTACTTCGGCAGGTGCAGTCATCTTTACCCGAATCCAATCAGGTTTCTTCGGTACTTCAACAGTCGGAATAATCTTGACAGGAATACGCGCCATCTTTTCCGCGCCGCGAAGTTTTTCACCTTGTACGGCTTTTTGCGGTGCAGTGCGAACAGAATCGGTAGACATAGCGTTTGTTGCGAGTGGGGTTGTAGACATTAGAAGGCTTTGCCTCTGTTTAGCATGTGCGATAAGGTATGTTTTGAATTATAGGATAGATCAATCAAATATGGCGGGTGATCATACGATTTTATTCTGATAATGATCATAAAAAATCGTGATGTGGATAGACGGCAGTTTTTGTTTATTATTTATAAATACAAAGAACTTTCAGAGTAAGATAGTTCATGTCAGCAAAGTCGATTCGTGATTTTATTCGATTCGCTCATTAGATTTAGCCTTTGAGAACTGTTATGCCACGCAAAAGTAAAACCTTAGAAGATAAATCCCAATATAAATTTGATGCGGTTGTCATCGGTGCGGGACCTGCTGGTGAAGCGGCGGCAATGAAACTGTCAAAAGGCGGTCGTCGCGTTGCCGTGGTCGATCAGCGTCCAGTTGTGGGTGGCAATTGTGCGCATGTGGGAACGATTCCAAGTAAGACTTTGCGTCAAACCGTTTTTAATATCATGCGTTATCAACGTGATCCACTATTCCAGAAAGTTGGCGAATGGAAACATGTGCCTCTAAGCAAGATTTTAGGTAGTGCGCGTAAGGTCATCAATCAACAAGTTGAAACGCATACACGCTTTTACGAGCGAAACTTAATTGAAGTTTTTCATGGTCATGCTACGTTGAATGATACACATTCTTTGACTGTTCATTTGGCGGATGGCGGTTATGAAGTGTTGACTTTTGATCAACTCATGATCGCAACAGGCAGTCGTCCATATCAACCCAAAGATCTCGACTTTACTCATCCACGCGTATTTGATAGCGATAAAATCCTCACGCTCGATTATCCGATTCAAAAAATCATTATTTATGGTGCAGGGGTGATTGGCTGCGAATATGCGTCGATCTTTATTGGGTTGGGTTATAAAGTTGAATTAATTAATACTCAGGCGCAATTGTTAAGTTATTTGGATGATGAGATTGCAGATGCGTTGTCTTATTATTTACGCGAGTTAGGTGTTTTGATTCGCCATAATGAAATGATTGATCATCTTGAAACCCATGATGATTATGTGATTTTGAACTTACAAAGTGGCAAGAAAATTAAAGCCGATGCGATTCTCTGGTGTAATGGTCGCTCGGGGAATACCGACAATTTAGGCTTAGAAAAAATTGGGCTAAAAACTAATAGTCGCGGTCAGTTATCTGTGAATGATCATTATCAGACTGAAGTTCCGCATGTGCATGCGGCAGGTGATGTGATAGGTTGGCCGTCATTGGCTTCTGCGGCTTATGATCAAGGTCGTTGTGCGGGTGCACACATGATTGGCGAGGAAAATGTTCCGCCTGTCACCAACGTACCAACAGGCATTTATACGATTCCAGAAATTTCTTCGATTGGTAAAACTGAGCAGCAATTGACCGAAGAAAAAGTACCTTACGAAGTTGGGCAAGCATCCTTTAAACACTTAGCACGTGCGCAAATTACAGGTGATACTGTTGGTGTTTTGAAGATTCTATTTCACCGTGAGACTTTGGAAATCTTGGGGATTCATTGTTTTGGAAATAATGCTGCGGAGATTGTGCATATTGGCCAAGCTGTGATGCTGAATCATACTAATAATAGTCTGCATTATTTTACCCAGACGACTTTCAATTATCCGACGATGGCTGAGGCTTATCGAGTTGCGGCACTGAATGGGATGAATCGGTTGTTTTGATTTAATCAAATGAAGTGAATAAAAAGGACGCTCCAAATGGGTTTGCGTCCTTTTTATTTGGGGGGATCAAAATAGACCACTGAGCCTGTCGAAGTGGATGGCGAAACGCAGATTTATGCTTTCTAGCACCGCGCATTTCGACAAGCTCAATGAGCTATTTTGGTGACAGCGACATTTGCTGTCTTACATGAAGGTAATACAAACAATTGATTGCTGCATTCTTTCAGCATGTTTGATCATATTGATAATCATTCTTAGATATGAAAACAAGAAATATGGATGATCACCATCTTCACTTATGTCAAATTCATCTGGAGGAAATTCAGTATTATCAATATCTCTAATGATTTCTTTTTGATTATCATAGTTATACCAAAAAACATTCAACAACTTGTCTGTATTTTCTCTGCACCATAAAATAAGATCTTGTATCTCCATGATAATTTCTGGCAAAAAGTCCAATGAAAGTAATACATAAGGGTTGCTGGAATCTCGAATTTTAGTTAAGAATGAAAGCTTTCCGATGCTATTACTTGCCTGTAATAGTTCAGAAATTTTAGTTGCCGACCAGCCATGTCGTGATTGAGCTTATAAATAAGGTAAATCCCCGTCGTAATTATTTGTAAAATTATTGAAATCAGTATCTTGTGGATTCTTATTTGCTAATAACTTGTTATTGTCCATTAAGAAATACATTGCCTGAAGATAAAGTGCCATTCAAAATCCCTTATAAATTATTATACTTATGCAAAAGCCTTTGAATTACGCCAGCAATTTACTGACGCAATCCATTTAGATTTAATGACTTATTGTGAAACTGTAATAGAATCAGCTGCTTGTTTTGCCAGAGTGCGCGCAGTATCAGTATCCTTCGCGCGAACCGTTGCAACACCCATACGGCGACGCATGAACCCTTCAGGTTTTCCAAAAATACGCAAATCACTACCAGCAACAGCAAGCGCTTTTTCAAGACCAGAGAATTGTAAATTTTTGGCATCTTGTCCCGCATAAATCACTGCGCTTGCAGCCGTGCTATGACGTGATGTATCAACAGGCAAACCTAAAATCGCACGTGCATGCAGTTCAAATTCACTTTGGAATTGGCTTGCGATAGTAACTAAACCAGTATCATGTGGACGTGGTGAAACTTCACTAAACCAAACTTGATCACCGCGTACAAAAAGCTCAACACCAAATACACCGCAACCACCGAGTGCTGTTGCGACTAAATCAGAAATGCGTTTGGCTTCTGCCAATGCTTTTTCAGTCATTGGTTGTGGCTGCCAGCTTTCTACATAATCACCCGCATCTTGGCGATGACCGATCGCATCACAGAAATGGGTTTCGATGTCGCCAGTTTCAGGATTTTTTGCACGGACAGTCAATAAGGTAATTTCAAAATCAAACTGAATTTGACCTTCGACAATCACTTTGCCTGATTTTACGCGGCCGCCTTGCATTGCATATTCCCATGCGGCTTCCACTTGATCGAAGCTGGTAATACGAGACTGACCTTTACCGCTTGAAGACATAACTGGCTTGATAAAACATGGATAACCAATGTTATCGCAAGCCGCTTTAAAGCTTTCTAGGCTATCAGCAAAACGATAAGGTGACGTTGCCAAGCCTAATGTTTCCGCAGCTAATTTACGAATGCCTTCACGGTTCATCGTCAAGTTAGCAGCTTTTGCAGAAGGGATAACCGTTGCTGTGCCAGCTGCTTCGATTTCTAATAAGACTTCAGTCGCAATCGCTTCAATCTCAGGCACGATGAGATTTGGTTTTACTTTTTCAATAAGAGCTTTGAGTGCGGTCGCATCTGTCATCGTTAAAACATGCGCAAAATGTGCAACTTGCATCGCAGGTGCATCTGCGTAACGATCTGCTGCATGCACTTCAACGCCTAAACGTTGCAATGAAATGGCAACTTCTTTTCCCAACTCACCAGAACCTAAAAGAAGTACACGGAAAGCAGTGGATTGCAAAGGAGTTCCAACGATAACAGTCATGGCAAATCTCATTTTGAAGGCAAAAAAACTTGGTCGATAGAATAACAGATTATCGTTTTTGGAGGCATTGGGTTTCGTTGAACAATTTTTGAGTTAGGATGATTTACTTCGTAAGCTCGATTAAAGATTGTTTAAATGTTTCCTGTGGGATACAATATTTCATCTATAACAATTTATTATTTGCATGTATACCCTTGAGCAGCATCCAGAATTTGAAGAATGGTTTAATGATTTACGTGATCGCACTATAAAGAACCGTTTATTAGCAAGGTTTGCGCGTCTTGAAAATGGTAACTTTGGTGACTATAAAACAATTGAAGGGCAGTTGCTTGAATTGAGAATGACCTTTGGTGGTGGACTTCGAGTTTACTTTGTAGTTCGCGATGCACAGATTATTTTACTTTTGCAAGGTGGTAATAAATCGAGTCAAGACCGTGATATTGAAAAAGCTAAACAGTTATTGGCAAACCTTGAGGACTAAAATGATGAAAAAATTTGATATAGCCGAACATTTAAAAACAGAAAATGATATTCGTGAGTTTTTGCAAGAAGCAGCAGAAACAGGTGATTCAAGTGATTTTTTACATGCTGTAGGTATTGCTGCGCGTGCCAAAGGAATGAGTGCTGTTGCAAGTGAAGCTGGCGTAAGTCGCGCTAGTCTGTATAAAGCTTTGTCTGAAAATGGTAAGCCAGCCTTCGAAACTGTATTTAAGGTGGTTAAATCTTTCGGTTTAACATTAGCTGTACATTAACATATCGATACTAAACCTAGACGCTGTAAAAGCCCTCAAATTTCAGTATAATCGACCTCTATTTTTTCGCGTATCAAATCAGGATTGACTCTCTATTATGACTACGAGCTATGTTCAAAAAGGCAAACTTGAAGTTGCCCAAGAGCTGTATGACTTTATCGAACAAGACGCACTGCCAAATACTGGCGTGACCAGCGAAGGTTTCTGGTCAGGTCTTGAAAGCATCGTCGCAGATTTGACACCAAAAAATAAAGCATTATTGGCAAAACGTGACGATCTTCAAGCCAAAATCGATGACTATTATGCAAATGGTGGTGCAGCTAAATCTTTCGCAGAATATAAAACATTCCTGCAAGAGATCGGCTATCTCGTACCAGTTGGCGAAGATTTCGCAGTAAATCCACAAAATATCGATGCTGAAATCGCAACGATGGCAGGTCCGCAATTGGTTGTGCCTGTTAAAAATGCACGTTATGCATTGAATGCAGCCAACTCACGCTGGGGCAGTTTGTATGATGCGCTCTACGGTACTGATGCAATTCCATCAGACAATGGCGCAGAAAAAGGCAAAGGCTACAACAAAGTTCGTGGCGATTTGGTTATTGCATTCGCTCGTGACTTCTTAAACAGAGCTGCACCACTCGCAACTGGCAGCCATGTTGATGCAGTCAAATATGCATTGGTAAACGGTGCACTGCAAGTCACGCTCAAAGATGGATCAACCACTGGTCTAAAAAATCCAGCTCAGTACGTTGGTTTTGCAGGCGATGTTGCTGCACCGACAAGCATTGTTTTGAAAAACAACGGTCTGCATATCGAAATCCAAATCGATGCAAATAGCCCAGTCGGTCAAACTGATCCAGCTGGTGTTAAAGATGTTGTACTCGAAGCAGCTCTCACGACTATTCAAGACTGTGAAGACTCTGTTGCTGCTGTTGATGCAGAAGACAAAGTTGAAGTATATAAAAACTGGCTTGGTCTAATGAAAGGTGATTTGGCTGATACTTTTGAAAAAAATGGCAAGCCACACACACGTACGATGCATGGCGATAAAACATTCAAAGATCTAAGTGGCAAAGAATACAGCTTGCATGGTCGTTCATTATTGTTGAATCGTAACGTTGGTCATTTGATGACTAATCCAATGGCACGTTACGCGGGTGAAGATGTATTTGAAGGCATTATGGATGGTGCGATTACCAGCCTGATCGCAATTCATGATTTGAAAGGCAACGGTAAACTGAAAAACTCACGCACTGGTTCGATCTATATCGTTAAACCAAAAATGCATGGTCCAGAAGAAGTTGCCTTCACTGTTGAATTGTTTGAACGTGTTGAGAAGTTACTCGGTCTTGCGCCATTGACGCTGAAAGTTGGCATCATGGATGAAGAGCGCCGTACTTCAGTCAACCTGAAAGAAGCAATCCGTATTGCGAAAGATCGTGTGATGTTTATTAACACGGGCTTCATGGATCGTACTGGCGACGAAATCCACACTTCAATGCTTGCTGGCGCAATGATCCGTAAGAACAGCATGAAAGCATCGAAATGGATTGCAGCTTACGAAAACCAAAACGTTGATGTTGGTTTGGCAAATGGTTTGTCAGGCAAAGCACAGATCGGTAAAGGTATGTGGGCAATGCCTGATATGATGGCTGAGATGATTAAACAAAAAATCGCTCATCCAAAATCAGGTGCAAACACCGCTTGGGTTCCATCACCAACTGGCGCGACTTTACATGCGCTGCATTACCATGATGTTGACGTATTTGCGACTCAAAAAGAATTGCTCAAACGTATTCCAGCAAATGTTGATGATATTTTGACAATTCCAGTTGCAGAAGACGCCAACTGGTCAGCAGAAGAGATCAAACAAGAATTGGATAACAACTGCCAAGGTATCTTGGGTTATGTGGTTCGTTGGGTTGATCAAGGTGTAGGCTGTTCTAAAGTACCTGATTTGCATGACATTGGTTTGATGGAAGATCGTGCAACATTACGTATTTCTAGCCAGCATGTTGCAAACTGGTTGAAACACGGCATCATCACTGAAGCGCAGGTTGATGAATCACTGCAACGCATGGCGGCGGTTGTTGATCAACAAAATGCGAGTGATCCACTGTACCAAAAAATGGCTGGCAACTTTGATACATCAATTGCATATCAAGCAGCACGTGAATTGATTGTCGAAGGTGGTAAGCAACCAAATGGTTACACAGAACCAGTTCTGCATCGTAGTCGTTTGGCCGAAAAAGCACGTCAAGCAAAAGCGAAAGCATAATTGCTTTAAATGATATGAAAAATCCCACTCGGAATTGAGTGGGATTTTTTTTCTTATCAATGATTTGAAATAAAAAAAACAGGACAACTTGTGTCCTGTTTTTTACTATTCTAAAAAATGATGTTTTTAGAATTTATGATTGAGCTGAACTGCGATTAAGCTACCAGTATTTTGGAAGTCTGCGCTATATGTACCTTTTGTTGCATCTGCCAAATCAATATGAGCATTTGCTTCATGGAGGTAGTTATAAGCGACATCTACATTCGTACTGTCAGTAAATTTATAGTTCGCACCAACGGCGTAGATAGTACGGTTAGCAATAGGTAAACGTACAGTACGATATTCAGTTCGAACAGGTGACGTGTCATAAGCAAAACCTGCACGTAAGATCAACTTATCACATGCCTGCCAATCTGCACCAATACTGTACATGTTTACATCTTTAAAGTTTAAGGCTTCAGCTGCGCTTGTTGCATTTAATTGCGCTGCAATTCCTGATAGGTACGCGCCTGGAAGTGGAACAGATGTGGTGACACCAGCAGCAGTAAAGTTGTTTGATGGATTAATCGTTCCAATCGTACTCCACATTGTGCGGGTAATACTTGCTTTTAAATTAACTGACGGAACAATCTTGTACGTCGCAGCAAGTTCTACACTATCAGGTGTTGTAATTTTTAAAGTTCCACGACCGATTGCATCAAAAGTGTAAGGTGTTCCAGTGATTGGCGCATCATTCACTTCAACATTACCAGTCAGTTTATAGGTCACTTTTGAGTGGTAAGTTAAGCCCAAATTCAGAGGCTCGATTGGGGAATATAAGAAACCAACATTATAGCCAAACGCATTTCTTGCGCCGCTCAATTCCTCTGTCGCACTAGGAAAAGCAGAGCTTAGACCTGAAGTGAGATAGCCATTAAAATGATTTACATCAAGACCAACACCAGCAGAGAAGTTAGGCAGGAAGGCATACGATACTGTAGGTTGTAATGTTACCGCTGTGACCGTGCTCTTGTCGCCAAATGCTCGCCCCTGGAAAGTGCTCTCATAATTGGTTTTTAGACCATCTGGTGCAAACAGTCCGATACCCACAGTCATGTTGTCCAATAATACATGTGGATAAGTCAGAAATGCAGAACCGAGCAGAATGCGCGGAACCATATCGCCTTTGTTGGTGTTGTTGGGAGCTGCTGCCGTACCACTTGGGTTTTTAATATCTGTATTAGCCAGAATCAGCGTATTATTTAACGTAATATTACCGCCATCCAAGCGAGACATGCCTGCTGGGTTGACTGCGACGACTGAAGCATTATTTGCAGTTGCAGCTCCACCAGCATAGGCTGTACCCATTGTACTGATATCAGGTTCATATAGCGAAAACCCTGTTGCCATAACCTGTGTCGAACCTGCGGCGAAAATTACACCCACAGACGCGGCAAGCAAAGAAATTGAGAAGCGCATAGTAATATCCTTTTTTACCGTTATAAGAAAATAGTCGCGGTGCGCATCATGCGACTTAACCGACTGTACGATTTGAACTTAACATACTCTAAAAAAAATCAACAGCAGTTCATTGCAAGCCGTACAAAAATATAGATAAACACACCACATTACTCGACAATTGTTTCATCAAATAAATTGAGAAAATAATGTGTCGGTGCAATTTATACCTATGTCATTGACTTGAAACAATGGTAAAAGTAATCAATTGATCAGGTACAAATGCTGAAATTACATCAAATTAGTGATTATTTTTTAATTTTATCTATTTGAATCTATTGTAATGTTATTGATTATTTCTATTTGCTCATGAATAGAATGTTTTAATGACATTGTTAAGTTATTTTCTGTTGTTTAAGATCGTGGGTCGATTGGATTAATCATTAAAAAAGGATTTACGCATGGCTCTTGAAAACATAACTCTTGAAAAATTGCCTCGTGACAAAGCAAATGATTACACACGAGATATGGCCGCCGCGCGGCGACAAATTGTTGAAAAGAGCAGTGGACATTCACTTTATCACACGGGACAGTTTTCAATTCCGCCAGAAGTATTACCAGGAAATATCGAAGGATTTAGTGGGGTTGTACAGGTTCCTATGGGGTTTGCTGGGCCTTTATTGGTGAACGGTGAACATGCTCAGGGGGAATTTTATGTACCGATGGCAACCACTGAAGGCACTTTAGTTGCGAGTTATAGTCGAGGAATGAGTCTGACACGAGCTGCTGGCGGCATTACAACAACTGTAGTTGATGATGCGATGCAGCGAGCGCCTATTTTTGTATTTAAAAATGCACGCGCTGCACGTGAGTTTGGTCGTTGGGTTGATAATAATTTTGAGCAAATAAAATCTGCTGCGGAATCAACAACACAAAGCGGAAAGTTAAGAGATATTGAGCAATATTCTGCGAGTAAGATGCGCTGGTTACGCTTTAATATGACCACTGGGGATGCTGCGGGTCAAAATATGGTCTCCAAAGCGACACACAAAGCTTGTCAGTGGATTTTGGAACAAAAACCAGCAGGGCTTGAACATTTTAGTTTGGCTGCAAACTTTGATACGGATAAAAAACATTCACTTCTAAATAGTCTCCATAGCCGAGGGAAACGTGTTATTGCTGAAATAACAATTCCCAGTGAACTTTTACAATCAATCATGCATACCAGTGGAAAAGCGCTGATGAAGCAACGCAACTTATCCAATTTGGGTGCATTCATGGTTGGTGCCGCAAGTAACGGTGCACATTTTGCTAATGGAATCGCAGCAGTATTTATGGCCTGTGGGCAGGATGTTGCTAATGTTGCTGAGTCGAGTGCAGGCTTTCTATACAGCGAGCTTTTAGATAATGGAGATTATTATTTTTCAGTGACAATTCCCTCACTGATTGTTGCAACTTATGGCGGTGGCACGGGGTTGCCTACGCAACGTGAATGTCTGCAAGTGATGGATTGTTATGGTAAAGATAAAGCCCTAAAACTGGCTGAAATTATTGCTGCAACGGTATTATGTGGTGAATTATCGTTGTCATCTGCAATAGTTTCAGATCAATGGGTTTCGAGCCATGATACTTATGGGCGAAATCGACCTTGATTGACCTAAATTGGTCAAAAACAATGAATTGAGCCACTGGTAATTCAATGAGGAGATGCCTAAACTTAAGCATCTCTTGTTTATCGATAGGCTCAATCTGCTTATTTTGAGTTCTTGGGAATTTTATTGACTGTAGAAACATTGCACTTTTGATCTCTAGATCAAAATATCATTGATTTTAAAAAATTTAATAGAGTGTTTAACCATGAAAGCGAAAGCGTTTCCTCATTTGCTTCAACCACTTGATCTAGGCTTTACGCAGCTTCGAAATCGCGTAGTTATGGGATCAATGCATACTGGTCTTGAGGATCGTTTTTATCAATATCCAAAATTAGCGGCTTATTTTGGTGAGCGTGCAAAAGGTGGAGTGGGTTTAATTATTACAGGTGGGATTTCACCAAATCGCCAAGGCTGGCTTTTGCCGTTTGGCGGAACAATGAATTCACCAACAGATGCACTCAATCATCGTTTAGTCACTCATGCTGTTCATAAGCATGGCGGAAAAATTCTGATGCAAATATTGCATTCAGGACGTTATGGCTATCAGCCATTTGTTGTATCTTCTAGTCCAATCAAATCACCGATTTCAATGTTTAAACCGCGTGAAATGAGCGAAAGCAATATTTTGTCTACCATTGATGATTACGCACATTGCGCAAAATTAGCAAAGTTAGCGGGTTATGATGGTGTGGAAATCATGGGCTCTGAAGGATATTTACTGAATCAGTTTCTCAGTCGCCATGTTAACCAACGTACAGACCGTTGGGGCGGAGATATTGTCAACCGCATGCGTTTAGCGGTTGAGATTGTGAAGGCAATTCGAGCCAAAGTGGGTGAAAAGTTCATTATTTGTTTTCGCTTGTCGCTCATGGATTTTGTTCATGATGGCAATACGATGGAAGAAGTTGTTCAGGTTGCTCAGGCACTTGAAAGAGCTGGTATTACATTATTGAATACAGGGATTGGTTGGCATGAGGCTCGCGTTCCAACAATCGTAACCTCTGTTCCTCGCGCAGCATTTGTTGATGTTACCGCTCATGTTCGTACGCATGTTGGTGTACCAGTGATTGCTTCAAACCGTATCAATATGCCTGATGTAGCAGAAGATATTTTGGCAAGTGGCAAAGCTGATATGGTGCAAATGGCACGTCCATTCCTTGCGGATCCAGAGTGGGTTAATAAAGCCGCAAGTAATCGCGTTGATGAAATTAATACCTGTATTGCTTGTAACCAAGCCTGTTTGGATCACTCATTTTCAAATAAACGCGCGTCATGCTTAGTGAATCCACAAGCCTGTCATGAAACTGAACTTGTTTATATTAAGACTAAACGTCCACGACGAATTGCGGTTGTTGGCGGCGGAGTGGCAGGAATGTCAGCAGCGACTGTTGCAGCAAGCAGAGGTCATGCTGTTACATTATTTGAAGCGCAAGCTGATATAGGTGGTCAATTTAACTTAGCTAAAGTCGTACCAGGAAAAGAAGAGTTCCACGAAACGATTCGTTATTTCAAAAAAATGCTCGTTAAAACTGGTGTTGAAGTTCGCTTGAATACCAAGATCAACCATGAACAATTAGAACGTGAAGGATATGATGACATCATCATTGCGACTGGTGTTGTGCCTCGACCTTTGAAAATCAATGGTAGTGATTTACCAAGTGTGCTGAGTTATGCTGAAGTACTACGCGGTGCACCTGTTGGTCAGCGTGTTGCAGTGATTGGTGCGGGTGGTATCGGATTTGATGTGAGTGAATTCTTGCTTCGTCATCCAGATGTGCCTCAGCCACAACCTTTAGCAGACTGGCAAAATGAGTGGGGAGTTGATTCTGATCCTGCTTATGTCAGCGAAGGTGGTTTGGCTCGTCCAAGATTACATCCGCCTTATCGCCAGATTTATTTATTGCAGCGTAAAACGACAAGTGTTGGTGCAGGTTTAGGTAAAACCTCAGGTTGGGTGCATCGAGCTGCAGTTAAAAAAGGTGGCGTTCGTGCGATGCGAGGAGTCAATTATGACCAAATCACAAATGAAGGATTGTGGATTACGATAGATGGTCAGCAACAATTGCTTCGTGTAGACACAATCGTTGTTTGTGCTGGTCAAGAATCAGTACGTGATCTCTTTCCAGCAGAAGGCGTTGTTACTGGTGCCAAATACCATATCATTGGTGGTGCTAAATTAGCAGCTGAGCTTGATGCTAAACGCGCTATTCGAGATGGGGCAGAGCTCGCTGCGATTTTGTAATTTTAATAAAGATACCCTAAGTGAAAAACGCCACAGCAATGTGGCGTTTTTTTTGCTCTAAAAACACATCTCAATTGGATCTTTTAATAAATGATCGGATAAAAACAACATTTATAAAATAAATAGTAGGTCAAAACAAAGATATTTCAATAAGAAATACATGTGATTAAATATTAGTCTTTTTAATTCTAATTTAATTTAATATATTGAAAAATATAATATTTATTTGGTTTCATGTAACTTTTGTTTTTGTAAGCTTTTGCGTTTCAAGTAACGATTTTGTGATTTAGATACATGAAACATTGCCTTTTTAGCTGTCTTTTTGTTGCATGAAACTAAATTTTGTTTTATAAATATCATCCAAGGATTAGAAAGAGCAGTGCGTCATGCGCATGAGTGTTGCGGAACGAGTACAAAAACATAGAGAGGCTCTGCGTGCAGCAGGGCTTAGACCTGTACAAATTTGGGTTGCGGATACTAGGCAGAAAGGTTTTGCTGAAGAATGTCGTCGTCAATCTCTATCCATCCAAGGTGCTGCACTTGAACGTGAAGTTGCAGGCTGGTTGGATGTGTTTGGAGATCAGGAGGGATGGCATTGAGCGAAAGATCTTTAGAGTCAACTTATGCACGCGGTAATATTGTGACCGTCGCTGTACAGGGTGATTATCGCGTACGACGTCCTGCAATGATTGTGCAATCAAACCTGTTTTCAGCACATCCTTCAGTCGTCGTTCTACCAATCACAGATGAGTTGATAGAAGCACCATTATTCCGTATTGCTGTAGAACATAATGAAGCGAATGGGCTGCTTCAACCCTCTCAAATCATGGTAGATAAGCCTCAAACATTGCAAAAAGAAAAATTAGGCGAAGTCGTTGGGCAATTGGATTCCGATACATTGCAAGCTGTCGATCGTGCATTATTGGTATTTTTAGGTTTTGCATAAATAAAGATTTGTCATAAAAAAACCGCATTTACATGCGGTTTTTTTATGCGTGAGAAGGTTATTTTCCTTCAATATTACCCGCATGCAGACCACATTCTTTTTTAGTGGCTTCTTCCCACCACCAACGACCTTCGCGTTCGTGTTGGTTTGGCAGCACTGGGCGCGTACATGGTTCGCAACCAATTGATGTAAAACCACGTTCATGCAATGGATTGTATGGAATTTCCATCATGCGGATGTAGTTCCATACATCAGCACTTGTCCAGTTTGCAAGTGGGTTGTATTTAATGAGTGATTTACCTGGACCACTGAATCCAGCATCAGGTTGAATGACTGGAACTTCTGAACGTGTGTTTGGGCTTTGATCTTTACGTTGACCAGTAATCCAACCATCTAAAGTTGCTAATTTTTTGCGAAGTGGTTGGATTTTGCGGACGCCACAACATTCTTTGTGATCATCGACGTAGAAGCTAAATAAACCTTTTGCATTCACCATTGCTTGAACAGGTTCTGGTTCTGGCATGCAAATTTCTAACGTAATACCGTAATGTTTGCGAACAGTTTCGAGGTATTGGTAAGTTTCAATATGCAAACGACCTGTATCAAGGCTAAATACACGGAATGGCTTGCCTGAGCGATGTGCCATATCAATTAAAACAACATCTTCTGCACCGCTAAAAGAAATTGCAATTTCGCCTTCTTGGCTTAACGCAAGTTCGATAATTTTCTGTGGAGATTGTTGATCATATTCTTGAGCAAGTGCGCTGACTTGGTCGATGGTTGGAATGACTGTACTCACGTGTAAGCTCCTAGCGACGGCTGGTATATGGGTTGAGTAATTCAATTCATTCGTTGTACGAATGCATGCGTGTTATGTCTAATATTTTGTGGATTGCACGAAAAATAACAGTGAAGCATGTATTACTGACAGGGGTAATATTCTACCTAAAGATTACAAAGACTGACAGTAATATTGCGATGATTAGCTTTGTATTCTCAGTCTTTCTATGGACGAAATTGCAAATCCGCGTTAGAGTGCGTGCCATATTTATTCGTTGCTTTTTTGGCTATTTTTAATTCATAAATGGGTGTAGGAGTGCAGTATGGAGCTGGTTTGTTTAGATTTGGAAGGTGTACTGGTTCCAGAAATTTGGATTAATTTTGCAAAGAAAGTCGGTATTAAAGAACTTGAAGCAACAACGCGCGATATTCCTGATTATGATGTGTTGATGACGCAGCGCTTGCGTATTTTACGCGAACATAATTTGGGATTGCCTGATATTCAAGCGGTTATCGCTGATATGGGACCATTTGAAGGTGCGCGTGAGTTTGTAGAATGGGTGCGTACGCATTTTCAATTGATCATTTTGTCTGATACTTTTTATGAGTTTGCTCATCCATTAATGCGTCAATTAGGCTGGCCAACTATTTTCTGTCATAAGTTGGAATCTGATGCAAATGGCATGATCACGAATTACAAATTGCGTCAACCAGATCAAAAACGTCAAGCTGTGAAATCCCTACATGCTTTAAACTTCCGTGTGATTGCAGCAGGTGATTCCTATAACGACACAACAATGTTGGGTGAAGCAGACCATGGGTTCTTGTTTGATGCGCCAGCTAATGTCATCGCCGAGTTTCCGCAGTTTGAGGCCTTGCATGGTTATGAAGCACTGAAACAAAAAATTCGTGAAGTTTCTCAGCGAGATATTCCGAATTAAGTAAAATACTTGTTTGTTCAGTAAGTTACAGAATAGTCAACGACCAAAACGTTGACTATTTTTTATGGGCATGAATTAAATTAATCAGCGTAATTTTCCAGAAAAGATCTGCACAATTTATTCATAATACACGTAAAAATTAACAACAAATACATGTTTATAAATGCTGATAAGGTCAATAATTTAGAGGCTTCCTATAATATATCTTTCATGCGAGGATACTTGTATGCCTAACTTAAAAATATTGCTTATTTCACTAGGTACGTTGGTTTTGACTGCTTGTGTTGTCGCGCCATATCCAGCTGCAAGATATCAGACTTATGCGCCAGAAGCTGTTTATGGTGGCGATGATACTGTGGTTGATGTAGCTCCACCCGCACCATATACCGAAGTTATTCCTCCAGCGCCTTATCTGGGGGCGGTATGGGTTGGCGGATATTGGGGGTGGTATGGTGGTCGACATGTTTGGACGCACGGTTATTATGAACATGGACGCCCTGGCTTTGTTTATCATCAAGCAGGTTGGAATCGCGATGGCGGCGGTCGCTATCATTTCCATCGTGGTGGTTGGGGGCATTAATCAATTTACCACGACTTATTTATAAAAAACGGCTACTAGATATTCTGGTCGCCGTTTTTTGCTTCTAAATTCTTACGCTTGATTTGTGCTATATGATTCGAGCTGTGCTAAGATTGAGAACTTTTGAAATTTCTGGCTTTGGCTTGTTTATGTTTAGTTTGCACCCAAAACTCGCACAGGATACATTTCTTGTTGGCGACTTCCCATTATCGACCTGCCGTCTTATGAATGACATGCAGTATCCATGGCTTATATTAGTTCCGCGTGTATCTCAAGCTACAGAGCTTTATGAGTTATCGCCTCAAGATCAAGCACAGTTTTTGCGTGAATCAAGTTGGCTATCAAGTCAATTATCACGTATTTTTCGTGCTGATAAGATGAATGTTGCAGCACTTGGAAATCAAGTTTCTCAATTGCATTTTCATCATATCGTTCGTTATCAAAATGATCTGACTTGGCCTAATCCAGTTTGGGGTAATCGTCCAGTTGATTATACTGTTGAGGCACTGCAACGTATGCGTCAAACGCTAATGCTTGGATTACGTGGTCAAAGTGAAATGCCTTTTGATTGGAAAATGGATTGATTTACCGTCTGACAGACGGTTGTTTTAAATCGATATGAATTGACCAGAGTTGAATTGAGTCATGATAAATTTAACTCTGGTTGCAAATAAAATGGACCCTATACAATAATAAAAAGCTCAAAGTAAAAGCTAAAGGATGATGGCTTTATGGTAACAAGACTAAAAGGCGAGTAAAAATATGGCGTATGCGGCCTCTATCGGATTTGTACAATGGTTTGGTCAGCAGCGTCGTACAGCGGCGTATATTGTATTTATTATCATTTTTTTGATTAGCTTATTCGACCACCATAATACGTTTAGATATAGCAATAAAAGCATATTTTTCATGTCTTTAATGCTTTCTATGCCATATCTGCAGTTTAGATTAGCTGAATATTTGCAACGAAAATTTAATCAGCGAAATAATGGTGCTGTTGATCCAGATATTTTGATCCCTAGTGATATTCGGAATATGCAGATCATTTGGTCTGTCGTGTTTATTGATGCTGTATGCACAGGGGTAGCAATTAGTTTTCTGCAATACGCACTGACTCCCTCCCTAATCTTTGCCATGATGCTCGTATTTAGGCTAGTTGAGTTTAGAAACTTATTTTTCCTTGTGATTAATCTGTTTGTTTGTATCTTAACAGCCTATATTTCTTCTGATTTACTTGAAATTAACATTCATCAAATCTTATTTCAGAATGATTCGTTACCTCAATCATCAGGATTGGTGCAGATCACAAGCATTGTTGGTTTCACTTTGTATATTTCAATGTCACTTAATTTTGCAGAGCGGCAAGTGGACATTCTGAAACAGAATGTACTTGATCTGGAAGAAAAGAATAATCGAAATATTAAAATGGCTAATAAATTGGCTCGTTATGTACCAAGTCAAGTCTGGCAAGCAATTGCAAATAATTCTCTTGAAACCAGTCTGGATAATAAAAGAAAAAAATTGACAATTTTTTTCTCAGATATTGAAGGCTTTACACAATTATCAGAGAGTTTATCGCCTGA
Organism: Aquirhabdus sp.; assembly: GCA_030150135.1. Lineage (GTDB taxonomy): Bacteria > Pseudomonadota > Gammaproteobacteria > Pseudomonadales > Moraxellaceae > Aquirhabdus. The sequence goes on from JASLGO010000075.1 coordinate 19,192, forward strand.
TGATTTGGCACATTTACTGAATACTTACTTTGAAAAAATGTCCAACATTGCCAAAAAATATGGTGGCACCATTGATAAATTTGTTGGCGACGCACTCGTTGTTTTCTTTGGTGATCCAACGACTAAAGGCTCTCATTTAGACGCTTTGGCGTGTATTGATATGGCTGTTGCTATGCAAATAGAAATGAAGCGTTTACGACAAAAATATCATGATTCTGAGTTTGGAAAGTTACACGTCAGAATGGGTATTACAACAGGATATTGTCATGTTGGAAATTTTGGTAGCGCATCAAGAATGAGCTATACCATTATTGGCCGTGAAGCCAATCTCGCTGCACGTCTACAAGCTGCTGCAAATAGAGATGAAATATTAATCACTGAAGAAACATTTAATCAGGTCAAAAGTCAGATCAATTGTATTGAAAGTGATGAAATTAGCTTAAAAGGAATTGCTGAGCCGATTAAAACATGGCTTGTTAAAGGTCGTTATGAAAACGTTCCTGCACATCAAAAACGATGGAGTGAGTATGAGTTTGATGGATTTAATCTACAACTCGATCTGGATATGGTGAAAGCATATGATAAAGAAAAGATTACACGTACATTGAAACAAGTTGCTGAAAATATTGAGAAAGCACACCATATTTAATAGTGTGCTTTAACTATTAATTCATTAATGCTTTTCAGATGCGTGGTTAATGGTATAGCGCGGGATTTCAATGACAAGGTCTTTGTCAGCCACTTTCATTTGGCAGGATAGACGTGAGTCTGGTTCTAACCCCCATGCGCGATCCAGCAAGTCTGCTTCAACATCATCCATTTCTTCTAATGAATTAAATCCTTCTCGAACAATGACATGACAAGTTGTACATGCTGCAGACATATCGCAGGCATGTTCAATCTTGATGCCATGATCCAAGAGCTGTTGGCACAGGTTTTTCTCTTGGTCGGCTTCAAACTCAGCTCCTTGTGGGCAAAACTGAGCATGAGGCATAACTGTGATACGTGTCATTTATAAAGTCCCATTAGTCCAATTCTGGTTTCATTAAAAATTGGTTTAACGCCAATCCGTTAATGAAGTACCTTTTAGCGCCTTGCTAATGCTTCGATTCATACGTAAAGCTGCAAAGGCATCACTATGGATCTTCAATTCATTGGTACAGGCTTGAATATTTGCAAGTTGATCAGTATTTAATGCATCTTTTAACTGTGAAATAGATACATGTAACGAATCGTGTTCTTCTTGCGTGAGTAAATCTTGATCTTGAATAATGGCTTGTTCAAGCGCCATGAGCTCACGTTCGACTTCAACTTTGGCCTCAAGGAGATTACGTAAGTCTTTATCTTCTTGAGCATTTTTGAAACTTTCAGTGAGAAAACGTTCGGCGTCAATGTGTGATAAACCATAGGAAGGCTTAATCGCAATTTCACTTTGAATGCCTGTTGTCGTTTCACGCGCAGAAACGGAGAGCAAACCATCAGCATCAATCTGAAAACTGACCATAATTCGCGCTGCGCCAGCCATCATCGGCGGAATACCACGCAATTCAAAGCGCCCAAGTGAACGATTATGTTCTACAGTTTCACGCTCACCTTGTAATACGTGAATGAGCATCGCGGTTTGACCGTCTTTGTAGGTCGTAAATTCTTGTTGGCGAACAATTGGGATCGGTGAGTTACGTGGAATTAAGCGTTCCACCAAGCCACCCATGGTTTCCAAACCAAGCGAGAGCGGGGTGACATCAAGCAATAATGCCCCGTCTTTACCATTGCCAACCAATTGATCGGCAGAGATTGCAGCACCAAGCGCAACGACTTGGTCAGGATTGAGTGTGCAGAGCGGAGTACGTTGAAACAATGTTTCGACATTACGCTGAATCGCAGGAATTCGTGTAGAACCACCGACCAAAACAACCGCATCCACTTCTTCAACTTTACGTTTAGCATCGCGTAAGACGCGTTTACATACTGCTAAAGTTCGATCAATCAAAGGCTTAATTAGTTCTTCAAAAAACGTTACAGTTAACGTCAATGCTTTTTCATTAATCGTTACGGTAACACTTTCTTGGGTACTTAATGCTTCTTTGGCTTGTTTTGCAGCTTGAAGTAGTGCTTGTTGCTCAGCAGGAGTCGGGTTTGTTTGTCCTGTTTGTTCAATGAGCCAGCCGACAACTAAACGATCAATGTCATCGCCGCCCAGTGCTGTATGTCCACCTGTTGCGAGAACTTCATAGACACCTTTGCTGAGGCGAAGAACAGATACGTCGAACGTGCCACCACCAAAATCATAGATCACTTGGATGCGTTCAGCATCATTAGTCTGATCTGCACCTTGCTCAACATGATCTAAGCCATAGGCGATTGCTGCTGCGGTAGGCTCATTTAACAGGCGTAGAACATTAATTCCTGCATGTTGTGCAGCTTCGCGTGTGGCTTGGCGTTGTGCTTCATCAAAGTAAGCTGGTACGGTAATAACTGCGCCGATTAACTCACCACCGAGGGCTTTTTCCGCACGAATACGTAAGGTTTTAAGGATGTCAGCGGAGACTTCAATCGGCGTTTTACGCCCTTGAGCGGTCATAAACGCAGGCATTTCGTCTGCTTGACCGACCAACTCATAAGGGTGCTCAAACTTAATATCGTTCTTTGATCGCCCCATAAATCTTTTGACAGAAATCAAGGTGTTGGTTGGGTCAGTTACAGCGACGTCTAATGCTTTGTGTCCAACCGTTGTATGTGGCTTGAGATTGTCTTCATGACCAGTAACTTGGTAATGAACAACAGAAGGCAGCAAAAGCGCGCCATTTTCATCGGCAAGAATCGTAGGGCGACCTGAACGAATGGTCGCAACCAACGAATGGGTTGTTCCAAGGTCGATGCCAACCGCAAGACGATGTTGATGCGGTGCTGTGGTTTGACCGGGTTCTGCAATTTGGAGCAAAGCCATTGCGCGATTAAATCCTACAAAATATTAATAATAAAAGGAGCGAGCGATTCGCATTAAAAATCTTCTAAATCATCAAATTGATCTTCAGCAGAATCAATGTCATTCAGAATTTTTTGCATAAAAGCGAGTTTACGACAGGTATCACGTGCTTCCGCCCAATCTTCTTCCACGTAATCGATTCTAAATTCATTGGATAGTGCTTGAATCCATTGATTAATTTCAGTACGAAGACCTTCCAGTGCTTCTGGCGAATCCACTTCATCGAGTTGCTCACGCACTTCAAGTGCATTTTGCAAAAAATCGATATCGCCGATTGACTGTTCTAGCGCAATAGCCTGTTTTTTCAACTCAAGCAAATATGCTGCGCGTTTTGCAGCAATGCGCAGAGTGTCGTAGGCTTCATTCACTTTTGCAGATTGCTGGAGCTGGGCGAGGGCTTGATCTGTATTAGATTCCGCTTGGAGCTGATCAGGATGATATTGGCGTTGTAGCACGCGATACCGCGTTGTCAATTGACTCAAATCAACATCAAATGAAGGGGCGAGATCGAATAATTCAAAAAAATTCAAAACACATTCCTGCTATAAGCGCGCAATACTTTGAGATAGATCAGTAAGCTGTCAACACTGTAAAACGAGATTAAACGGTAAAGGACTCACCGCAACCACATTCACCCTTTTTATTCGGGTTATCGAAGCGAAAGCCTTCGTTCAGACCCTCTTTGACATAATCCATTTCTAGACCATCGAGATAAACCATACTCTTTGGATCGATAAAAACATTCACGCCATGCGCGACAAATTTTTGATCATGTGGATCGACTTGATCAACAAACTCAAGCACATAGGCAAGACCAGTGCATCCAGATGTTTTCACGCCGACACGAATACCTTCGCCTTTGCCGCGATGAGTCAAATAATCACGCACATGCGTTGCCGCGCGCTCACTCAAGCTTATGCCTGCGGTTGCCGTTGTTACTTCTGTCATCGGATTGCTCCTGCTGTATTTTAAACAGCCACTCGAAAATCAATTTTTTAAGAATATTTAACGGGGTAAATCGGTTAAATATTCTTTTATTTCATTCACACAAGTCAGAATCAAGCAGTTTCTTTTGCCGGATTTTTGCTGCGATAGTCTTCAATTGCTGCTTTGATCGCATCTTCAGCCAAGACTGAACAGTGAATCTTCACTGGTGGTAATGCCAATTCTTCAGCAATTGCTGAGTTTTTGATTTGGCTGGCTTCGTCGAGGTTTTTACCTTTGAGCCACTCGGTGACGAGTGAACTTGAAGCAATCGCAGAACCGCAACCATAAGTTTTGAAACGTGCATCTTCGATGATGCCTGCATCGTTGACTTGGATTTGCAGACGCATGACATCACCACATGCGGGTGCGCCAACCATGCCAGTACCAACATCGGCAGAGTTTTTGTCAAGCACGCCAACATTGCGTGGGTTTTCATAATGGTCAATGACCTTGTCGCTATATGCCATGATACGTCTCCTGCTATCCCATGCTGGGAATTAGTAGCGTCTATCTAATATATGGGGATCTTTGCTGATGATTTCAGCGCCGATCTCCGCTTAAATTGTATTACATTTGATGACATGAATTTTTAAGTTACATGTAATCAACTATTCTTTATAAATCAGCTTTCTAAATCAGTGTGCTGCCCATTCAACAGTAGACAGATCAATGCCTTCTTGATGCATATCCCAGAGCGGAGAAAGCGCACGTAGTTTCTCTACCGCAAATTTTGCAAAATCAAGAACTTGATCAATTTCTTCTTTAGTCGTGAAACGTCCCATGCTGAAACGAATCGAGCTATGTGCCATTTCATCAGATAAGCCAAGTGCACGAAGCACATAAGAAGGCTCAAGCGTTGCAGAAGTACAAGCTGAACCACTAGAAACCGCAAGATCTTTCAATGCCATCATCAATGATTCACCTTCAACAAAGTTGAAGCTGACATTTAGATTGTTTGCGACACGTTGAGTGGCATCACCATTCAAATACACTTCGTCAAGGGTGCGTAAACCTTCCCACAATTG
>JASLGO010000031.1 GCA_030150135.1 Aquirhabdus sp.
AGCAATCGTTCGATTGACCATGCAAGCTCGACAAGCCCATGTGCGCCCACCATTCGGCCCGAACCTTTTAACGTGTGAAAATTGCGACGTATGACCTTGAGAGCCGCCTCATTCTCAAAATTAACTGCCCATTGCGGAAAATATTCGCCCAACTCCTGCAAAACATCGCCAGCTTCTTCTAAAAAGATCTCTCGAATTTCTTCATCTTGTCCAAAATCATCCACTGGCAGTACTTTTGGTGCTTGCTCACTCAACAAGTGAATAGGTAGCGCTTGATTTACATCGACTGGATGAGATTTCTGAGGCTGATCATCTGATTTAACAATCGCAGCTTCAGTAACCTCAGCAGATTCCTGCTCATCATCAGCGACATTTTCATCATTTTTGACCTGTGCTTCAGCCACAACAACAGGACGTGAATGGATCAATGCTTCCGCATTAGATATCCATATCGCAATTTGGTTATTCACTGCAGAGGTATTTGCTCGCTTATTTTTATAACTCTCAATCAATGTAGGAATACTTGCATAGACATCATCAATCAGATGTGTCATTGATTGATTTGGCTGGACACTTTTATCCAGCACACGATTGAGCAAACTTTCAATTGACCAAGCGAGCTCACCGACTGTACGCGCACCCACCATCCGCCCTGAACCTTTTAGCGTATGAAAGGCACGACGTATTTCTTTCAATGATGCTTCATCTTTGAAACTTGCTTTCCATTTTGGATAATAGCTCGCGATCGTTTCTAAAACTTCTTCGGCTTCTTCAATAAAGATTTCACGAATTTCATCATCTTGTTCAAAATCATCGTTATACGGGTTTTCAGAAACTTCTGATTCTAATGCATGAGTACTATCAGCGACAGAAACACTGGTTACAACTGGTGATTCAACAATTGCATCTTTACTCGTATCATTCGCTGCATTTTGGACATCGATGTGATCGATGACTGCCGCCGTGGTTTCATCGTGATATAACTTTTCACCACCTGCTGGGACGGGTTCGGATTCACCGCCACGAGGTTTTTTAAACTCTTTAAGGGTTTGCTCTGCAAGTGCAAGAATATTATCATCCTGATATTGTCCTGCGAGCTGATCCAAATAATACTCTATGGATGAAATAAGTTGCGCCAATAAATCCGTTTGTTTCCAATGCGGTACATACTTCGCTTTTAGAATCGTAGATTTAAGTGCAGTAACCGTGTGCGTCAATAAATCTGCGGCACGTGGCAACGCGAGCATCGTAAATGCACCGCTGACCATTTTCAACGAATCTGGAACAGCCGCTAACGCAGCCACATCACCACGACTTTGATGGTAATTGGCCAATGCCGCTTTAATTTTTTCAAGTGCAGTGCGAGATTCACGAACCGCAGCATGACGTGCATCTTGAATGATTCCACCATCTGTTGCTTTATCTGATTGGGAAGTCATCTCAATGGTTTGTTTGACCTTATCTGCAAACTTATTCAAATCTGCAGTAAATTGATCAATGACTTTTGGATCAGAACTATATTCTGTAACTAGCTGATCCAGCTTAGACTTAGCCTCATTCGCTAGCGGATGCCAACCAGATGCATCAAGTAATCTCACTGCTTCCCGCAACGCAATTGCAGCTGTATTACGATTCACAGCCAACCCATCACGAGCAGCATTAACCTGCCGTAACGCTGAATCAAGCAAACGATTGGAGACTTCGCCCAACTCTGGTAAATCCATACCATACAGTTGACGTAGCTGAGACACTTCAGGATTCGAAATCTGCTGTGGATCTAATGCACGAAGCAAATCGCCAAGCAAAGCATGACTACTCTCGGTTTCAGCCTGATCACCAAGCACGAGCGCACGCTCAAGCCTAATTAATAAAGGACGAATCTTATCCTTGGCAACTAAAGATCCATTGTCAATCGTATGGTGGAATACTGATGCCACATGCCAAATAACCGATTCGATGCGCGTTTGAGCACTATTTGCCAGCAGTGTAGCGACACGAGTGAAATCCAGTAGTGTTTGCTCGGATGCTTGGTCACCCAACCAAACTGCCAATAGATACTGATAGGCTTGGGTCAACTTCTCATATTGCTGTGCTGTACGCGGTTGTGCTGAAAACTCTTTATCTAACAGAGAAAAATCTGGAACAAATGATACTTTTGTTTTAACAGGCTCATTTAGCAACAATCCATTTAATACTTCGACTTGCGCATAAATAATCGCTGATCGACTACTCTTCGTTCTTTGAAGATGATCAAGCTCTTCAGCTAATAAATCTAATGTTTGAGTGACTTCAGCTTGTACATTAGGAAGTTTAAGTTTTCCATCCACAACAGCCTGTAAAACTTTTTCCAGAACTTCAGACAACACCAGTGTATCTGTCAGTTGTGCAATATGCAGAGTTCCAGAGACTTGGTGTAAACCATCACAAGCGAGCTGCAAGGAGATTGGAGTCTGCTCAAGGAGCTTCGACTGCACCTTCTGCAAGGTTTCCTCTAAAGCATCTTTGACCCAGTCTAGGGCGATATAAGATTGTTGGAGACTCATGATATTTTGCTCTTAATGCGATTATCCGTCCGTAGAGACCAAAGTACGCCTTGGCTCAACATATTATGTTTGTGTATGTATTTCTGGAATTGAATATGAACTGACCGTAATTGGCGAAACAGCTTTCCAAGTTTAGGCGCGAAGTCATCTCTCACTTGCTGATACCGTAAACTCAACAAAACCACCAAACGGTTATCTAACTCGTCGTTGTGGTTATATTTTGACTCGCTCATACGCCAACGTCCCTGCATGTTTGACTCTTTTCATGGCTGGATGATCCCAATCCGCCATTTCTCCAGGCCCTAAAACCAGCAACCCACCCCAATCCAACCGCTGAACTAATGCATCTAAAATATCTCGCCTATCAAACTGGCGAAAATAAATTAATACATTCTGGCAAAAAATAACCTGCAACTTTCTGAATGGAACATCGGCACTATCCATTAAGTTAAACCGATGAAAGAAAACACGTTCACGCAAGCCATCGCTCACTTGCCAATCTTGTGTAGTCATAGAAGCCGCATGAACAGCATGCTTCGAATGACCTACTGGCAACGCAACACAATATTCACGGTATACTGCGGGAATTTTTTCCGCTTTACGCCATGAGTACAAACCTTTGCGAGCCACATTGAGAACCGACTCACTGATGTCGCTCGCCATAATGCTAAATCCATGCTGCGCATGCGAATGAGCCAACATAGCTAACGACCAAGTTTCCTCACCTGTTGAGCAGCCGACACTCCAAATATGAACTGCACTTTTAAAAAGTGGTAACCGCTGTTCAAGCAACTCAAAAGAGGGTAAATGGCGAAAAAATGCGGTCTCATGTACCACTAAATCTTCAACAAGCTGCTGCCATTCAGATGAATGAACTTGCACCAGATGATAGTAGGACATCACATCCAGTCCACATAACTTCATCCGTTCCCGTACACGCCGCTCAAATAAACTGCGCTGAATTTCGGGTAATATCATCCCAATCCGCGACTCTATCAACGAATGCCATAATGCGGATTGCTCCTCATCAAAAGCATCACTAGATTGTCCAGCATAAGCGACTGGTGCTTCTGCTGGCTGAGACTTTCTTTCTGATAACTTCACGATATATACAACCAGCCAATTAGCTTGTAGTCATGACTTCATCGGGAAGTTTAAAGCCCGAAACAGATTCACGTAAGTTTGCCGCCATGTCTGCAAGATTTCCGACCGAATGCGCGGTTGCCATCGTACCCGCAGTCGTCTTCGTAGTAATTTCTTGAATGACATTCATCGTGTTGGAAATATGACCTGCAGATGCAGCCTGTTGACGTGCCTCTGATGAAATGTTTTGAATCAAATCAGCCAAGGTTCTCGAAACTTTCTGAACCTCATCCAAAGCAACTCCCGCATCCTGAGCCAAACCAGCACCGCGAATAACTTCACTTGTGGTTTGTTCCATGGAAATAACAGCTTCATTGGTATCACTTTGAATCGCTTTAACCAAACTCTCAATCTGCTTAGTCGCACTGGCTGAACGTTCCGCCAAACGTTGAACTTCGTCAGCAACCACCGCAAATCCACGTCCTGCTTCACCAGCCATAGATGCCTGAATCGCTGCGTTCAACGCAAGAATGTTGGTTTGGTCAGCAATGTCGTTAATCAGAGAAACAATATCACCAATTTCTTGAGATGACTCACCCAAACGCTTAATACGTTTTGCAGTTTCTTGAATCTGGTCACGAATGATATTCATACCTTCAATTGAACGTTGTACAACATCACCACCATTCACAGCAATACCTACAGAACGCTCCGCAACGGCCGCCGACTCAATTGCATTCATCGAAACCTGATCAATCGATACCGCAATTTCATTGACCGCAGCAGATGCACCAGCAATTTCCTGAGCTTGATGTTCAGAAGCATCAGCCAAATGCATTGCGGTCATCTGCGTTTCTTGTGATGAACCCGCAACCTGTAATGCAGTGGTATTAATCGCAGAAACCAACAACCGCAACTGGTCAATCGCAAAGTTCACAGAGTCCGCAATCGCACCAGTAAAGTCTTCAGATACCGTCGCATTCACAGTCAAATCACCATCAGCAAGGTCACCTAACTCGTCTAGTAGACGCAAAATCGCAGTTTGGTTTCGTTCACTTTCAGCCTGAATTTCACGTGCGCGCTCCGCTTCTTTATGTGCTTCTGCCATTGCTCGCTCTTGGTCAATCCGTGAGCGCATCATGAACATACGTACCAATGCATACGCAAGGCCAATCATTCCCAAAATCATCAAAGCACTTGGGAAAATAGATCTATACTTTGTTTGCACAGCCGCAGACAATACGCCTAGTTGTCCCTGTAGTGTTGCGGATGCGACATACAACTGATGACCAGTATCGCGAACCTGAGTAATTTGAGGAGAACTAATAAACATTTTTGCTGCTGATGGCTTTAGAACATCGTTATAAGCTTTCTCAACATCAGCCAAAGAATTCCGCTCAGCAGGATTAGTAATCGCTTCAATGCCTAAACTAGAATCACCTTTAAGCTGGCCCGCCAACACTTTACCGAACTCCTGTGTGTCATCAGAGAAGCCTGATGCAGAAGAAATAGCAGTATCATCTCCAGACAAAACGACCGTAATCGCCTTCAAAATACGCTCTGACAACAAAACTTGATTCCGAGCAAAAGCAACTTGCGAAGCTGATGCATTCGACTTAATCATGCGATCACTAATTTTATTGTAGCTATCCTGCACCATAGGCACAGTATCTCGAATTTGCACACCAACATCGTGAACATCATTCACAACTTCTTCATTACTTAACATGTCACCAACGGCTTGGTCAGTATTACTCCAAGCCTTCAGAACTGTTTCCATTTCTTCGCTTTTTGTGCCGTAATTCGAACTCAAACTTCCTAAACGCTCACGAAACTTATCTCGCGATACCGCCAAACGTTTGAATGCCTGACCACCACGTCCAGTAGATGCTTCACTCGCATTTTTTGCAATTTGCTCAGACAAAACGCGCAAGTCACCAACATCTCGGATCATTTGGTTACTTTTTGGCACGGTATAAATCAAATACGCCAGAGATAGGATAATTAGTAGAATCGATACGACAGCCAAAAACAGCAAAGGCCTGACTTTGCTCACATCACCAAAAGCACCTGCGGTACGATCGAAATAACCGGCCATACGCTGTTTTAATGCAGAAACCTTTAGGCTAGCAGCATTTTTATTTATTTTCGACTTTACAACATTAGAACTCATCGCAACCACTCCATATTTATCGCATTGAGTTTATATCCATGCCTCAACCGACGTGAACTCAAGAGCATCTTTGAACACAAATTCAATTGATCGCTCAAACTTTGAATTACCACCTACCGCAAGAAACATGCTTCTAAATCAAAATCTTATGCCACACACAGAAATCCACACTATAAACTTGCATTCAAATACCGCGGATCAACTGCAAGCTTACTCAACATAAAAATATGCCAATTTTGTTCAGCACGTTTAAATCCACCCTGCAAATATAAATGCATACCTACTGGAACATCTGCAATTTGTGCACTGTAAGAGGCTTTATTAAAATGCTGAATACCCAAAACTTCATCAACTAATAAGCCACTAAAAATCTCATCATGATCAAGAACAATGACTTTGCGCTTCGCATTATCTATAGCTTGCCCACGCTCAACATTCGCAAACTCAGCCAAATCGACCAAAGGTAATAAACGACCGCGAACATTAGATAAGCCAAAAAGCCAGCGATGAACGCCATGCACAGGGGTATATTCTGGGACTCTAAGAACCTCAGCCACTTCGCCTAACGGAGCAACATAGCGATTTCCGCCCAGCACAAAAGCTACGCCAGACCAGCGATCTTCTTGACTCTCCTGCCCCTGCTGAATCCGCTGCCGCCCTTTCTCCGAAAGACGCAACAGCTGAATAAATCCTTTAGCAGCCATAGCTTCACTATCCCAAGTTTCAATCGTATGGTTATTATTTATAAACAAACATCAAAAACATTTACTATGGCAAGAGCTTGCCAATCACTTCAATCAAATTGGCTTCGTCCACTGGTTTAGTTAGATAATCCTTCGCACCTTGACGTCGCCCCCAAACACGATCCGTCTCCTGATCCTTCGTACTCACGATCACAACGGGGATATTACTGGTATCTGCACCGCGAGTGATCTGTCGAGTAGCCTGAAATCCATTCATGCCAGGCATCACCACATCCATCAAAACCAAATCTGGCTTCTCTGCCAATGTCATTGCCACACCATCCGCACCATTGGTTGCCTCAAGCACAACATGACCATTACGTTGTAACATTTCACGAAATCGGAATGTCTCAGTTGGAGAATCATCAACCACTAAAATTTTTGCCATCACAAAATCCTTTTTCGATTTTTACGCTGTAGTTGCTGACACATGTTGACGAATCGCACTAAATAGCTCTTCCTTGCTAAAAGGTTTCGTCAAATAATCATCCGCACCAACAATTCTACCTTTAGCCTTATCAAAAAGACCGTCTTTTGAAGACAACATAATCACTGGTGTTTTTTGGTATGCAGGATTGTTCTTAATAAGGGCACAAGCTTGGTAGCCATCTAGGCGTGGCATCATAATATCAACAAAAATAACATCTGGACGAGTATCAGCAATTTTTGCCAATGCATCAAATCCATCTACTGCGGTATGAACAGTACAACCTGCTTTTTGAAGAAGAGTCTCAGCAGTACGACGAATCGTTTTAGAATCATCGATCACCATTACCTTCAACCCATCAAAATTCTCTTCCATTTTATTCATCTTCCTGATTGTACAAAATCACAAATTGATGCTTATGAAATGACTGCACCACACTCATGCAACCTTCACGCCATACATTTGCCTAGCATAAAACGTTCGGCGCGACTAAACCAGCATTTCAATCATTTTTATTTTCATTTTTATCGCACTAGTTCACACAATATGTCAATTTAATCTTCTTTTCAATTAAAACTAGTACTTGTAGATACGCTTCCACCATACTATTCTTACTCAACTACATGCATAATTTTCGATTATGTAGATAGTAAATAGAATTTCAGGATGAGAAGGCGGCACATGCTTACCAGACAAGAATACGTCACCAAAATAAGCTCTACGTTATCCACATCTAAGGATAAAGTTTTGACCACAAAAGTAAAGACTAAAAAACCTCGCGCTAATGTGGTTTTAATAACGCGATTCGGCTCAAAATTTCCATCTAAAAACCTGTTCAAAAAGATAATTATTATTAGTACACAAGTCTTAGCGCTTACACTAATGATCATTAAGGCTTCATACGCTGATGTTCGTTGGTATCGTTACTATGATAGCCGCGGCATTCCTACAATCAGCAGTACTGTGAGTGAGCAACATTTACAACAAGGCTATGATGTACTAGATAGCCGCATGCAATTGATTCGTCACTATCCGCCATTCTCATCAGATAAATACGCACAGCAACAAGCTCTTCGAGAACAGGCCATTGCCAAAAAAATTAGTGACCGCCACTTACAAGAAACATATGTTTCTTCAGATCGTGCAACAACACAACGAGATCGTGAGCTCAGCAATCTTGATGAACAAATTCAACGTAGTGGGATAGAATCCAAACACTTATCCGACAGTTTAAATGGAAATATTGCCTCGGCAGCAAATTTTGATCGTCAAAATAAGCCTATTCCTGCAACACTGAAAGCTCAGTTAGACAAAAATAAAACTCTTCTAAGCCAATCAAATGCAAACGTTGCTGCACTCAAAGCTAAACGAGATCAAACGAGTAAACAATTTAATGATGTCATTGCTCAGCTTAAAATCATAGAAGCGCAAAGCGGAAAACCAGAAACATCCACCACTCCCTAAGCCTACAATTTTCCGATTGATGTCATTGATATTAACCATCAAGTTTCTGATTGTATCAATCACCAGAAAGCACCCTATTAGGCTGAGCTACGATATAATTCGCTTAAGTTATTATTTCATTATTTACTGATCACAGGATACCTCTATGAATAGCGCAGCTACAAAAACGCGTCACGTTCGCTTACTCATTCTTGGCTCTGGTCCAGCTGGTTATAGTGCTGCAGTATATGCTGCTCGCGCCAATCTTAAGCCTGTTTTGGTTGCAGGAATGCAAATTGGCGGTCAGTTAACAACAACCGTCGAAGTCGACAACTGGCCAGGTGATGCACACGGTCTAACGGGTCCTGCATTAATGGAACGCATGCAAGAACATGCAGAGCGTTACGGTACAGAAATTATTTACGACCACATTAATGAAGTTGATTTATCACAACGTCCATTTCGCTTAAAAGGTGATATGGAAGAATTCACTTGTGACGCGCTGATTATCGCAACAGGTGCAACAGCCCAATATTTA
>JASLGO010000080.1 GCA_030150135.1 Aquirhabdus sp.
ACTTGCGATTGCGTGTGCTACGCGCGGCGCAAATCTCGTACTGAGCGCGCGTCGACTCGATGAATTAGAGCGCGTCAAAGCGGCTTGTTCACAAGTTGGTCATGGACATTTTATGACGATTTCGTTGGATGTGACTGATGACGTGGCATGTGATGCCGCTTATTTTGATATTGCCAAAGAAATGGGACAGGTGGATTGGCTGATTAATAATGCGGGTATTAGCCAACGCTCATTAATTTGTGATACGAAGGCTGAAGTGGATCGCCGCTTGATGGAGGTGGATTACTTTGCAGTCGTTAATCTGACTCGTAAAGTTTTACCCGATATGTTGAAACGTAAAAAGGGTAAAGTTGTTGTTATTTCCAGTGTCGCGGGTTTGGTGGGTACACAGTACCGTGGCAGCTATAGCGCGGCAAAAGCGGCAGTGCACATGTGGGCGAATAGCCTACGCGCGGAAGTGGGCGGCAAGGGAATTGGTGTCAGTGTGGTCTTTCCAGGATTTGTCAAAACCAATGTGTCGGTTGCTGCGCTTGTTGGTGATGGCTCAGAACTCGGCACGATGGATGATGCGCAAGCAGGCGCAATGAGTGCGACGGATTTTGCTGAAAAAACCGTGAAGGCGTTGCTGGCGGGGCGCGAGTATATTGTGGTTGGTGGTGCGAAAGAGAAGGTTGCAGCGTTGTTGTCTCGCGTGTCACCGACATTACTGTATAAAGTGATTCGCAGAGCAAAGGTGCGGTAGGTTTTAGATCAAATGTAGGGGCAACCCTTGTGGTTGCCCTTTTGATTTGTATTCAGGTGATTTAGGGCACCCACAAGGGGAGCCCCTACACAATTACTTCACAACCTGAGCAGTCGTATTGCTACTCGTATTGTTTGGTACATCAAGACCAATGTTGTTCACCGCACCACCACCTAAAGCAGTATACAAATTCACTTGACTGAGCAAAGCTGCTTGTTTCAGGGTGATCTGAGCTTGTTGTGCACTAAACAATGACGTCTGCGCAACAAGCACAGTCAGATAATCACTCACACCTGCTTTAAAGCTGGCATTTGCCAAATCATAGTTGTTCTGTGATGCTTCGACGAGACGTTGCTGCGCGGCTAAACGATCATCAATGGTCGCACGAACGGCAAGGACATCAGCCACATCGCGGAAGGCAGACTGGATGGTTTTTTCATACGCAGTAAGGTCAATCTGTTGTTGAACGCGTGCGCTTTCCAGCGTTGCTTTACGTGCGCCATTATCAAAAATCGGCAAGGTGACGGATGGCCCGACATTCCATGCAAATGAACCAGATTTAAACAGGTCCGAGAGGCTTGGGCTTGAGTAGCCGACATTACCCGTCAGGCTGATTTTTGGAAAATAGGCAGCACGCGCGACCGCGACATTTGCCCCTGCTGCTTTGAGTGTGTATTCCGCCTGCGCAATATCAGGACGACGTTGTAGCAGTTCACTTGGCAAGCCTGCTGGGAGTAATGGGCTCGTGGTGATTTGATCAACAGCGCCTTGCGGAATCAGGTTATCTGGCACAGCAGGTAAACCAATCGTCAGTGCAAGTAGATTACGAGCTTGTGCGACTTGCGTTTGTGCATTGCCAATCGCGAGCTTGGCATTTTCCACACTAATTTGAGATTGCTTGACAGGGGCTAATGAAATAATCCCTGCTTTGAATTGTGCTTGATTCAACTCATATGATTTCTGCTGGGCATCCAAGGTTTGCTGAGCCAGTTTGAGTTGTTCCTGATCAAAAGCCAGCGCAAGATAGGATTGCGCGATTTGGCTAACGATGCTGATCTGTGTGGTTGCACGAGCGCTTTCAGTGCTGAAAAAGCTCTGTAGCGCTTGATCTTTCAAGTTAGCAACGCGTCCCCAGAAGTCCAGCTCATAGCTGGTCATACCTAAACCTGCGGTGTAGGTCGTGGTATGGTCTGAGCTATTTCCTGCGGTGTTAGCACCCGCGTTGATGCCAACCGTTGGAAGCTGAGGAGATTTGGCGATTTGATACTGCGCACGCGCCAGCTCAATGTTCAGTGCAGCTGTACGCAAGTCGCGATTATTATCCAGTCCCAGCTGAATCAGTTGCTTGAGCTTTGGATCGGAAAAGTAATCTGACCAGCCTTTGGCTGCGATTGATGTTTCTGATTGGCTGGATAATGTCTGATTGAGCAGCGTAGGGTACGCTGCTTGGGTCAGGTTACTTGCAGGCGCTGGGTCGGGCTGACGCAAAAAACTCGTACATGCCGACAGCGCCAAAGGCAACGCGAGAACTGTGAACATGACTTTCACGGATCTTTGCGCGGATTTCATGCTGTTTTGATTCATTTTCATTTCTCAGTATCCAATGTGCCAGATGTTGGGGTCGCAGGTATAGCCGAGTCAGGACGTGGTTTACCTTTAAATACACTCTTAATCCACAGATAAAACAATGGAATAAAGAATACACCAAGGATAGAGGCACTAATCATCCCGCCAATCACACCCGTACCAATCGCATGTTGACTGCCTGAACCCGCGCCAGAGCTGATCGCAAGTGGCAATACGCCCAAGATAAATGCCATTGACGTCATGATAATTGGACGGAAACGGATGCGGATCGCATGTAGAATTGATTGTATCAATCCCTCACCTTGATGCTGTAGTTCAACTGCAAACTCCACGATCAAAATCGCATTCTTTGCGGAGATCCCGATGACAACAAGCAAACCGACTTGCAAGTAAATATCGTTTGCCAGATCACGGAACCAAGTTGCCATCAATGCACCCATCACGCCCAGTGGAACAACCATGAGAATCGCAGCTGGAATTGACCAGCTCTCATACAGTGCAGCCAGACATAAGAACACAATCAGCAATGACAAGGCATAGAGGGCAGGAGCCTGTGAACCAGAAGTTTTTTCTTCCAGTGATAGACCTGTCCATTCAAAACCAATCCCAGCAGGCAGTTTTGATACCATTTCTTCCATGACTTTCAACGCGTCACCAGAGCTTTTGCCCGGCATTGCATTACCTTGGATTTCCACGGAAGGGAATCCGTTGTAGCGTTGCAATTGCGGTGGTCCATAGCTCCATTGTCCTTGAGTAAACGCAGTCAATGGAACCATCGTGCCAGTGCCGCCACGAACATACCATTTGCCAAGATCTTCTGGAGACATCCGAGAGTCCGCATCACCTTGGATGTAGACTTTCTTAATTCGACCCTGATCAAGGAACTGATTGATATAAGCACCGCCCCATGCTGTGGAGAGCGTGTTATTAATATCACTCAGGGCAACGCCAGTCGCACCTGCTTGCGCTTGATTGACGTTTAAACTGTATTGAGGCGTATCTTCCTGACCATTTGGACGAACACCAACCACAGTTTGTTTGTATTTTGGATCCATCGCGGCCATGCCAAGCAATTGATTACGAGCCGCCATGAGTTTTTCATGACCTAGGCCTGCACGATCTTGCAATTGCATGTCAAAACCATTTGCCACACCCAGTTCAATCACCGCAGGTGGTGGGAAGGCAAAGACCATGGCATCTTTCAATTGTGCGAATGCACCCATTGCGCGACCTGCCAATGCTTTGACACTTTGGTCAGCGCGTGGACGTTCACTCCAGTCTTTCATGCGAACGAATGCAATACCCGCATTTTGACCTGTTCCACTAAAGCTAAATCCAGCAACTGTGAATACACCTTCGACAGAGTCTTTCTCTTTTTCAAGATAATAATCTTCAACCTGCTTAATGGTTTTCATCGTGCGCTCTTGTGTTGCGCCCGCTGGAAGCTGGATTTGGGTAAACATAATGCCCTGATCTTCATCGGGGAGGAATGACGTCGGTAAGCGCATAAACAGGAATGCCAATACGCCAATCACGCCTAAATAAATGATCACATAGCGACCACTTTTTCCCAGCATCTTGGTGACCCATGAGACGTAGCCATTACTAGTCCGACCGAAATAGCGGTTAAACCAGCCAAAGAAACCGCCTTTTTCGTGATGATTCTCATCAGGTGCTTTGAGCAAAATCGCACATAATGCAGGTGTGAGGATCAATGCCGTGATCACCGAGAGCGCCATCGCAGCAATGAGCGTGACCGCGAACTGACGATAAATCACCCCTGTTGAACCGCCAAAGAAGATCATGGGCACAAATACTGCGGACAAAACCACACCGATACCAATCAATGCGCCCGTGATTTGATCCATGGAACGACGTGTTGCTTCCAATGGTCCAAGTTTTTCTTCATGCATGATCCGTTCGACGTTTTCCACGACGACGATCGCATCGTCAACGAGCAAACCGACTGCCAGAACCAGACCAAACAATGTCAGGGTATTGATCGAAAAACCACAGAGTTTCAAAATCGCAAACGTACCGAGCAAAACCACTGGAACCGCAATCGTTGGAATCAAGGTTGCACGGAAATTTTGCAAGAACAAATACATCACCAAGAACACCAACACAATGGCTTCAAGGAGAGTTTCAATCACATTTTTGATGGAAAGCTTGACGACTGGCGTGGTGTCATAAGGGACAATGACATCAAGACCTTGGGGGAAGGTTTTCTTCAGCTCAGCCATTTTGGCTTCAACCGCAGCAGCGGTATTTAATGCATTCGCACCCGCCGCGAGTTTGATTGCAACCCCCGCCGCAGGATTACGATTGTAACGTGCGATGGTGTCATAGTTTTCACCACCGAGTTCAATTCGAGCGACATCACCCAGATGGACTTGTGCGCCATTGGTTGTGGTTTTTAGGAAAATCTGACGGAATTGCTCAGGTGTTTGCAACTGACTTTGTGCAGTAACCGTCGCGTTGAGTTGCTGACCTGCAACTGCTGGTGTGCCACCGAGCTGACCCGCAGAAACTTGAGTATTTTGGGCTTGTACCGCACTGATGACATCAGAGGTCGTGAGTTGATAGCTATTCAATTTAGCGGGATCAAGCCAAATACGCATCGCATATTGTGTCCCGAAAACCTGAATATCACCCACACCTTGTACACGACTGAGCGGATCAACAACGCGGCTGACCACATAGTCGGAGATGGCTGTACGATCCATGCTGTTGTCTTTAGAGACGAAGCCAAGCACCATCATAAAGGTACGGCCAGACTTATTAACCGTTACGCCTTGTTGCTGAACTGCTTGCGGAAGTAAGGTAATCCCTGCTTGGAGTTTATTTTGTACTTGAACTTGAGCGATATCAGGGTTCGTACCAGATTTAAAGTTCAAAGACACTGAAACCGCGCCGTTCGATGCGCTGGTGGAGGACATGTAATACAGTCCATCCAAGCCTTTCATTTGTTGTTCAATAATCTGAGTCACAGAGTTTTCGGCTGTTTGTGCCGATGCACCAGGATACACAGCGCTGACAGTAATGGTTGGTGGCGCAATACTTGGATACTGGGAAACAGACATGGTAAAGATTGATAACAATCCTCCCAGCATCAACAGTATCGCAAGCACACATGCAAAAATGGGCCTGTCGATAAAAAAACGAGACATAACAACCGCTCCTTAAGATTTAGCAGCAGTTGCTGACGGGGTGGATGATGCCGCAGGCGCAGGTTTTACGTTGCCAGCGGTTGGTGCAGGAGCATTTGTCGCATCTGTTGAAGAAGCGAGAGTCGCATGTACTTTAGAGCCAGGTTTGGCTTTTTGAGAGCCTTCCAAAACGACTTGTTCGCCATTTTCAAGACCGCCTGTAACGATCCATTTGTCGCCTTGAGTAGCGCCCGTTTGGATTGTTCGCTGACTGACTGTACCGTCAGTCGCGACGACTAACACGACTGCGTTGCCTTTCGGATCATGCGTCACGGCTTGCTGTGGCAATAACATCGCATCATTGACCACACCTTGAGTGAGTTTAGATTTGACATACATACCAGGGAGTAATAATCCTGCTGGATTTGGAATGACTGCACGCAAAATGACAGAGCCACTGGCCGCATCGACGCTGGCGTTAGAGAACTCTAAATGACCTTGATATGGATATGTGCTGCCGTCTTCCAGAGTGAGACTGAGGCTTGTGCTGTCAGGTTTGCTGAGGGAGCCAGACTGGATTTGGTGGCGGAGTTTAAGCATGTCTGCACTTGATTGACTAATGTCAACGTACATCGGATCCATTTGTTGGATTGTGACGAGTGGAGAGGCTTGATTTGCCGTCACCAAAGCGCCTGCCGTGACACTGGATACACCGCTTTGACCTGTGATCGGTGATCGAATGGTTGCGTAACCTAAGTTAATTTGAGCAGTTTTTAATGCCGCTTGGCTTGACGCAAGATCCGCTTCAGACAGAGCAACTTGTTGCATTGCATTATCGTAATCGAGCTTACTGACAGCGTTCGTTGCAATTAAATCTTTATAGCGCTGCGCAGTGACTTTGAGTGCTGCAAGATTGGCTTTGTTACGTTGAACCGATGCGCTTGCTGCGTCAACTGCTGCACTATAGAGAGCAGGGTCAATTTGATAAAGCGGCTGACCTTCTTTAACGATACTACCTTCTTGAAACAGACGTTTTAAGATGACGCCACTGACTTGTGGAATGACAGGCGACAATTGGAATGCGCTTGTACGTCCTGCCAATTCAACATATTGGGTTACTGGTGCGCGCTGTGCAACAGTGACAATGACCTCCGGTGGAGGTGCCGCGCTAGCACCGCCAGCAGCAGCTTCTTTTTTACCGCATGCTGTGAGTGCGATACTGACGGATAATGTAGAGAAAAGTAGTATGGTTGGCCAAGTGGTTGACTTGTTCTGGAACGAAGGGTTTTGTGTCGATTGACGCGATTTCATAGCAACCTCTAATGGACTTTTGTGTGTTCGGAATACGGCCTGTTGGTGCGTTCTTTAGCGTAAAAATCAGTGTTAGATTTAGGGTTTATTGGCTCTGATCCCGTACTTGGTTTCTGCATGAAAAATGGCTGAATCGTTCCTATCCTGCGCTATTCGTTTGCCAATATCAATATCTCTATGGTCTGTACGAATTGCTTTGGCTAAGTCTAATTTTGCTTAATTTTTCAAGATAAAGACCAGAAGTCAATACACCCTAGGTTTAATAAAACATGTGAAAAAATCATCATATTCAGAAGACATCTTGATGATGCTAGATATGACATGGTTCATGAAGTTGGGATTAATATTATCAGTAGGAAATCGAACGAGTACTGAATAGTATAATTGGGTGAAAAGAGTACTGCTTAGTACAGAATGGTGCAAGTGAGAATTGTTGCTAATTTTTAACAAAATCCTCGTAAATTTGAAACATTGCGTTCCAATAATAGAACAATGAAAAGACCGTCTATAAATTTCACCTGAATAGCTTTTATAACAGCAAATCTGCTGATGGAAAATATGGTTCAGAGCTTCATTGGTTAATATTGATTTTGGTGTATGTGTTTTTAATCCGATATGCTTGTTGATATTGTCTTTTTTGTTATGACTTCGGCGGATTTCTTCTCATTAGAATGGTCAGTTTCTAAGTTTGTTTCTGGCGGTGGCAGAAAGAAATCGCTCGGGCGGGTAAAGAAATGCCCAATGATCAGTTTACCCAATGAAATCCACTCACCATACGATACACCGCGTGCTTTGAGTGCGACAAATAATGCCAGTGAAAAACTGACTAATAAGTTGGTCATCCCGATCAATAACACTCCTAAAAATGCAATGACAAGAGTGCCGATACCTGTACTAGAACCCAGTGAATACACCGATTGAGCAAAGTTAACGGATGAAAAGGTAATGTGTCTGATATCTAAGGGCAATCCTAAAAAATAGCCCAATGTCCCCATACTGCCAAGCATGACGCCAAACCAAAAATTGCCCGCCAACGCCCCAAGATTGTTTTCGATATAACGAGACACTTTATCTAATCGTTCAGCCGACATGAGTTTGATTAAGCGCGGATGCTGGCGTAGACGTGCGCCAACCTGATGATGAACCGATAAATTATCATAGTAACCTGCAATTAGTCCTGCTAAAAATAAGCAAACACCAGCGACTGCCGCATGTGGAATTGCGAGTGAAGTGAATGGGTTGAGACTATGAAGGAGTATATGGGCGGCATCGTTTGATAGGAGCGGTTGATGAAAAAACGTATGCCAGACATAGGTAATGAAAACTCCAACCAGCATCGCAATCACAATATTGCCAAAGATCGCAACCAGTTGTGTTCGCATAATATTGACAGTTAGTCGTGCCAAATCCGTCAATTGATCATTTTGGTTTTTCTTTGTTTTTTCGGCGTGATGTACGGTTGCTGCGATGGTCGCGGCAGTCATGGCAGGCTGTTTGGTTGCAACTGTAAAGTGCAATACATGGATCAGCATGAATCCAAAAGAATAATTCATGCTATTCAACAATGCTTTAACAAACGGAGCCAATGTTAAACGCCCGAATAGCACTTTAATGGTCGCCATAAAGGCAATGATCGCCCCAGCACCCATTGCCGAGCGCATCATTCCAAAATATCCACGGCGATCATTGGTGACGTAATGATCGCCTGTTTTACTGGCATTTTCGGTGACTTGAAGTGCCATCAATTCGGTATTGGTCGAAATCAGATCTCTAATACTGGCGTGATTTTTCTGATCATCAGCAAGTATGCGCAGAGCCTGTTGTATCGGATTAGCAGGGTAAGTCGGTACATTTTTATGTGACGTAGTTTGTTCACTCGCTTCACTCATAAAGATTTTCAAGTACGGGCTACGCTGAAAACCGAGCAATAATTCAAGCAGCAGCTCCATGCGTGCCAAACTTTGTTCAATCCGAATGATTAAATTCGTTAAATGAATGCTGACACCAAACCGACGCGTATTTTTTCGAACACGGTATAAAATATCTCGACATTGCTCAATCATGACCGCGATAGGGCGTTCATCGGGCGGAGTTCGTTCAGATAAGTTGTGATGATTCTCTTTAATTGCCGTTGGATAATGATCCAAATAGAAAGGTTGATAACTTTCAATAAACGCAATGATTTCACGATTTTGAGCCATAAACGGTGATTCAAATTCATCAATGCTAGGGTCAATTCGCATTAAATCGCGTTCTAGACCCATTGCGGTGACACGATACGATAAGATCATGAGCGCATTAAATATCTGATTCTGGGCAGATTGGATTAAGGCAGGTTCTGGATGTGCTTTGGATAGGCAATTTGATAGTCGGTGCCATTCTTTGGGTTGAATCTGATTCAGCCAGCGAAGATCACTCGATTTATAGAAAATGATTTTAAATAACGTGCTAATCCGATGTTCTACTTGTAAAGGAGGCAATATTCGCCAAGTCAGGCGTTGTGCTAGCGTCGTAAAGAAACCATCATTACTCAGAATGCCTTGATCACTATAGAAATATTCAGGGGAATAAGTTTCTAATAATTTAAGAACATAGTTGGCGAAGTGTGTCGCGTGAGTAGGGCAGCTTTCTAAATCATTCATCCATAGATTGAACCGCTCTGTGATCTCAAATGTATTGTGAGTGGATGATGGACGTAATTGTTCAATCAGATCACAAAGTGGCTGAACTGACGGTGCGCTAGAGTTGGCTTGTATCAACATCTCTGCAAAGCATGCGACAAGCGCAGTGTTGAATTTTTCTGGTGAGATTGTAGATATAGCCTCTTGCAAAGCTGGGTTAGTTTTTTTTGAAATGCTGGGCATAAATAAAAAATTACTCTGTCAAATCAATGATTTTATTCAACTCATGAAAGACATCACTTTATGCTAATTGTGAGTAGCGATTTGTATAAATCATGGGAGTGGACTGTTTTAAAGGTTATTGATTTATATCTAGATAGCAATGTTCTAAAGTTAATTTATTGATATTTAATGATTATGAGTGGTGTATTCTTATTTTTTGTTACACTTCTTTAGCCATTTCTGTGAGTGACAATTACAAGAACACTGAGCTTGTCGAAGTGTGACTTTCGCATCACCGCACATTTCGACAAGCTCAATGAGCTATGTCGCTTTTGATTTTTATTGTAAATGTTATTCGAGAAAGCACGATAGAGGTTTGGTTGTTTTAATTCAAATGCTTTTCGATCATTGGCGCTTATCGAAATGTTAATTTAGCCGCTCTAATGCAAGCAGTGCCAAATTAATTAATGCTTGCTTATAGATTGAGTCGGGTAGTGGGTTGAGTGCGGCAATGGCGAGTTCAGTTTCTTGTTTTGCGCGCATTTGGCAATATTCCAAACCACCACTGGTTTTGACCAAGTGAATGATTTTGTTCAAATCATTAAGACCGCCAGTTTGAATGCTATGACGAATGATTTCGTTATCTTGAATATGTACACGCTGCATGGTTGCAATGAGCGGCAATGTCGGTTTTCCTTCGGCAAGGTCATCGCCGATATTCTTTCCAAGTGTTGCGACATCTGAGGTGTAGTCCAAAATATCATCAATAATCTGGAATGCATTGCCGAAGTGTTCACCGTAGGCTTTTAACGGAGCACGGAAATCTTCGCGATGTGCCAGCAATGCGGCACCTTCGGTAGCCAACATAAAGAGGCGAGAGGTCTTGCCATAAATAATCTGGAGGTAATCTGCTTCGGTCGAATCAGGATTATGTTGATGTTGGAGCTGTAGTACTTCGCCTTCTGCAATTTCACATGTTCCACTCGACATGATATGCAGCAGTTCTAAATCACCTAATTTGACCAGCAGATCAAATGCGCGTGCAATTAAATAGTCTCCGACCAACACTGCTGTTGCATTAGTCCATGTCGCGTTCGCTGTCGGGCGTCCACGACGTAGACCCGATTCATCAACCACATCATCATGCACGAGCGTCGCGGTGTGCAACATTTCGATAATGGCAGCAAGTTTAAGGTGCTGATCCGTTTGTTTCGGGCTATCTGCTTTCAGATCGTCACCAAGCCCAAAACCACATGCGCGAGCAGCAAGCAATGACATAAGTGGACGCATACGCTTACCACCCGCTTCAACAACATAGCTACTTACGCTGAGTACTAACGGTACTTTAGAGTTAATGCCTGTTTTGATGAATTGATCCATAGCGGCAAAATCATCAGCGACAGGGCGTAAGATACTATTGAAGTCGGTCATTTATCGAGCTGCTCTTAAAACAAATATTTCGAGATCCCATCCATAGGATGTTGTGTTGAATTTTACATGAACTATGGGGCGTTTTCTGCCTAAATCGATGCAAATCGCCAGCATCCTAACCGCCTTAGAACTGAACTTCCAGTATGTCTATTTAAAAATGATGAAAAAAATTTAATGTGACAAGGTTGGCCGATCAAAGATGACTAAAAGCGGTGATAAAATGTTCAAAATATTGCTTGTCGTGGGGATTTAAAATCTCTACAATGCGCGGTCTAATGATTTGTAAGAATCAACCCAGTGACGCAGGTTTGAAGCCAGAGACATTTTTGGTCGCTGCACCGCGAACACGGGTCTTTGATGGATGTGTAATATGAGTGCATATGCAGTAATTAAAAGCGGTGGTAAACAGCACCGTGTAGTCGTTGGTGAATACTTGAAAGTTGAACTGTTGAAAGCAGCAACTGGCGAAAGCATCACTGACAATGAAGTTTTGATGGTTGTGGATGGTGACAAAATCCAGATCGGCGCGCCTACAGTTGCTGGTGCAAGCGTTACTTATGAAATTTTGAGCCATGGTCGCCATGACAAAGTTCGTATCGTAAAGCATCGCCGTCGTAAGCATTACCACAAAGAACAAGGTCATCGTCAATGGTACACAGAAATCAAAATCACTGCGATCAACGCATAATTTTTGATTTTTGCTCCAAACTTTGTTTTTTAATCTAATTTACGCTTGAGGAGTTAAAACTCATGGCACATAAAAAAGCTGGTGGATCAACCCGCAACGGTCGCGATTCCAATCCTAAGATGCTTGGTGTGAAAGTTTACGGCGGTCAAAAAGTCGTAGCTGGTAACATCATCGTGCGTCAACGTGGTACTGAATTCCATGCTGGTGCAAACGTTGGTATGGGTCGTGATCATACTTTGTTTGCAACTGCTGATGGCATCCTGCGCTTTGCGGTTAAAGGTGCATTTGGTCGTCGCTACGTATTCGTAGATCCAATCCAAGCATAATTCTGTTTAAGAATTAGTTTGAAAAAAGTCCGCCGTTTGGCGGATTTTTTTATGGGCGATAAATAAAGGAGTATGCTAAAGACAAGTATAAAAAGCATTCGTAAAATTGAATGTCAAGTCATCAAACTGGTTGTTTAATGCGCTTTAAATGTCAAGGTTGTAAAAAATATAAGTATTATAATTGAATGGTTTAGTGTGATTTTGGCATGCAAAGACTATTATCTGTCGCAAGTTGACATTGACTATTGTCAACTTTCTGTTATGTTAGCAAGAAGTCCTTCATGATTGATTAAGGTAACATAAATGAGCCAGAAACATTTTGACGTATTGATTGTTGGTGCAGGTATCTCTGGAATTGGTATTGCGTGTCATTTAAAACGTGAATGTCCAAAGAAAAGCTTTGCGATCCTAGAGCGCCGTCAAGCAATGGGTGGGACTTGGGATTTATTCCGTTATCCTGGAATCCGCTCTGATTCAGATATGTCTACTTTTGGCTATGAGTTTAGACCTTGGACTGAGTCTAAAGTCCTTGCGGATGGTGCGTCGATTCGTGGTTATCTAAATGATACCGCTAAAGAATACAATATTGAAGAACACATCAATTATCAGCGTCACGTCAAGAAAGCATCTTGGTCATCAAAACAAAAGCTATGGACGTTGTCTGTTTACAATGAGGCGACCAAGCAAGCTGAAGAATGGACTGCGGATTTCTTGCTCGGTTGTACAGGTTACTATAACTACGACCAAGGCTATAGCCCAGAATTTCCGAATCAAGAACGATTCAAAGGTCAGATTATCCATCCACAACATTGGCCAGAAAATCTGGACTACAGTGGCAAACGTGTCGTGATTATTGGTAGTGGAGCGACTGCGATTACGCTAGTTCCATCGATGGCGGGCAAAGCGGGTCATGTCACGATGCTACAACGTTCGCCAACTTATATTGCGACCGTGCCATCAATTGATTTTGTGTATGATCGATTAAAGAAAGTGCTTCCTGGCAAGCTGGCTTATAAAATCACGCGTGGTCGTAACATCGGTCTACAAAAAGCAATTTATGAAATGTCTTTAGCGCAGCCTAAAGTGATGCGTAAATTGCTTCTCACCGCTGTGAAACATCAAGTTGGCAAAAGCATTGATATGCGTCATTTCACCCCGAACTATAATCCTTGGGATGAGCGTTTGTGTGTGGTGCCTGACGGCGATTTGTTTAAAGTGCTGAAACAAGGTCAGGCGAGCATTGAAACAGATCATATCGAGTCATTTACCGAAGATGGAATTATCCTCAAATCGGGCAAAATCTTGAAAGCCGATATTATTGTGTCTGCGACAGGCTTAAATGTACAAATGCTCGGTGGTACAGAAGTTGAAGTGGATGGTAAGAAATTTAATCCGAATGAAAATCTGATGTATCAGAGCATTTTGGTTGAAAACGTGCCGAACGCTGCATTGATTGTGGGTTACACCAATGCCTCATGGACATTGAAAGTTGATATTGCCGCTGAATATATCTGCCGTTTGTTGAACTTTATGGACAAAAAAGGCTATCAAACCGTTGTTCCACAAGACCTTGAAGGCTGCAAAACTGAGAATACGGTCATGGGTAGCATTCATGCGGGCTATATTGCACGTGCTGCTAAAACCTTGCCACGTCAAGGTTCAAAAGCACCATGGCTGGTGATGAATAACTATCTGGCTGACCGTGTGCATTTACGTAAAGCTCAATTTGAAGATGGTTATTTACGATTTGATAATAAAGAATCTAAACCGAAGGCTAAGAGTAAAGTATTGGGTGCACTAGGCGCTTAATTGCAGCAAATGAATGTAAGAAATCCGCCAAGAAAGGCGGATTTCTTATATGTATATTCATTAAGGTTTAAAAGTTTAAATTTAAAAATTATATAAATAACAGATCATTAAATAGAGGTGTATTCTACTTTCTTAAAACTGTCATATTTCAGGGCTACGATGAAGTACAAATAATAGACCATCATCGGAAAGTCATATGCAAGCCGCCACTATGCTTCGCTCAGGCCCAATTTTACGTTTCATGCCTAAAGCTGCTCTGAAAAATTTTCAGCAAAAACCACCAAAAAAAGTCGCGACTCTCAAATGTGAGATTGCAAGCGATGCAAAAACGATTGCAGAAGTACAACGTTTTCGCGCTCGGGTTTTTGGCGAAGCATATAATATTTATTTTGATCAAGGTACGGACGTTGATCGCTTTGATGAATATAGCATTCATATTCTCGTGCGCGATACTAAGACCAATGCCATCGCGGCATGTACGCGTGTTGTGACCCCAAAAGCAAAAGAAAAATTAGGTAGCTACTACTCAGAGCTAGAGTTCAATTTAACGGATTATTTAAAAGATAAAGAAGAAGTCTACGAAATTGGACGTACCTGCGTTGATGAAGCCTATCGCGGCGGTAAAGCATTGTCAGTGTTGTGGATGGGTATGGTGCCACTCATTGTGCGAGAGTTGGAAGCGAAACATCTGATCGGTACGGTCAGTGTGAACCTTGGTGTTAAGAGCGAAAAGATTATTGCGACACAGGGCTATATCCAAGATAAAGCTAAAAGTAAAAAAATTATGAGTTTGAAGGCATTTAATTTGAAAGAGTATTTGCTGGAAAAACAAAATGAGTCTGATTTTTTTGAATCAGATGAACAAGATATTTCTTTAAAATATCGTAAAAAAGACGTTCCATCGTTGATTAAAAAATATCGTAGCGTCGGCGCGGTGTTCTCAAAAGAAGCTTATTTTGATCAGGATTTTAATTGTGCAGACTATTTTGTTGCGGTTAAGGTGAATAAGCGTCTGCTGCTCAAGCTGAAATTGGTGTGTAAAATCATTGATATGAAATCTAAGAAATAAGAGGGATTGATGCTGCTTAATGCAGCATCAATAGCCCAGCACCTAGCACGCCAATCAGGCATGCATAGGTTGAGAACAATAGTCGCGGGACGATATGTTTGGGAATGAATCCCACCCCGCGAATAAATCCTGCGCTCATTGCCCAAAATAACAAACTTGCTGCGCCATGGTTGGCGATCCCTTTCTGCACTAGTAGTTGAGGCAAGATGCTGACAAACAAACAAATACCCAGAGCAATGGTCAACGGCAATAGTGCAATTTGGCTATGACCTTCGATATCGCTCTGTATCTGTGTTTGCGGTTCTATAGGCATATTTGACATCATGATTCCTCAAAAATAAGTGCAGAAGCGAACGAGGAGAGCACTGACTCAGTGCTCGTCCTTTGTCATTTGGTTGAGGCGATCTTCTTCAAGCTCGCCCCACATGCCATTGAGGATGGACAGTAGAATTGCAAAGCCCACACCGAGTACCCACGCGAAATACCACATAATTTCATTCCTTTAATCGAAGCTGGTTAAATCAAAGCTGGTTAATAAGTGCTGTGGCTGTTTTCTTTGATGTAAGCCGCAGTGACTTTGCCACGCATGACTGCATATGCCCAACTGGTATAAAACAGGATAATCGGCACAAAAATCAGTGCTGCGATGAGCATGATAAACAACGTCATATGACTTGAAGTAGCATCCCATGCAGTCAAGCTGGATTTAAAGTCATTGGATGATGGCATTAAGAACGGGAACATGGATACGCCCGCTGTGCCGATCACGCCTGCGATCCCTAAAGCAGACATCACAAAAGCCAAGAGTGATTTACCGCTCTTTGCAAGGCCAAGTGCACCCAAGAATCCAACATAAGCCAGTGCAGGGAAGGCCATGAGTAACGGCCATTGTTGGTAGTTGTTCAGCCATGCACCTGTTTCACGAACGACAGTTTTGGAGAGTGGATTAGAAAAGCCATTTGGATCAATTGCAGAGGTAATACGGAAACCTTGAATCCCATAGGCAACCCATAAGCCTGCAAGGCTAAACATGACCAATAAAGCAATGCCCAGTACGATCACCCATGAGCGAGCGCGGCGTTGAACATCGCCTTCGGTACGGTGCATCAGATAAACACCACCATGAAACGTGATCATGGCACTTGAAATCAGGCCGCAGAGCAATGCAAATGGATTGAGCAGTGCCCAGAATGAACCGTCATAGGTCGATACCATGTTGTTATCAAAGTGGAACGGTACACCTTGTAGCAAGTTACCAAACGCGACACCAAAAATCACAGGTGGGATGAAACTGCCGATAAACAGACCCCAATCCCAAGCTGAACGCCATGTTGGGTTGTCGATTTTACTGCGATAATCAAAACCGACTGGGCGGAAGAATAATGCCCAGAGCACGATCATCATTGCCCAATAAAAGCCCGAGAAGGCTGTCGCATAGACAAATGGCCAAGCGGCGAAAATTGCACCGCCTGCAGTAATAAACCAAACCTGATTGCCATCCCAATGCGGTGCGATGGTGTTAATCATGACGCGACGTTCAATATCAGTTTTTCCTACAAAGGGAAGCAATGTACCAACTCCCATATCATGTCCGTCCATGATGGCAAAACCAATCAGCAATATGCCAACCAGCAACCACCAAATCACCCGCAGGGTGGAATAATCCAGAATATCAATAATCATGTTATGCCTCTTTTGATGTGCTGCTTAGTGTGCTGCGGTGACTGAGTCATGCGGTGCTTCATTCATATAACGACCTGTCCCCAGACTGCCTGGACCTTGGCGCGTAAACTTGATCATCAAGTACATTTCGACGATGAGGAGTACGGTGTAGAAGCCAATAAAACCAAACAGCGATCCATAAATACTTTCTACTGAAAGTGTCGAAACGGAGAGATGTGTTGGTAATACGCCATAAATAGTCCACGGCTGACGACCATACTCCGCAACAACCCAACCGAGTTCGATCGCGATCCACGGTGCAGGTAGCATGAAGAAGGCAAATTTGAACAACCATGCTTTACGTTTTTCAAAGCCTGGACGTAAGGTATGCCAAAATGACAAGCCAAACAGAATTAGCATTAACACGCCCATAGCAACCATGATACGAAAGCTCCAGAACATCGGTGCGACGCGTGGTACGGTTGAATCTACTGCGAGTTGAATCTGTGCAGGTGTGGCATCTTTGACATTCACGACATATTTTTTCAGCAGTAAACCAAAGCCAAGATCAGCTTTGTGAGCTTCAAAAGTAGCTTTGCTTTGACTGTCTAATGGATTTGCGCGTAATGCTTCGAGCGCAGTAACCGCTTGAATACCCGATAAAATACGTTCACGGTTTTTGTCTTTAATTTCAATGATGCCAGGAATCTGTTTAGTCAAAGAGCGTGTGCCAATAATCCCCATAACCCATGGAATTTGTACTGACCAATCGTTACGCATGGCTTTTTCGTTAGGAAGGGCGATCAGATTGAAGGGTGCTGGTGCAGGTTCGGTATGCCACATTGCTTCGATGGCAGCCATTTTGGTTTGTTGAGCTTCGCCAACGGTGTAGCCAGATTCATCGCCAAGGACAATGACTGACAATACTGACGCGAGTCCAAACGCCGCAGCAATTCGATAGCTGCGTTTGGCAAACTCAACGTTAATGCCTTTCATTAAGTACCATGATGAAATAGCCAGCACAAAAACTGACGCA
>JASLGO010000022.1 GCA_030150135.1 Aquirhabdus sp.
GATTCACCCGCACGCGGTGTTTTGCTTGGGCTCATGACGGGTGATTCGGTATTGATTGATCCTGATTTACGTCAGTTGTATCAGCAGGCAGGGATTAGTCATTTGATGGCGATTTCTGGTCCTCATGTTGTGCTTGCTGCATTGATGGTCGCATGGGTGATACAACAGATTTTGAATCTCAGTCCTCGCATTTATCTGTGCGTACCACGAAAGTTTTTGCTATTACCTGCCGTGATGCTGATGGTGCTGGGTTATGCGCTTTTGGCAGGTTGGGGTGTTCCTGCACAGCGAACAGTGTTGATGGTGGGAATTTCCACGTTACTCACTTTGTTTGGTCGGCTGCGTTCGACGTATTTGATTCTGCTTATAGCGTTGTCGATTAGTTTGTTAATCGATCCATTGGCAATTTACCAGAGCGGGTTATGGTTGTCGTTTGTGGCGACAGCAATATTGATCAGTCTCGTGCGGCAGCCTGTGCCTGTCGGTACGCGCTGGCAGAGATTTATTCAAGAGATTAAGCTATTAATCAAGTTGCAGATTTCGATGTTTATTCTGCTGATTCCGCCGACATTAGCATTTTTTCATCAAATTTCTTTATTCTCTGTTGCAGTAAATTTAATCGCGATTCCATTGATTGGGCTCGTTGTTGTGCCTTTGGCTTTAGTGGCTTTATTGATTTGGTCGATTTGGACAGGATTGGCGGACGCACTTTGGATTCTTGCAGCGTGGATGCTAGAGCAACTTCATGCATTGTTACTCAAACTTCCACTGATTATGTTTTATGAGGTGCTGACGCCAATGATGGTGGTGGGCTTGGCATTGGCAGTCTTGATTTGGCTTGCGCCGCGTGGAAGTTTGTCACAATGGCTTATTGTGCCGTGTATATTCCCCAGTCTTTTGATGCTCATGGGTATGAAGCCTTTGTTTGGTTCAGCACATGATGCGCCAGTTCGTGTGCAAGTCTTGGATGTTGGTCAGGGTTTAGCGGTACTGATTCAAACACAGCATCATGCCATGCTCTATGACACTGGTGCCAAACGAGCCGAAGCACGTGAAGGCATGGGTGAGCGTGTTGTCCTTCCAGCGTTATCTATGGCGGGGATTGATCATCTCGATAACATGATAATTAGCCATGCAGATTATGAACATGGCGGCGGGTCGCAAGCGGTTTTGGCACGAATTTCTGTTGATCGGGTGATAAGTAGTTCTTCTCTTTCAGATGTCAAAACAGAGCTTTGTACGAGCGGTCAGTATTGGCAATGGGATGATGTGGATTTTGATGTACTTGCGCCATGGGGCGATATGCAAATCTTCGATGATAAAGATCGTAGTTGCGTTTTGCGGATTCGTGCACCCGCAGTGAATGGACATCGTGCAACGATGTTGCTGATGGGAGATGCTGGCGTAGAGGTGGAAGCAAAACTGCTAAAAGAAAGTGCTGTGGTTAATAAGCTGTTAACCGCAGACGTCTTGTTGCTAGGCGATCATGGCTCAAATCGCGCTAGTTCAGATGCGTTTTTGCAAGCAGTTATGCCGAGTCGAGTAGTGGTCTCAACCAGTTTTATGAATAAAAAATATCCCGCAGATGACGTGCTTGAACGCTTGCGGTTTAAGCAGATTTCTATGGATTCAACAGTGGATGGTGGAACGTTGACTTATGATTTAGGTGGTAAGCAATGGGTACAAGTTTCTCGTTATCGAGATGGCTACTGGTGGTTGAGGCGTGAGCATCCATGAAATATGAGATGGTTTTTCAGTAAACTTTGCAGCTGTGAAATTCACTGAGCTTGTCGAAGTGAACACGTCACGGTCACTTCAACGAAGCTCAATAAGCTATTTCTATTAAGTGTTTGGCTTATCTGCCAAAATTTTTCGCGCTTCCGCATCTGAGACTCGATAAATATCTTTAAAGTGCGGTGCGTCTTTAAAACGTTTATAAGCCCACTGATATTGAATGGGATCGCGGCGAATCAGATTTTCTACGGCTATGTTTAACGTGTTGACTGAAACCTGTAGGTCTTGGCTGCGAATTTCCTCAGGTAACTCTTCAAAGAAAATATCAAAACCATCGCCATCATCACGACGGAGACAGGAAAGCTGAATGACACCGCAGCCTGTCTTTTGCGCCAAGCGCGAAACTAAAGTTGTCGTCAGGACTTGATGTCCAAAGAATGGTGCGAGAATCCCGCCTGACTCGTAAGGAACATGATCAGGAAGTACAGCTGCGAATCCGCCTTTTTTCAGTGTGCGAAATAAAGCCCGAACGCCACTTTCATCGGTTGGAACGAGAGTCGCTTGTAGACGACTGCGTGCGGCAAGGACAAATGCATCTAAAGATGGATTATCCGCAGGTTTGTACATGATGGTGGGTGCAGTGTATTGATTGACCCATGCATTCATCATTTCCCATGTGCCGTGATGAGGGATGATCCCGATTAAACCTTTCGGGTTTTTGAGCGCTTCTAAAAAAAGCTCTTTGCCATGCACTTCACGAATCTGAGCGATACTGTAGTCGGTTGGTGTGCCCCAGCTTTTAATAAATTCCATAAAGCTCATGGCTTGCGAACGAAGTGACGCGATCGTCATTTCGCTGCGTTCCTGATCAGATTTTTCAGGATAAGCGATGAGTAAGTTGCGACGAACAGTGCCTGTAATACTTGTATTCGGAAAAAATAATACTAAACCCGCAACGACTCGTGCGAAGCCTTGCAATGCCCCAATCGGCAAACGTGCAAAAAACTGGAGAACGAAGAGTAACGGCGTGCGTGCAGGCTTATTGGTCATAACGTTTTGTTCATCGAGTGAGTGTGATTGATGTGAGGACGATCAACAATCACAGAGCTAGGCAAATATTTGCTAAGTATAACAAACAACGATTCTTTTGATTCTATCGTGTCATTTAATCGATGTAATGCGTTTTTACGTGAGTCTTAACGGGTTAGGCATAGACATTTACTTGCATTTATAGCATGGTAACCGCTAATGTCTATCATACATACAGCACTTCATCTAAAAGGTTGTTTCATGTCTAGTTGGCCTCCAAATCCTGATTCCTCGCAACAAAATACATCGTCACCACAGCATCCAACAAATAAAGAGTGGTCGATCTTTGAAAAGACTCTCCTTGCTTCGATTGAAGAACAGCGTCGTGCGCGCCGTTGGGGTATTTTTTTTAAAGGGCTGTCATTTTTCTTTTTATTCCTGTTTTTTTTGGTTATGGCAAAAAGTTGTACAAGCGGCGATGCTAATCTTGCTGCGGCAACTGCACCACACCTTGCTGTTGTGGATATCACAGGGGAGATCGGTGAAGGAAAATCAGCCAATAGTGATGATGTAATCACTGCACTGAATTCAGCATTTGAGGCTTCTCAAAGCAAAGCTGTGGTTTTAAATATTAACTCTCCAGGCGGTTCGCCTGTGGAATCTGACCAAATCTGGCAAGAAGTACGTCGTTTACGCGCGGCTCATACGGATAAAAAAGTCTATGCCGTGATTGGTGATATGGGCGCATCAGGCGCGTACTACATTGCTTCATCGGCTGATGAGATTTATGTCAATCCATCGAGTTTGGTGGGTTCAATTGGCGTGATCATGCCGAATTATGGTGTGGCTGATCTTGCCAAGAAACTCGGTGTCGAAGACCGCACGATGACTTCTGGCGCGCACAAAGCCATTCTCAGTATGACCAAACCGCTTGATCCATTTGAAAAAGCACATGTGCAATCCGTCTTGGATAATGTGCATGAGCATTTTATTAATGCAGTAAAAATGGGTCGTGGTAGCCGTCTGAAAATCGATGACAATACCTTCTCTGGTTTGTTCTGGAGTGGCGAACAAGCGATTAACTTAGGTTTAGCAGATAAAGCAGGCGATGTTGGTAGCTTGAAGCGTGAACTCAAGTTAAAAGAATCGGTTGATTACAGTGTAGAACATAGCTCACTGGAAAAAATCATGGGTCGTTTAGGTACAACGATGGGTCAAGGTTTGGGCTCATCATTGAAATTGTCGTTTGCCGATTTGTCATCTAAATCGCAAGCGGAAATGAAATAAGCCTACATCCCTTAAAGCGCCTCCTCCTTAAGTGGAGGAGGACTGCTCATGATCATCTCATATTGAAGATTCTGTTATGAAACCTCTGATTCATTTTGCTCATGCCAATGGCATTCCGTCTGCTGTCTATGAAAAGTTATTTGCAGCGTTGTCTGATGACTTTGATATTGTCACGTTACCGTTAATCGGGACTGATCCACGATTTCCTGTGAATAATCATTGGACTAATCTTCGTGATCAGGTGATTGATAGTATTCAGCGTCAAGCTGTCGATGCTCAAGGTAATCCGCGCCCTGTAATCGCACTTGGACATTCTTTGGGCGGGCTATGTAGTTATTTAGCCGCTTATAAAAGACCCGATCTGATGCGTGGTTTGGTCATGATGGATCCGCCAATGATTAATGGTATGTATTCTTTCATGATGCATTTGGCGAAGACCTTTACTCCGAAAGAGTATGACAAGCGAACGCCTGCAGCATTATCGAGTAAGCGTCGTGATCATTGGGATAGTCGCGAGCAAGCGGCTGAAAAGTTACGTGGGCGCGGTTTGTTTTCAACTTTCGATCAAGATTGCTTTGATGCGTATATCAAATATGGGTTGAAGGATGCGCCTAATGGTGGTGTGACGCTGACGATTCCGAAGGCGGTTGAAGTGGAGATTTTTCGCACCAATCCGTCGATGTTTTGGTTGACGCCGCGTCGTGCGCCGAAGATTCCTGTGCATTTGATTGCTGGGCGTGAGAGTCAGTTTTATGGTCGTGGTTTTCCACAACGATTGCAGAAGCAGTTGGGGATTCCATATTCAGTGGTTGAAGGTGGCCATATGTTTCCGCTGGAGCATCCGCTAGAGACTGTGGTTAGGATTAAAGAGGTGATTAAGGGGTTTGGGATTAAATAGTTATTTTATCCTATGGGTCTTAATTGATCTATTTCCCATTTTTGTGGGTTGGTGATGATGTATTGAGCAATTTCGCTGCGTGATTGTTCGTTACGAATCACATGTTCCCAATAGTTGCGTTGCCATAATTTACAGTCAAAACCTTGCCAATGAAGCGTTTTGACGCCAAGAATATATTTAATGGTGGTGATGGACTTGAATGCGCCAACTATTTCGCCGATGGTCTTATTGGTGGGTTCAGATGTAGGGGCGTACCCTTGTGGTCGCCCTTTTTGTTGGATCACTATAAGATAATCTCTTATTTCAATAATTGCATGAAAATGATTTGGCATGACGACATATTCATGTAGTTCAATATGAGGGAAACGTTTCTTTAGTGCTAACCATTCTCTTTCAATCATTTGTCCTGCGGCATTGAGTATCATTTGATCATCAAGAATCTTGCCAAATAAAGACTCTTTGTTCTGAATGCAAAGAGTGATGAAATAAAAGCCTGCTTTTGAGTAATCGTAATGTTTTAATCGAATTGATTGACGACGATGAGTTTCTGGGTTGAATGGCATTTTTATTCTTATCAATTGATTGTTTGAAAAGCAGGGCACCCACAAGGGGAGGCCCTACATATTATGGATTTTAAATAATCTTTATGAATCTAGCTGTTTGAGCATATTTTATCAGTGAAGGGGCACCTTTCTGTTGATGTTTGTAGGGGCGCTTATGGTCGCCCGATTTCTGAATTATTAATCTAGGATTGAAATATTGACGTTGTCACCATCTTTTAATCCTTGAAGGTGTTTTAGCATTTCACCTGTGAGTGCGAAGTGTTCACTGGCGGGTACGGGATTGAGATTTTCAACGTCATAATTTCCTTCTGCAAAAATGGGTAAGGTAATATAGGTATAGCATTGATTCTCAGTCGGAGTTTTTCCTGCATCGTGCAGTTGTTCAACTAAATTGGGCATGAACCAATTGTTGGCTTCTTCGGAGGTGAGTAATTCATTGAAATGCTCTACCGATTTGGCTACAACGGTCACTTCGCCTGTACCAGTATTTAGCCAATAGACTTCTTCCGTAGCTTCTTGAAAGAACATATCGCCCAGAATTGAAAATAATATCGGTGTAAATCCGTTCGGTAACCGCCATTGCCATGATGTCGCCAATGTGTGGATGGTTTGGGTATTCGGGCTGAAATGTAAGTCTGACCAGCTTATCGTCATGGCTTATCTCTTGTCTTAAAGTTTATGGCCGCTTTTTAGCATCACTAGCCCGGTTAAAGCAACCCCATCCACTTCCAATTCCCCTCCAAATCCTATATAATCTCGCCTCCCTTACCCGCAGGTCGTGACGCAGTTGGGCGTCTTGCTACTAAACGGGTTCCAAAAAAGAGGCTGATATGAGTAAAATCAAACTCAAAACCAAACGCGGGGCCGCAAAACGGTTCGTAAAAACCGCGAATGGTTTCAAACGCAAACAAGCATTCAAACGCCACATTCTGACCAAAAAGTCTCCAAAGCGTATTCGTCAACTTCGCGGTTGTGTAATGGTTCACGTCAGTGACGTAGCAGCTGTTCGCCGTATGTGCCCATACCTTTAAGGAGATTATAAATGGCTCGTGTAAAACGTGGTGTAACGGCTCATCGCCGTCATAAAAAAGTTCTAGCCCGTGCAAAAGGTTACTACGGTGCGCGTTCACGCGTATATAAAGTAGCCGTACAGGCCGTAATGAAAGCTGGTCAATATGCATACCGTGACCGCCGTCAGAAAAAACGTACCTTCCGCGCATTGTGGATTGCACGTATCAACGCAGGTGCACGTTTGAACGGTCTGTCATACAGCCGTTTGATTAATGGCCTGAAAAAAGCAGAAGTGATCATCGA
The DNA here is from genome assembly GCA_030150135.1 of Aquirhabdus sp. Taxonomy (GTDB): domain Bacteria; phylum Pseudomonadota; class Gammaproteobacteria; order Pseudomonadales; family Moraxellaceae; genus Aquirhabdus. The sequence goes on from JASLGO010000022.1 coordinate 6,826, forward strand.
CCGCCGTGTATTGGCTGATATCGCGATGCATGATGCAGTTGCATTTAGTGCCTTGGCTGAAAAAGCTAAAGGTGCGCTCGCTGCTTAATTCACATTAAGTTTGCGTTAAACAAGAAGCCACCTGAATAAGGTGGCTTTTTTGTTGCGGTTTTTGTGTGAAAGTGGATGTAAAACATCCTTCAATGCCTAAATTACGTTAGAATCTCTCACCAGATTTTTGATGTTCAATTTCGCGCTTTGCTTCAATTCTTTAGCAAGACGTGAACCATGATTTTGATGAAAATGCTTTGACGAGAAATAATATGTCGCTAGATACCACCGCATCTGAGGCTCTGCCATTGGATGACCTGACGCCAAGCGCATTGGCAGCCATCGCAGCTGCAACTGATCTTGCAAGCCTTGAGCAAGTACGCGTCCAGTTTACAGGCAAAAAAAGCCAATTAGCGGAAGTGTCGAAAGGCTTAGGTAAGCTCGACGCGGATGCACGTAAAGCGCAAGGCGCAGTGCTGCATGCCATTCGTGAAGCGATTAATGATGCGCTGAATCAACGCCAAGCGACACTGCAAAAAGCTGCATTGGATGCCAAGCTTGCCAGTGAAACCATTGATATCACGATGGATGGTCGTGGTCAGCAGGCGGGTAGTATTCATCCTGTGACGCAAGTCATGGAGCGTATGAGCCAATTCTTTGTTCGTGCAGGCTTTACTGTCGAATCAGGTGCAGAAGTCGAAGACGATTATCATAATTTTGAAGCACTCAATATTCCGAGTCATCATCCAGCACGTGCGATGCATGACACATTTTACTTTGACGCGCACCATTTGCTGCGTACACACACCAGTTCGGTGCAAATTCGCACGATGGAAAAGCAAAAACCACCGATTCGGATTATCTGTCCAGGTCGCGTCTATCGTTGTGACTCTGACCAAACTCATTCGCCGATGTTTCATCAGATTGAAGGCTTGGTCGTTACCGAAGAAACCAACTTTGCTGAGCTGAAAGGTTTAATCGTTCAATTCCTTAATGTGTTCTTTGAGCGTGAATTGAAGATCCGTTTCCGTCCGTCTTATTTCCCGTTCACTGAGCCAAGTGCGGAAGTGGATATCATGAGCGAGAGTGGTCGCTGGCTTGAGGTGTTGGGCTGTGGCATGGTGCATCCGAATGTCCTGAAAAGCTGTGGCATCGACCCTGAGAAATACACAGGTTTTGCGTTTGGGATGGGGATTGAGCGCTTTGCGATGTTGCGTTATGAGGTGAATGATTTGCGGATGTTCTATCAAAACGACGTGCGATTCTTACGCCAATTTGCCGCACCAGAATCTCAACAAAACACTCAACCGTCAGATCAAGCTTAAGGAGGCGCAATCATGAAAATTAGTGAAAGTTGGTTGCGTAGCTGGGTTAATCCTGCACTCGATAGCGAAGCATTAGCCCATCAACTCACCATGGCTGGACTGGAAATCGATAGTAATGATCCGATTGCGCCGCCATTTAATGGTGTCGTGGTCGGTGAAGTTCTCACTGTTGTGCAACATCCAGATGCTGATCGCTTACGTGTGACGACAGTGAATGTCGGAAAAGCGAATAATGGCGAGCCATTGCAGATCGTATGTGGTGCATCTAACGTTGCAGTAGGACTCAAAGTACCTGTTGCCATGATCGGTGCACTGCTGCCAAAAGATTTCAAAATCAAACCAAGCAAATTACGCGGTGTAGATTCTCAAGGCATGCTGTGCGGCGCGACAGAGATTGGTCTGGATGATGGTGTCGATGGTTTGATGGTACTGCCTGTCGATGCGCCAATTGGTACGGATATTCGTGAATATCTACGTCTTGATGATCGCATCCTTGAGTTGGGTATCACGCCGAATCGTGGTGATTGTCTAAGTGTCAAAGGCTTGGCACGTGAACTCGCAGTGATGAACAGTTTGGCGGTCAATGAGCCAGCCATTGCGATTGCGCCAGTAACCTCTGACCGTACTGTTGGCGTTCAGATTGCCGATGCGGTGCAACAAAATGGTTGTCCACGCTATGCAGGTCGCGTCATTACAGGGATTAATCCTCAAGCGAAGACACCAAAATGGATGTCTGATGCATTGGAGCGTTCAGGTACACGTATTCATAGCCTGTTGGTCGATATTACCAATTACGTTTTGCTCGAATTAGGTCAGCCGTTGCATGCGTTTGACTTGGCAAAGCTACAAGGTGATATTCAGGTTCGCGTATCAACAGCTGGTGAAAAACTCACGCTGCTGAATGATCAAGAAGTGACGTTGGATGATGATACGTTGCTGATTGCGGATGATTCAGGCGCGATTGCAATGGCGGGTGTGATGGGCGGTCTCTCGACTAGCGTCACCGATGACACAACTGATATTTTCCTTGAAAGTGCGTTCTTTGAGCCGTTGGCACTCGCTGGCCGTGCGCGTCGTTATGGATTGCATACTGATGCATCGCATCGTTTTGAGCGCGGTGTTGATTTTGAATTGCCACTTTCCGCACTTGAGCGTGCAACGACGTTAATTCTTCAGTTAGCAGGCGGTGAAGCGGGGTCTGTCACTCTGGTTCAGCAATTGGCAGCGCTTCCAAAACGCTCAGTGATTCCATTCACGTTGTCACAAGTTCGTCGTTTACTGGGTTTTGATGTCACTGCGGATTTTGTGGTGAGTACATTAACCAGTCTCGGTGTGCAGATTACAGGGAATGAAAATGCGTGGAATGCAACGCCGCCAACGCATCGTTTTGATATGAGTATTGCACCAGATTTGAGTGAGGAAGTGGCTCGAATTTATGGTTATGACAACATCCCAATTAAGTCTCCATTGCAGCCGATGTCGTTTGTGCCGACAGAAGACCGATTGAGTATCCAACAGTTACGCCAAGCTTTAGTGACGCTGGGTTATCAAGAAGCAGTGAGCTTTAGTTTTGTTGATGAAAAAATGGAGCGGACATTAAATCCTAACGTGAATCCGCTGCGCCTTGCCAATCCAATGTCGAGCGAACTTGGCGTGATGCGTACAACGTTGCTTGCGAGCTTAATTCCTTGTGTCCAATACAATTTGAACCGCCAGCAAAGCCGAATTCGTTTCTTTGAAACGGGTTTGCGTTTTATTCCTAATGAAAAACAAGAGATTAGTGAGTTAAAGCAGATTCCTACACTGGCGCTAATTGCGACAGGTGGGCGTGTTCCAGAACAGTGGGCAGAAGCTAAACCGCAAATGGATTTTTATGATTTTAAAGCGGATGTCGCACAACTCTTGCTTTCTGCACGAATTGCGGTTAATTTCGATAAATCAACGCGTCCTTGGCTACATCCTGGGCAAGGCGCCGAGATTATGCGACATGGAGTGAGCATTGGCTATCTAGGACGATTACATCCTTCCTTAGAGAGCGAATTGGATTTAGGCGTTACTTGGGTGGCGGAGTTAGATTCGTTAACATTGACCGAACCACAGCAATCTAAATTTACAGAATTGTCACGTTTTCCATCAGTTAGACGCGATATAGCTGTTTTAATTAGTGATAATATCCAAGTAAGCCAGATTCAATCTACCATTGCATCTGTAGCTGGGGATTCATTGACACAATCATGGTTGTTTGATGAATATACTGGACAAGGTGTAGAGGTTGGGAAGCGTTCTCTTGCATTTGCTTTATTGTGGCAACACCCAGAGCGCACTCTAGAAGATACGGAAATTAAAGATGGCATGCAGCGTGTGGTTGAGGCGCTGTCTCATACCTACGGAGCAACTTTG
>JASLGO010000119.1 GCA_030150135.1 Aquirhabdus sp.
ACGGCGAGAACCCCAATTTATAAATTCGCGCAAAATCGGCTTGTACCTAGATGCATTCGGTGAAGTTCCTACGCGCACACTCATTGAATTGTGTTTTCAATTGCGTAAAACCGTTTATTTACCTGTCGTACATTTAAAAAATAAACCATTGGCTTGGGCTAAAATTAACCAACATCAATTGCGCAGCCAACGTATGACACGCCATCGCTTCGGCATGAAGCAACCTTTTAAACAACGTGGGATAGCCGTTAAATCATTAGATTATTTATTCATGCCTTTAGTCGCTTTTGACTATAAAGGACATCGTTTAGGTATGGGTGGCGGTTTTTATGATCGGACATTAGCGCATTGTGCGAACGCACGCGAACACCGCAAACTCAAACCCAGTAAACCAATACGAGTTGGGCTTGCTTATGATTTTCAACGTGTTGAGGCGATTTATAGCAATGATTGGGATATTTCTATTCATGCAGTCGTGACTCCAACTGAATATCGACGCTTTTGATCCGCTTATGATCATGGCACTGGCAAGTTCTTTGCTTCTTTAAAATCAATGATTCATCTCACTCAATTGATCACAAAAGCAACAGATGAAGAGTAAGCGTCTATTAGAGGGTTAATTTCCTGACAATGCCCCTTGTAATTTTGCAAGCATGCATTATTAATAAATCATGACAACCGAATAAGCTGATGTTTCATAGGAGTGATTTATGACAGAGTCTAAACAAACCAGCGTTGAGCACATCACAGCCACCGATCGCGTTCTACCGTTACTCGCACTACGCGATGTTGTGGTCTATCCACACATGCAAATTGCATTATTCGTTGGACGTCCAAAGTCTATTCGCGCCGTTGAAATTGCACGCGAAGAAGATGACCTTGTATTCGTCGTCGCCCAAAAAGACTCACTGACTGAAGACATTGATGATGGCAATCTGTACCAATACGGTACGGTCAGCCGCATCGTGCAAGTCGTGAACCATGAAAATGATGATAATTGCATTAAAGTGCTTATCGAAGGTTTGTATCGCGCACGCCGTAAGGCAATCATCGACCATGATGATTATATGCGTGCGGACACAACCCCAGAACCGACACCAATCAAGATCAGCGCCAGCGCTCAAAAAACTGAGCGCGAAGCACTGCAACAGCTTTTTGCACAATATGCTGAAGCAAAATTGCGCAATAGCCGTGAATTGATTGCTGCATCGGAAAAAATTACCGAACTTTTGGAAATGGTTTACTTCATCGCAACGCGTGCTCCACTTGCAATAGAAGTCAAACAAAAGTTCCTTGAAGATGCCAATATCGCAGATCATGTCAAAGAACTCACCGACTATTTGCTCCGTCAATCGGAAGAGCAAAAAGTTGAACAAGGTTTACATGAGTCGGTTAAACGACAAATGGAAAAAAACCAACGTGAATACTTCCTCAATGAAAAGATGAAGGTCATTCAACGCGAGCTTTCTGACATGAACGAAGGTGATGTCGATGAAATGGGCGAACTTGAAAAACGCCTGTTCGATGCCGAATTGCCTGAAGATGTGCGCAAAAAAGCGGAAAGCGAATTCAAGAAATTGAAAGCAATGCAACCTGCTTCAAGCGAAGCCTCTGTTGTTCGCAACTATATTGATTGGATTCTGAATACACCGTGGTTGAAAGCATCAAAAGTTGCAATCAAGCTCGATAAAGCGCAAGAGATTCTAGATGAGGATCATTACGGTCTGAAAGAAGTCAAAGAGCGCATCGTTGAGTTCCTTGCAGTACAATCACGCGTCAAACAATTACGTGGCCCGATTCTATGTTTAGTTGGCCCTCCTGGTGTCGGTAAAACGTCACTCGGTGAATCAGTTGCCAAAGCAACTGGTCGTGAGTTTGTCCGTATGGCTCTTGGCGGCGTGCGTGATGAAGCTGAAATTCGCGGTCATCGCCGTACTTATATCGGCGCGATGCCGGGCAAAATTGTCCAGCATTTGTCTAAAGTCGGCGTAAAGAATCCACTGTTCTTGCTCGATGAAATTGACAAGATGGCACAAGATTATCGTGGTGACCCAGCTTCAGCATTGCTTGAAGTACTTGATCCATCACAGAACCATAAGTTCAATGATCATTACCTTGATCTCGATTTGGACTTATCCGAAGTGATGTTTATTTGTACTGCAAACACGATGAACATCCCTGCTCCACTCTTGGATCGTATGGAAGTCATTCGTTTGCCAGGCTACACCGAAGATGAGAAAGTTAATATCGCTGAACGTTATCTAATTCCAAAAGCAATCAAGGCAAATGGCTTGAAGCTGAAAGAGTTAACGATTCAGGAAGATGCTGTACGTGAATTGATTCGTCGTTATACCCGTGAAGCGGGTGTGCGTAATCTTGAGCGTGAAGTGGCGAAGATTTGCCGTAAAGTTGTGAAAGAAGCCGTAACAAGCAAATCTAAGAACGTGCATATCGACGTGAATGAAGCGAATCTTGTCGATTACTCTGGTGTCTATAAGTTCGACTTTGGGCGTGCTGAAGAAGATGCGCAAATTGGGCGTGTTACTGGTTTGGCTTGGACTTCAGTGGGTGGTGAGTTACTTACCATTGAAGCTGCTGCGGTCAAAGGCAAAGGCGCTTACACAGCGACAGGTTCACTCGGTGACGTGATGCAAGAGTCGATCAAAGCTGCGGTCACAGTCATGCGTACGCGTGGCGATCAGTTGGGTATTCCGTTTGAGAAATTCAACACAACGGATATTCATGTCCACATGCCTGAAGGTGCAACACCAAAAGATGGACCTTCTGCGGGTATTGGTCTGACGACTGCGCTCGTATCTGCAATGACAGGTATTCCTGTTCGTGCAGATATCGCCATGACAGGTGAAGTGACACTTCGTGGATTGGTCTTGCCGATTGGTGGTTTGAAGGAAAAATTACTTGCAGCTCATCGCGGCGGCGTGAAGATTGTGTTAATTCCAACTGAGAATTTACGCGATCTCCACGAAATTCCTGACAACATCAAAGCAGGCCTAGACATTCGCCCAGTGAAAACGATTGATGAGGTGTTGAAAGCTGCATTGGTTGAAATGCCAAAACCACTGCCGATAGATATTCCTGAAGTGGCACTGGTTAAACCAGAAGCAACGAAGGATACTGCACGTCATTGATTGGATGATTGTGGTTTAGGTTTTAGATTGAAGAAAGCCCTCAACCAAGGTTGAGGGCTTTCTGTTTGTAAAATGTTTAAATTACTCATCATCGTCCTTTATTAAAGAGGCATATAACGATATATTCTTTTTCTAATGGGTTTTGATAATTTTGGATAAAATAATGGAACTTCAAGAAATTGCAGTTAACGCACAAAAGGTAGCAAAAATAGTCCCTTCCTCACCTCAAACTACGCAAATAGAGGCAGCGATTGCTCTTGGAAATAATTTAATAGAAGCATGGGGTAATTATCAGACTCTAAAACAGCAGCGACTTGCTTTAGAAGCAAAATTAGATGCTGATATTCGAAAAGATGAAATAAAGCTTGAAGCCCTCAAAGAAACAATAAAGCTCAACATACAGTATCTCAAAGATCAAATAATGGATAATGAGGGTAAACGTAAAGCTATAAATAAAATTATTGACTCAAGTTTGATGCAAATCGAACTTTACACTAAATATCACGTTCAAATTTTACTTGAAGCAAAATCTCCTGAGCAACTTGAAGTCGCAAATAGAATGGAAACAATGATTGTTAACTTCATATCTGTGGTTACGAATCAATCTGCGCTGATTTCCAATCAAACTCTAGGGCTAATAGTATAATGTTGCAATTAGCATTAGTCATTGGAGCTAGTGCCACAGCATTAACCCACTATTTTGAATCAAACGCGCAAGAAGAAGCTGAAAATATAGAGAATACTGAACAATTCAGAAAATGGCTCAAAACAAAAAATAGTGCAGACAAAGCTAAAATTATGGTTACCAGCATTGACCAGATAATAGAAATAATGGTGATAGAAAACAAAAATATATCCAAAGATATTGCCGTTCTCAAAAAAGCTGAACTGAAAATTAATTTATCATTAGAAAAAGTAAAATTTTCAGAAGATAACCATACAGACGTTCAAGAAAAACTTTCGATAGTGCTAAGTCACATCACTTTCTTAATGACCAAAAAGTCACAATATATTGATAACATCAAATTAGCTAAAGCCAAATGCAGCTGTAAAAATGGCAAATTAAAATGTACAAAATGTCATGGTAAAGGTGAAAGATGCGAAAGAGTTGATTGCGAAGAATGTTTGACTGGTATTCAATACGGCGGCATTTTTTCGAAAACAACAAAATGTTCAAATTGTGTTGGTGGTAAAACGTGGGGAGAGCCTACTCAATGCAACTTATGCGCAGGTGAGAAGTTTATTTTCTGCAAAAAATGTGAAGGCAGTGGAAGAAAACATTTCAAAACACTAAAAAAATTGCTTCCATCAATTCCAAAGCCTGTAAAGAAGCTTAAGAAAAATCTTGTATGACGAAATCAAAAATGGACGCTGAAATGTCAAAATTTGCTGCGGACTTACTACAATCAGTACGTGAAATGAAACCAGATGTACGCGCTCGTGAAACGAAGGTAAATATTAGTGACATAATCGCAGCACGTCATAAAACAGGACTTTCCCAACAACAATTTGCCAATATCCTGCATATTTCAAAGCGGACACTGCAAGATTGGGAACAAGGTCGTCGTGAGCCATCAGGCGCGGCACAATCATTAATTCGTATTGCGCTATCTCGTCCTGATGTGATTGCTGAAGTGCTTGTGTGAAAAAACATCTCAATACGGATTCGCCCGTCCATACAACAAATCAATATCCGCCTGCGTCAGCTTGAAATTCGCTAAATCTTGCTCTCCCATAGTTGGATACATCAGCGCATGTGGATCTCTGGAATGCTTCAAACCTAACGAATGCCCTAACTCATGCGCTAAAATCAAACGTAAATTATCCTTACCATCATATTCATAAATATTGATTGCATCGCCTTTATAGAGCCCAGCCTCAAAAGGATGCCCCACAAACTTCTGGTTATAGTCCTGTGCTTTTTGATTATAATCATCCACTTGAGACTGAATAATCTCTCCTTGATGCCTTAAATTAACTTGTTCCACATCAAGATTTGTACCTTTCTGATTAAACTCAGCAACATCGTGATCAATCTGATCACTTTCCATCCGTATGGCTTGTGCTTCCATTGGCGTTGCACCACCACGTGCATTAATTAAGGCAACCATATGTTGATGCTGGCTAATTCGTTCATTCAATGCAGCCAGTTCGTCATCATGTCGGCGATACTCATCCGTAAGCTCTGATTTTTTCTGCTGAAAATCATCTTTTGCGGTCTGATTACGACCTTGACCATCGTCTAACACGCGCTGTGCTTGCTGCCTCTCATTTGTTGTTTGTTGGCGTTGATCATAAATAAAATTAATTGTAAACGATGCATTAGGATGATAAAAAAAGAACCGATGTCCTAAAGGCTCCTCCCAAACTTTTGCAGCTTCACGAATCAAATCCTTTGCTTCACTCTCACTTAAATTAAAACGAGGATCGATTGTACCAATACGGTAATAAACCTCACGCTCAGCAGGCGGCTTCGATAGATCATTGCGAAGTTGTTGGTGTTCTTTGTGATAAATCACACAAAAAAATATGACTAAACTGAATAAAATAATAATGTTACGCACGAATAAAATCATCCATGTCTTTAATTATGTAAATCCCCTAACGTGATACTCAATGAGCAACACGATCTAACGCATCTCTTACAGGCTTAAACGAGCGTCGATGATCATCGATCGCACCATGAGTCATAAGCGCGGCAACATGCGCGGCTGTTGGATAACCCTTATGCTTGGCAAAACCATATTGCGGATGAATCGCATCTAAAGCTTCAAGTTGCCGATCACGCGTGACCTTCGCCAAAATACTTGCCGCACCAATACTCACTTCCAACGCATCTCCACCGACAATTGCTTCACAAGGCACATTTGCAGCAGGACAACGGTTACCATCGATTAATGCAAGGCGTGGAATAATCGGTAAACCATGAATTGCACGTTGCATGGCAAGCATGGTTGCGTGCAAAATGTTTAGCTCATCAATCTCAGCGGGCGTCGCTTCAGCAATACAATACGCCGCAGCATTTTCCACAATCACATCAAACAAGCGATTGCGCTGCTTCTCTGTCAGTTTTTTTGAATCGTTAATCCCTTCTATCGGTCGCTCAGGATCTAAAATCACTGCAGCCGCCACCACTGAACCTACCAATGGCCCGCGCCCTGCTTCATCTACACCTGCAATACAAACCGCATTAGGGACAATAATTGCTTGAGTAGAACGTACCAAAATGCCTTTATCTTTTTGATCTAAATCGTGGCTCAACTGTTCGCTAAATAGGGGCACGAGAACTATTCTCCTCAAGTAATGACAATACTGCCGCCGCTGCCGAGCTGACATTTTCACTCTGCAAACGCTGATGAATACGCGATAGCTGAAAATGCTGTGCTTGCCAAGCTCCTGCAGGTGAAGCTGAATTTGTTAATAAAGGAACCATTTCAGCGACGACTTTTTCTGATGTCGCTTGAGCTTGGATAAGTTCTGGCACAATCGCATGACCCGCCAGAATATTGGGTAGCGAATACCAAGGTGTTTTAATCATCCAATGCACCAGTAAATAAGTCAGCCAATGTACACGCGCAACAACAACCATCGGACGCCCCAAGAGTAATGCTTCAAGTGCTGCAGTACCTGAGGCCAGCATCACGACATCACTGGCTGCCATCACTCGCCGTCCAACGCTGCCAATTTCTCCAGCATGATCAGTCGGCTCAATCACTTGAATCACACTTTGCACTTCTGTAGGTTGCTCTGCAATGAGTGCTTTAATTTGTGCAAGACGTGCATCATTAGCGGCAGGAATGACAAAGCGAATCTGTCCAAATTTCTTTAAAAGCTCTCCCGCACTTTCCAGTAAAACTCGCCCCACACGCTCAACCTCGCTCGAACGACTTCCAGGTAACAAACCCACCACCACTTGGTCAACAGGAATACCAAGTTGTTGTTTACCCTCACTCACCTGATGATTGAGGGGCAAACTACGCGCCAAAGGATGTCCCACAAAAACAGCCTTCACATCATGCTGATGATAAAAATCCACCTCAAACGGCAACAAGCACAATACCATATCGACCGCAGCTCGAATGCCGACCACACGACCTTGTCGCCATGCCCAAACTGAAGGACTCACATATTGAACCGTTTTAATCTGCTTTTCTTTAAGTTGTCTAGAAACACGTAGATTAAAATCTGGCGCATCAACGCCAATAAATAAATCAATTTTTTCTTTTTCGAAGGCCGCAATTAAACCATCCCGAATCTTAAATAACTCAGGTAAACGCCCCAATACCTCAAACAACCCAAATAAAGATAAACGCTCAAGCGGATAAAGACTGGTCAGCCCCTCTGCCTGCATTTGTGGTCCGCCAATTCCAATGAAACGCACATTCGGATGAATATTTTTTATTTCACGAATTAAATCAGCACCTAACGTATCTCCAGAAAGCTCCCCTGCGACCATGCCAATCGTCAACGCTTTTGTTTTAGTCATCATACCGCTAAATCCA
>JASLGO010000126.1 GCA_030150135.1 Aquirhabdus sp.
AGGATTTAAGGCTTATATTGTCGGCGGAGGCGTTCGTGACCTACTTTTGGGATTACGTCCAAAAGATTTTGATGCCGTCACCAACGCAACGCCTGCACAGATTCGTGATGTGTTTGGTAAACGTTCACGCATTATTGGTCGCCGTTTTGAACTCGCGCATGTCTATTCTGGTCGTGAAATGATCGAGGTCGCAACTTTCCGCGCCCCGCCACGCAAAACATCGACCACAGCTTCAGGCATGATTACCCGCGACAATAACTGGGGTACGATTCAACAAGATTACGTCCGCCGTGATTTCACGGTGAACGCGATGTATTACCAACCGCGCGAAGGCGTGGTATTAGATTTCTGCCACGCCGCTGAAGACATCGAGCATAAACGATTAAGACTCCAAGGCAATCCAACGGTTCGCTTTGAAGAAGATCCTGTGCGCATGTTACGCACCTTGCGTTTTGCAGCAAAATTGGATTTTGAAATTGATCCTGACATTACCAAGATTCTGCAACCAGAACTAACCCAACTATTGCTAGAAGTATCTCCTCATCGGATTTATGACGAAACACAAAAAATGTTCACGGGCGGACATCTCGCGCCACTTCTGCCCTTACTCATTGAATATCATGTCTGGAATCGCCTATTCGTTGATGTATCTTCAGATTTAACACCCCTGATTAAAAAAGCTGCTGAAAATACGGACAACCGAATTGCGATTGGCAAGAGCATTAATCCAGCATTCTTCTACGCTGTGTTGCTGTGGGAGCCGTTCCTTGCTCGTGTGAAAGAATTAATGGCAACAGGTGCACCACATTCAATTGCTTGGACACAAGCAGGACTAGACGTTCTACGTCGTCAAGCCAAACACACAGCAATTCCACGTTTTAGTGAAATGTTTATCCGTGAAGTGTGGGAACTCCAACCACGCTTAGAACAACCAAAACCTCGCCAAATCCCTGCACTTGCAGCACATCCACGTTTTCGTGCTGGATTCGACTTTTTACTCATGCGCGAACAAACAGGTGATAAAGCGGTAGGCACGATGGGTCAATGGTGGCATAACTACCAAACCCTGAGTAATGATCAAAAAGAGCGCGCAATCGCCGACCTCAACCGTTTGCAACAACGATTACAACGGCAACGTAAAGCCAATGATCAAGTTGCCGAACCAATCGCACCATTGAATCCAGAAATTAGTCATGCTGCTTCTGAAACTGAAGCTGCATCACCACAAGAATTGATAACGACCAAAGCAAAACGCACGCGTACGCGTAAAGCCAAAAATGCAATGAATGAACAACTGCTGGATGCACTAGAAGCACAAGTTCACAAATCAGCTGTTTTTGATCAAACAGTAAGCCCAGATTCAACAAGCTTGGATTCGACGACTGAAATTGAGCCTATTCAGTTACTGCCGTCTGATGATCCTGCGATGATTCATGCCAATCTACGCGCTAAACAACGTCGAACGCCTAATCGTACCGACCGCAGCGAAGAAACAGATCGCCGTAGTATTGCGCCACGTCGTCGTCAACCACGCAGTAAGCCAGTCCAAGTGCAACCGACCATCGCAGTGACTACGGCTATGCCAAATGAATCCGAGACTTTGGCTTAGTTATGTTGCGAGCGTTTATTGGTCTAGGAAGTAATTTAGCCAATGAATCAGGCGATTCACGTCAGATTCTTCGCGAGGCTGTTGCTGCAATGGGCCTCTTTGCAATTGGACAAGTGAAAGTATCTAGCTTGTATGCAAGCAGTCCAATGGGTCCACAAGACCAACCTGATTATGTCAATGCAGCTGCACTCCTTTTCACAGACTTACAACCACACCAATTACTTGATCGACTTCAACAGCTTGAACTTAATGCTGGACGCGTGCGATTACGCCGCTGGGGCGAACGCACGCTCGATCTAGATATCCTCATCATGGATCACAACACGTCAAATCTTACCGAAGATAAGAGCTCACCATCTCCGTCAGACCAACAATCTGACATGATAAAAATTCATGATGAACGGCTGATATTGCCGCATATTGGTATTCTTGATCGGACTTTTGTCGTTCAACCTCTGTTAGAATTAGACGCCCATTTGGTCATCAATGGGACATCTCTAGCAGATTGCACTGCCGCATCGACAACAAGCGGAATTCGTATCATCGCTGATGTAGGTTGGGAAAAATAAAACGACCATGATCTTGATGATTAATCCATGCAGTTTGATCAGAGTGCCGTGAATACTGCATTGCAGACGGACAGTTTTTAGGAGAGCTTACAATGATTCGCCTCAGTCACTTAAATCAATACAAAACAGACGGCAAACCATTTTCCTGCCTCACTTGCTACGATGCCAGTTTCGCCAAAGCCATGGAAATCGCAGAGATTGACTCCATTCTGATTGGCGACTCACTCGGTATGGTCATCCAAGGTCACGACTCAACATTACCTGTCACTGTTGAAGATATTGCTTATCACACTCGCGCTGTAGCGCGCGCAAACAAACACGCATTTATTATGGCTGATTTGCCATTTATGTCCTACGCAACTATTCCCGATGCCATCAGTGCTGCCACAAAGATCATGCAAGCTGGCGCTCATGCGGTCAAACTTGAAGGCGGCGCTTGGCTTGCAGAAACCGTTCGTATTCTGAAACAAAATGGCATCCCCTGCTGTGTTCACTTAGGTCTCACACCTCAATCCGTCAATGTTTTCGGTGGATACAAGCTGCAAGGTAAAAATCGTGACGCAGCAGATCAACTCCTCAGTGATTGCCAAGCCGTAGTTGATGCTGGTGCAGCACTACTACTGCTTGAAGTTGTCCCAGCCCAATTGGCAAAAGAAGTCCAATCACGCTTTCATATTCCCGTGATCGGGATTGGCGCTGGCGTAGATTGTGATGGGCAAGTACTCGTCATGCATGACATGCTCGGTTTAAACTTTGAAAAGCCTGCACGGTTTGTGCATGACTTCTTACAAGGCAAAGGTAATATTGTTGAGGCCTTCCGTGATTTTCATCAATCTGTACAACAACGTCGTTACCCTGAGCCAAAACATGCTTTTCATGTTGATTTAGCACGCTAAGTCACTCAAGACCACATCAATCTGAAAAAGAAAACCTTATTTACATCAAAATCTGTACGAGAGCCATTGCATGAGAACAGAAGTCACCATTCAAGGTCTACATGCCGCACTGACATCAGTGCGCGCAAGCCGCAAAAGTATTGGCTTTGTCGCCACAATGGGCAATTTGCATGACGGTCACTTAAAACTAGTACAAGAAGCTCACCAATTATGTGATGTGGTTGTTGTGAGTATTTTTGTCAACCCTACGCAATTTGGTGCGGGCGAAGATTTTGCAAACTATCCACGCACATTTGAAGCCGATAGCAACCTCCTTGCCGAAGCCAAATGTGACATTCTCTTTGCGCCGAGCATCGAAGAAATTTATGGCACTGAACCACAAAAAACAACGGTTCAAGTTGATGCTTTAGCCAACGATCTATGCGGAAAATCTCGCGTTGGGCATTTTACGGGCGTCGCTACAGTAGTCACTAAGCTATTTAATATCGTACAGCCGAATGTCGCCTTGTTTGGTGAAAAAGACTATCAACAACTGGCAATCATTCGTCATGTTGCGCGCGATCTATGCTTTGACATCGATGTCGTTGGTGTTCCAACTGTTCGTGCTGAAGACGGTCTCGCACTGAGTTCGCGTAATGGTTATTTATCTGAGGAAGAACGCACCCTCGCTCCAGCCATTTATGCAATGATGAGTAGTATTCAACAAAACATTCTCGCCGCTGTTGAACATGGAAAGGTTGACTTTGTTGCACTTGCAAAGGAAGGACGCAAAACCCTCGAATCACAAAAATTCGTGGTGGATTACGTCGAAATCCGCAACCCTGATTTAAGCCCAGCAGACATCACAAGTGGCAAATGGGTCATTTTAGTAGCAGCTAAAATGGGGAAAACAAGGCTCATCGACAACCTCACCGTCACGCGCGCAGCAGAAGATTAAATCGCGACCAAACACCAGCTTTCATGAAAGCAAAAATGCGCCCACAAATTTGTGGGCGTTTTTACACTTAAAGAAAATTTACATTTTTTCAAAACACCGGAAGTCAAAGCGATCATAATTTCTCGCGATATTTACGCTCCCTCAATATTAAAAATAGAATTGGCTATATTTTTTAGCCAAGAACAGATGTAAAGTTAACACTTAAAATCATAACAACCCATTGTGAAAACGATACTGTGAAAAAACTACTCATTGTTTCTGGTCGTTCAGGTGCAGGCAAAAGCTCCACATTGCACATGCTTGAAGATCTCGGCTACTACTGCATTGACAACCTTCCACTGGCATTACTACCAGAGATCGTTGCCAAACTCGATGCTCAAAACAACATTGAAATGCTCGCACTCGGTGTTGATGTCCGTACACCTAAATCCGACCTCATGCAATTTGAAGACATTCTGGAACAACTGCGCAAGCACGGCGAAATTGAAGTCATATTTCTCAATGCACGAGATGACGTACTCCTCGCACGTTATGGCGCAACTAGACGCCGCCATCCACTCTCTGATCGCTACAATACCATCAGTGAAGCGCTCCAAGCCGAGGAATCGCTGCTATCAGGAATCGCCAGACACGCCACGCTCACGTTGGATACCAGCACATTAAATGTGCATGAACTGCAACATACACTCTCTGTAAAAACAGGACAGAGTGAGCGTATGATCTTAATTTTGCAATCATTTGGTTATAAGCGCGGCGTTCCTCTCGATGCAGATTTTATGTTTGATGTTCGGCATCTCCCCAATCCACATTGGCAGCCAGATTTACGAGCGCTGACGGGAATGGATACCGAGGTACAAGAGTTTCTAAATAGCAACGCAGATGTCAACGAAATGTATCATGACATCCTCACATTTCTGCTAAAATGGTTACCTATGTTCGCCGCAAGCCATCGTCACTACCTCACCGTAGCGATCGGTTGCACTGGTGGTCAGCATCGGTCTGTTTATCTTGTCAATCGACTGGCTGACGCACTCAAAGCACAGTGGCCCACTCAAACCTTACATCGCGAATTAAAATATTGGTCATGACAGCATCTGGATCAGAAACACCGCCAATCGACACCACACTTGATGTGGTCAACAAGCTCGGTTTGCATGCGCGCGCATGCGGCAAGCTCATTGAAGTCACCTCGCGCCATCGTTGTGATATCAAGATTGGTCATGGCGACTCGCTTGTCGATGCAAAAAACATCATGGCACTCCTTATGCTCGGTGCGGGCAAGGGCACAACATTACGTCTTGTTGTCCAAGGCTCAGATCAAGATAAAGCGCATGCTGCAATCCGTGAACTATTTGTCGCTCGATTTTACGAAGCTGAATAAACCAGATTTTTGTAAACACATCTACAATTGGAACTGTGTTTTAAAATCCATACCAACTCCTCAAATCCACTTTTCAAAGAACATATTCGAAATACATTATGCGTAAAAGACCCTACACTGCTGATGCTCCAGACTTTGATGATCTCGAAGATCGCCCAAGTAAAACTGAACAAAAAAAGGCAATGGCACGTCTACAACTGCTCGGGGAGAAGCTTGCAGCACTACCACCTGCAAAAATTGAAGCACTTCCCGTCAGCGATACACTGATTTCAAGTTTACTTGAAATGGCTCGGATTCCTAGCTTTGAAGCGCGTCGTCGTCAATCCCAGCTACTGGCCAAACTCCTCAAGCATGAAAATGAAAGCGAAATCCTTGCTGCGCTAAACCATAAACAACCCGCAAGAAAACAAGCTCAGTTGACTCGCTGGGTTGATCGACTCCTAGCCCAAGGTGATGGCTCGCTCAACGACTTCGTTCGTCAATTCCCTGCAGCGGAACGCCACACACTACGTCAGCATGTGATGCGTGTACAAAAAGCACGCGTAGATAATGCCTCTGAACAAGAAATCAAAGACATGCTTCAAACCTTAGAGAACTACGTCACCCAAGTGGCGCTACTATCTGAATAAAGCTGCTACCTATGCATTGACCTTTAATCACAACAAAACCACCGCAATTTAACCAAAAGATGAGAACCAGTACCCATTTTAAGCACATCATGACAAAAAACGTCATCTAGCAAAAAACTGCAATCTATTAAAAGTAAATGGATTTTTTTATAACCTCCTAATTATTAAATAATTTTAATATTATTCTAGAAATTGGCACACGTCTTGCGTTAGGATTAGCAGGGTCAGTGAGAACTGATTATCTATTTTTCCTTAGGAGAGTTAAAAAATGAATACAGTACAAAAGGGTTTTACCTTGATCGAACTCATGATCGTTATCGCGATCATCGGTATCTTGGCAGCCATCGCTATTCCTGCATACCAAGACTACATCGCTCGCTCACAAGCTTCTGAAGGTCCATCTCTGACTGATGGTCTAAAAACTCAAATCGCAGACAACCTGCAAGCTGCTAACTGCGGTGGTCCAGCTGGCACAAATACTTTGGGCGGCAAATATGCTACCGTCAACATC
>JASLGO010000014.1 GCA_030150135.1 Aquirhabdus sp.
CGAATTATGGCATTACATTGCCGCGCCGTTTGCAGATTGAATTGAGTCAAGTTGTACAGGTATTGACCGATGAAAGTGGTTCTGAGGTGCGTGCGCAGGATATTTGGCAGTTGTTTGAACAGACTTATATTCAGGTGAAACAGCCTTATAGCTATGTGAGTTATCATCCGCAGCATATTGATGAAAACACTGAGCAATTGACATTAACTGTTCAGCATCAGGGTGAGGCGCGTGATTTTTCAGGGCAGGGCAATGGCCCGATTTCAGCGGTATTGAATGCCTTTAATCATGCCTTCGAGCAGCCTGTAGAAGTGGTGAGTTATGAGGAGCGTTCATTGGGGCAAGGTGCAAATGCTAAAGCCATTGCAATCATTGAACTTGTTGATAAGGCACGTAATGTTTCGACTTTCGGTGTAGGTATTCATGACAACATCACGACTGCCTCAGTACAGGCAATTGTTGCGTGTGTAAATCGTTTGGCGATGATTGAGCAGGCGAAGCAGGTGGCTTGATCATTTTTGTAGGGGCAAACCCTTGTGGTTGCCCTTGTTCATTTGTTAGGGCGACCACAAGGGATCGCCCCTACATTTTTCAAACAGGTGTAAATTTCAACCACATCTGTTCTTTTGTTCCCCAATATTCCAATTGACCCAAATCAATTGCGTCAAAACGAATCCACTCATCTTTCCCTTGTTTTTCAGAGAAACCTGAGCTGATCAATAAATCATCTTCACGAATTTCCATGATCCAGCCTTGAATGACTTTGCCATCGTTCAGATGAATGCGATGCTGATTGCCTAATTCTGCAAAATCAACCAACTGTGAACCAATATCCATAATTTCTATCCAATCAGTAATTGATTTTTCAATCATTATTTAAAAGGCAATTTTAGCGTAAATAAGAGTAGGGGTTAACTGCGACACGATTTGGATAAAGATAAATGCCGTAATGTAAGTGAAATGCCGTCGCATCTCCTGTTTTACCAACATAACCCAAAATATCACCCACATGCACAGTATCGCCGACTTTGAATTTTCCAAACTGATCAAGGTGCGCGTAGTAATGTTGGCTCAGTGCGTTACTGACGACAGTCACAGCATTGCCGCCAGCACCACCAGTACCGATTTTCATCACAATGCCATCTGTCGCACTTAGAATAGGTGTGCCACGTTTCGCCATAATATCAATGCCAAGATGGACGCGTCCATGACTACGTGCATTTCCCCAAGTGTCTGTGAGTTGCTCTGGTGAAATACCTTGAACAGGAATGGGTAAGTGTTTTGGCAAAGGTGTTTGTTCAAGTTGTTGATAATATGACGAGTGTGTATAAGTGCTTGGGCGCGTATTTTTTGTGGGTGACGATGTACATCCAGCAATGAGCCCAAAAAGGAGTGCTAATAAATAAATTCGTTGGGTGTGTGCAGTTATTTTGTCAATCACCGTATAGCTGTCCTTGTCAGGTGGAAATTTGCGTTGACGTAACATGACTATCTTGGGCAAACGCCTGTTTCTCCAACAAAGTCTGTTAAACGTGACCTGAAATATGGACTTTTGTTGCCGTGTTCAGTCCAGTTGACGCGATGTGGAGCATAGCGAGATAGTCATTTTTTTACTGTAATTCAATGTAATTGATTATTTTGTAAGACTATTAATCGTAAGAGTTCCTTCGATTGCTTGGATGATTTGATTACAATATGACGGAATTATTACAGTGAAAAAGTGTTTTTGTCATAAAACTTTCATATTGGTAGCGTTAAATAGAACCCGTTCACAGAATTCATCATTTTATACATTTGTTAGCTCCTTCTGAGGTCACATCAATGCGTATTAATTCTTTAGTTTTATCAATTCTGGTATCAGCTGCAAGCGTTGGAACTGTTTACGCTGCTGATATTACAGGTGCAGGTTCTTCTTTTGCATTCCCAATTTTCGCAAAATGGGCTGATACCTACAAAGCAAAAACAGGTACTGGCTTGAACTATCAATCAATTGGTTCAGGTGCGGGCATCAAGCAAATCACAGAAAAAACTGTTGATTTCGGTGCATCTGACAAGCCATTGTCACCAGAAGATCTTGCAGCTAAAGGTCTGACACAGTTCCCAGGCGTCATGGGTGGTATCGTTCCTGTGCTGAACCTAAAAGGTTTCACAGCAGGTCAATTGAAATTGACTGGTCCAGTATTGGCTGACATTTACTTGGGTAAAATCAAGCAATGGAATGATCCAGCGCTGGTTGCATTGAACCCAAGCCTGAAAGATGTTGATGAAAACATCACTGTTGTTCGTCGTGCAGATGGTTCAGGTACAACATTCATTTTCACAAACTATTTGTCAAAAATCAGTGCTGACTGGAAAGCTAAAGTCGGTAGCGATACTGTTGTGCAATGGCCAGAAGGTGTTGCAGGTAAAGGTAACGCAGGTGTAGCGTCTTATGTTCAACGTATCAATGGTTCAATTGGTTATGTTGAATATGCATACGCAAAACAAAACAAATTGACCTACACGCAATTACAAAACCGTGATGGCGCATATGTATTGCCTGATGACACCACATTCCAAGCCGCTGCTTCTTTTGCAGATTGGGCGAAAGCACCAGCATTTGGTGAAGTGTTGACCAACGAACCAGGTAAAACTAGCTGGCCAATCACTGGCGCAACTTTTGTTCTGGTACAAAAGAAAGCTGAAAAACCAGCATCAACCAAAGAAGTATTCAAATTCTTTGATTGGACTTTCAAAAATGGTGCACCACAAGCAGCACAATTGGATTACGTTCCAATTCCAGCAAATGTGGCTAAGTTGATCGAAGCATCATGGAAAAATGAAGTTAAAGATCCAGCTGGCAAGTCAGTTTGGTAATTCCTGAGAGTCAGGAATTGATAACCTCTATGTTATAATGAGAAGTGAGAGAGCCATATATGCGTATGTGGCTCTTGTTTTTATGTAATGTGATCGTTTTATGAAGCATGAATCTTAAAAAAGAAAGTCGGTGCTCAATATTCCACTGAAAGAATCGCTGCTTTAAAAAGATTTATTCATTTGAATCGCTAAATCGCTAAAGCGTCCATTAGATTTGCAACTCGGATTAGACAAAAGATGATGATAAATTCTCAAGTGGCATCCGCTGCGCGTATTTTACAGGTCGAAAATGGCCGGAATGCAAGATTTCGAGTATTTGTACTTGGGATTGCTTTGTTGGTGTTGATCGTACTCGGTGCGATTATTCTGACGTTGGTTGATGGATCATTGCCTGTATTCAAGCAATTGGGATTGTCCTTCTTTACAGGTAAAGAGTGGGATCCTGTCGCAGATCATTATGGGATTTTGCCTGCTGTTTACGGGACGCTGGTGACTTCATTTATTGCGCTTTTATTAGCAGTGCCTGTGAGCTTCTTCATTGCATTCTTTCTCACAGAGCTTTGCCCACTTAGACTCCGTACCTTATTGAATTCGGTTATTGAATTGTTGGCTGGTATTCCAAGTATTATTTATGGCATGTGGGGATTGTTTGTTCTCGCACCGATCCTTGCTGATCATGTTCAACCTGTATTGTCTAAGACATTTGGTCATGTGTGGTTGTTGAAGGATATTTTCACAGGTCCTCCGATTGGGATTGGTTATTTTCCAGCTGCATTGATTCTGGCGATTATGGTGGTGCCTTTTATTACTGCTGTGATGCGCGAAGTGTTTGAAGTGGTGCCAAAAACCTTGAAAGAAGGTGGTTATGGACTGGGCGCAAATCGCTGGGAGGTAATGTGGGATATCGTATTACCACATACCAAGGTTGCGTTGATGGGCGGCATTATGCTGGGTCTCGGTCGTGCATTGGGCGAGACAATGGCTGTGACGTTTATGATTGGTAACGTGAATAACATCAGCTTGGGTCTATTTGATTCAGGTAACAGTATTGCTTCTGTGATTGCCAATGAATTTGCTGAAGCGAAAGACATGCACATGTCTGCGCTGCTTGCGCTTGGTTTGATTCTGTTTGTGATCGCTTTTGTTGTGCTTGCAGTTGCACGTGTATTGACTCATCAGGTGAAAAAAGCATGACCACTTATACGATGACTCCTTTTTTTAGTTTTAAAAGAAAACTAAAAAGCCGTTTGATTCTGACATTTGCAACAGTGATTTCAATCTTGGGTATGGCGCTGCCTTTCTGGATTTTATTCACAGTGATTCAACGTGGTCTGGGATCTTTCAATTGGGCGTTGATTACGCAAATTACGCCACCGCCACAAGCGGAAGGTGGTTTGCTGAATGCTATCGTCGGTAGCTTGTTGATGGTTGGCGCAGCGATGGTGATTGCAGCACCGATCGGTATTTTTGCAGGGGTTTATCTCGCCGAATACGGTCGCGAGAGTAAATTGGCATCGTTAATTCGTTTTGTGAATGACATTTTGCTTTCAGCACCATCCATCGTGATCGGTTTATTTGTATACATCATCATGGTGATTCCGATGCAACACTTTTCGGGATGGGCTGGTGTTGTATCACTTGCGATTATTGCGGTGCCTGTAATGGTACGCACCACTGAAAATATGTTGTTGCTTGTTCCTGACGTGATGCGCGAAGGTTCTCTGGCGTTGGGTTCTTCCAAACGTCAAGCCATTATTAAAATCTGTCTTCCTGCGGCGAAAAACGGGATTATTACAGGTGTTTTGCTTGCACTTGCGCGGATTAGTGGTGAAACAGCGCCTTTGCTTTTTACCGCACTCAATAGCCCGAATTATTCACTGGATTTGAGTCAGCCTATTGCTAATTTACCCAACACGATTTTTCAGTTTGCGATGAGTGCAGACAGTGGTTGGATTAGTTTGGCATGGGCAGGTGCTGCGTTAATTTCGCTGTATGTCGTGATTATTAATTTATTCGCGCGCTTAGTTTTTGCTAGAAACACGATGGGAAAATAATCGGTTTATAGCTGGTTTAGAGTAGAGAGTTAAACGAACACATCGGCTCATATTGAGCTTTTGCAAGAGTAGGCAGCGTACTTGAGTACAGCTACTTGGAACAGAATAGTTTGATGATTTTCTATCGACAACTCATATAGGTAGTATTACGATGAACGAGATGACAACTGATAGGCATACCAAGATGACGATTGATACACAGCCTCAAGATCCATCAAAAAACGCGCCACAAGATACACGCGCATCATTCCGTACCAATGTATTGGATCACGAAACAACCCGTTCCCTCAGCAGCTATACCCCTGAAGAAATTGAAGTTGAAACTAAAAACCTCAATTTGTTTTATGGCAAAAAACAAGCACTGTTTGATGTCAATATCGTTGTACCGCGCAAACGCGTGACCGCGTTTATTGGACCTTCTGGTTGTGGTAAATCAACATTGTTGCGTACTTTTAACCGCATGAATGATTTGATTGAGGGTTGTCGTATCGATGGTCAAATTATTCTGAATAATCAGAATATCTTTGATCCTAGTCTGGATGTGACGAGCTTACGTCGTCGTGTGGGCATGGTATTCCAAAAAGCTAACCCATTCCCTAAATCAATCTACGAAAACGTGTGCTATGGCTTGCGTTTGCAAGGTATTAACAAGAAAAGTATCTTGGATGAAGTGGTTGAAAACTCATTAAAAGGTGCTGCACTGTGGGATGAGGTTAAAGACCGCCTGCATGATTCAGCGATGGGACTGTCTGGCGGTCAGCAGCAACGTTTGGTTATTGCGCGTTCAATTGCGATTGAGCCAGAAGTGTTGTTGTTGGATGAGCCGTGTTCTGCGTTAGACCCAATTTCAACGTTAAAAGTTGAAGAGTTGATTCATGAATTGAAAGAGCGTTTTACGATTTTGATCGTGACGCACAACATGCAACAAGCGGCGCGCGTGTCTGATTACACTGCATTTATGTATTTGGGTAAAGTCATTGAACACGATGACACCAATACACTATTTACCAATCCAAGTCAGAAACAGACTGAAGATTATATTACTGGTCGTTACGGTTGATATTTTGCTTAATGAAAGTTAAGGCGAATGATTTAACCCTATTAATTGAATACCGTATCGAGGAGTAATAATCCATGCCGGCAACAAAAGAAGATTTTGGTCATCATATTTCGCGTCAGTTCAATGATGATTTAGGCAAAGTCCATGCGCAGTTTTTGGCAATGGGCGGTTTGGTTGAGTCGCAAGTTGCGGATGCGATGCATGCACTTTTGGATACCGATCCAGTTTTAGCTTCTAAAGTTCAGTCGATTGATACCAAAGTGAACGAAATGGAGTCTGAAATTGACTCTAATCTCGTACAGATTTTGGCGCGTCGTCAACCAGCGGCAAGCGATTTGCGTATGGTGATTGCGATCAGTAAAGCAAACACTGACCTAGAGCGTATCGGTGATGAAGCGGCAAAGATTGCTCGTTTGGCAAAAACAGCGAGCGAAGAAGGCGAGTCCCCACGCGGCTATACAGAAACACGTCATATCGGCAACCAAGTTCGCTTGATGATTCGTGAGGCGTTGGATTCGTTTGCGCGTTTAGACCTTGAGAAAGCATTGCATGTGCTGCAAGCTGATGCTGAAGTGGATCGTGAATATCAAACAGCAACCCGTACACTCATGACATATATGATGGAAGATCCACGTTATATCAGTCGTATGATCAATGTGCTGTGGGTACTTCGTTCATTAGAGCGTATCGGTGATCACGCACGTAACTTGGCAGAACAAGTGATTTATATGGTGAAAGGTGCTGACGTGCGCCACACTAGTTTTGATGAAGTTGAAAAGCAAGTTTTGAATAAGTAATTATTCGGCTTGAAATAAAAAATCCATTCTGAGTGCGAGCTGAGAATGGATTTTTTATTGGTGGAATCCAATAATGAACTTCATTGCTGTAGGATGAGCGATCTTATTTTGCAGCTTCAGGCTTCCAACCGACTGGACGTTCATAGTCTTGATTAGTGAGGAACTTGTTGCGTTGTTCATCGAGAAAGACTTTAGATTCAGGTTGCATGACGTTCAGGCGATTTTCATTAATTAATAAAGTCTGATGCTGCATCCATTCTTGCCATGCTTTTTTGGAGACATTTTCGAAGATATCCTGACCTTTAGCGCCGGGGAATGGGGCGAAGTCTAAGCCTT
This sequence comes from Aquirhabdus sp., assembly GCA_030150135.1. Classification (GTDB taxonomy): domain Bacteria; phylum Pseudomonadota; class Gammaproteobacteria; order Pseudomonadales; family Moraxellaceae; genus Aquirhabdus. The sequence goes on from JASLGO010000014.1 coordinate 7,104, forward strand.
CAAGCTCTTGCTGGTATTTACGACAAAAAACAGTGCGCATGGGCTTTTCCTGATCTACGTTCTGGGCGGTATTAAGGGCGGTGATAAACCGATCAATAAGATATGATGTTCACCATTTTAGTCTTTCATGCTGTGAAGTGCTAGGTTAAGCTGAACGAAAGACAGATCAGCGCATGTTGATCGTCATGAATACGATGTACATTTAAAAATCAGGGATTACACAAATGGCAAGCTCCAGCGCTGATGTAAGGCTAGATCCGCAAACCCGCCGAATGCTTGCGGAGTTGGTTGCGAAGCCGAGTGTCACCTGCACCAATGCCAAACAAGATCAATCAAATCTACCTGTGATTGAGTTGTTGGCGACTTGGTTTACGGATTATGGTTTTCGTTGTGAAATCATGCCTGTTGCTGAAGGAAAGGCAAATCTAATTGCAGTTTTATCAAATGGCGCATCCGACTTATCGGGCGGTTTGGTGCTTGCTGGTCATACCGATACTGTGCCTTACGATGCTGAGCTTTGGAGCAGTGATCCATTTGTGTTAAGCGAACGTGATGGCAATTTATATGGCTTAGGCACGGCTGATATGAAGGGCTTTTTTGCTTTGATTTTGCAGGCGATGCGTTCGTTGTCCTCATCAAAGTTCAAAGCCCCTCTGATCGTCATTGCGACATGTGATGAAGAAACTTCCATGGCTGGTGCAAAAGCGTTGGTTCAAGCAGCGCAGAAACCTTCGGGTGTTCAGGGTCGTTTTGCTTTGATTGGTGAACCGACAAACCTTAAGCCGGGACGCATGCATAAAGGCGTGATGCTGGAACGGATTGTGATTACGGGGCATTCAGGACATTCGAGTGATCCGAGTTTAGGCAGTAATGCGCTGGATGCGATGAATGAGGTGATGACAAGGTTAATTCGTTATCGTGATGGGTTAAAAGCAATTCAGCAGCCGATTTTTGCCATTCCTTATCCAACATTGAATTTAGGTTGTATTCACGGTGGCGATAATCCGAATCGAATTTGTGGTTTATGCGAACTTCAATTCGATGTGCGAACGCTTCCCGGCATGAAGATGCAAGACATCCGTGAGGAAATTCGCCAACTGATTGCAGATATTGCGCCTAAGTTTGGCGTGGCGGTGCTTTATGAGCCAGCATCGCCTGGTGCTCCATCAGCAGAAACTCCATCAGAATCTCCATTTGTGCAGTTTATTGAGAAGCTGACTGGTGACACCGCTGGTTCACTGGCATTTGGTACAGAAGCGCCTTATTTCCGTCAGTTAGGGATGGATACGGTGATTTTAGGACCGGGTCGAATTGAGCAGGCGCATCAACCCGATGAGTATCTTCCAATTGAGAATATCGAGCCAATGGTTGGGTATTTGAAGAAGTTGATTGAGTATTATTGTGTGATGGGTGAGGTGAGTTAGTGGAGATGTCTGGAAATGTAGTTCACTGAGCTTGTCGAAGTGGACATCTCAGACTTCTGTGGTTTGCGCCGCGCATTTCGACAAGCTCAATGAGCTATTTCGTATGTATAGAAGATTCTCATCGACATAAAAGGATTTTGGTTTCATTACCTGACCAAGCCACACTCACCACCTGCTCATCCAACACAAAACTCCGATATTGCCATTCACCAAGCAATGAATGAGTGAGCGTGTCGTTAGCATTTTCCGTATTCAGCGTATTCAAATCCAAACGAATGCCAAGTCCATGTGCTTTTAAAACCGCTTCTTTACGTGTCCAAGTTTTAAGCCATTGTTCATGAGCTTGAGTTGGTGATAACTCTGGATTTTGCCAAGCATTCATTTCTGCTTGAGTAAAGGTTCGTGCTGCTAATGTCTGTTGCTGACGTTTCTTATTTTTATCTTCAATATCAATGCCAAGAGGAACATCGTCCAAACACCAAACCATTGCAAAAGCTTCATCGCTGTGTGAAACATTGAAGCTAATATGATGATTCTCAACAAAAGGTTTGCCATGTGCTTCTTTTGCAAAGATTAAGTTTTCAGGAGCAATGTTTAAGGCTTGAGCGAAAATTTCTCGCCGCCAAGCGCGAGCTAATTGTTGATTTCTTCGTAATACAGGATGTTTCGCAATGTCATCCAAATCCTCAGTCGTCAATAATGCTAATAACCGCGATTCTTCGGCCAGCGCTATTTCCGCAAAATGACGGACAACAAGATGGATAATGGACATGGGTTATCATGTGGTTTGGGTAAGATAGCGATAATATACCGTTTTTACGATGTGATAAGTCTATGGATTCGCATATGAATGATGATGTGCGACAAGGTTTTTCCTGCTAACATCGAGTTATAGGATTTAACCCAATATTCATGCTTTGCGATTCGAAAAGCACGGACAAAA
>JASLGO010000090.1 GCA_030150135.1 Aquirhabdus sp.
ACACAAAAATCTTTAAGGTTATTATGTGCGCCTGCAACATCATTCTTGCCGGGGTGGTGAAATTGGTAGACGCGGTGGACTCAAAATCCACTGTCAGCGATGACGTGTCGGTTCGAGTCCGACCCTCGGCACCATATTCTAGTTCGAAAGAACTCAAAAATCCCTTAAGCTAAATGCTTAAGGGATTTTTTGTTATTCGCGCTAGCCCACTCTAAACTATTGTCGGACTTGCCAGCGCTTATAAACTTACTCTAAGTTAGTATTGAGTTTTGATTTATATCCAATGATCGTTGCTTTTCAGTAAACTCTCTGCCGACGATGTAGTTTTCTAATTCTGGGGAAACTTGAGAACTTGCAAATATAAGCTGAAATTCATTTTTAAAAGTAGCGCATTCATCCACGATAATCTTTTGTAAATTATAGCTTCTAGCTAACTCCATTCCCCCATCTTCAATCCCATCAAGTAATAATAATCTAGGAAATCTTAGATAAGGCAATTTGGTAGAAATGCTTAATAAGGCTAAATGAAATAAATGACGTAGTACAGCTGTTGAGCTTTCTGAAAACTCTGGAGTGCCATTGATCAATATTTTATTATCTGTAAAGCTGATGTCAATTTGCGCTGGGTTCTGAAATTCAATTTGTCGATTTAAGTCATATTTTAGTAATCGCTTCAGCGTATCGGATAAGTAGGTATATATTTCATACTTCCTAGCATCGCTTTGTCTACTTAAACTTTCTATTGAGTCTTCAAATTTTGAAATTGTACTTTGCAAGGTGTCCCGATCATTTTGAAGTTTAGAAACGTTTAAGGCTAAAATCTTCATTTTTTCTAGAGAGCTTATTTCATGGGTTAATTTTCCGATTTCCAATGATAGTTTTTCAATTTTGTTTTCAGTATCTGTACTCCATCTTGTAGAAAATAATTTGTATTTTGTGCTTAAAACTTGAATATTAGATTTTACTGATGCAATTTGTGAGTCGATAAGTTCTTTCTTGGAGTTTCTTTTTTCGAAAATTTTGGTTGACTCGTTTAATTGGAGTTGGAGTTCGTTTTTCATTTTTAATAGGGGCGAGTTTGATTCGTCATTGCTTTGAGGGGTTTTACATAGATGGCAAGAGTTTGTATCTTCGTTGTTGTGAGTAATCTCTGATAAACAAAATGGGCAAAATTCAAATTTCATAAGATTGACTTTTGATCTTGTAAACTGGGAATCCTGAATGCTATCTAAACGACTACGCAGCTCTTTAATGAAGTTGGTTGAATCTAACTGGGTTAGTTCAAGTCTGTTTTTTTCTTCAATATACTCGTTTAATTCGCTTTGAAGTTGGTCTAAATCCTTTCTGATTTTGTTGGCTTCTGTGTTTTGTTTGCTTGCAGTAAACTTATGATCTGACGATTTTGTTTCTTTCAATTGATTTTCAATATCAATTTTTTTATTAATTGCCTCGGTTAACTCGTTTTCAATGCTAATAGCGTTAACATTAATATTTGATCTACCTGTTACGACTAGAATTGCTTTTATTTCACTCAGGATGATGTTGAGTTGTTTTTCTAACTTTCTTTTTTCTAATTGGCTGTTGTAAAGTTCATCATTGTAAAAACCAAGCAAGTAATGAGCAACATTTTCCCTCAAGAGTGAGCTGTCGAAGGCGTCAAATTTGAAAATTGGGGAATGTAATGATGGTTGATCCGCATAAATTATTCTTAAAAATTGATGCATTGTTAGATTTGATGCTGCCTCTCCTTGAGCTTCTGGTAGATCTAGAAGATTGAGTATTACTTGAGTGAAACTTAATTTTTCAGATCGACTAAATGGATATATTTTCCAGTCATTAGCAGGGGCCTGTAATGCGGCATCTAGTTTACCCATAAAGAAGGAGACTTCATTTCTTGAGCTGTTATCTACTTTTCTTTTTAAAGTAGCGATATTTTTATTAAGTTTAATTTCTAAATATGAATCAGTGCATAAAAGAGCTTCTGGTTTCCAAGGAACATTTTCTGCTCCTAATGTGTATGCTATAAAATCTAGAATTGTAGTTTTACCACTGCTATTGTGGCCACTGAGAATGTTTACGCCAGGGTTAAATGGTTGATCAAGGGCTACTTTTTGGTTGCTATACACTAATAGTCTTTGGATGATAATTGTTGGTTTAAGCATGGTCATAGCGATAATCCATAATTTCAGTTCTGTGCTTAATTCCATTAGCACCATTTAGAGGTTGTTTTAGAAAATAAGATATAATTTTTTTTGGAAGGTCGCTGTCTCCATAAATATTAAACTGTTCAATTCTTTCAGCGAAATCGTCTGGAAGGTCTTTGCAGGTTTTTGTTACTAAGCCTTTCTTGAAATCATTTGGTTCAATTTGACCTATAGATAAAATTAAGTTTAATGCAGAGATTTGTATTTCTTGCATATTTCTAAAAACAATCTTTGGATCAACAGGTTTTCTGTAATCTTCTTCTATGATTTGCAATTTTTGCTTTAAGGGGGTACTTTCTATAGGAAATCTGGTTTTTGCTAAAGATTTTGGAAAAATTAAATAAAAATCTATGATTCTCAATTTGTCGATTTCAGTCGACCTATGCTCAAGATTCAATATGATAAACATTAATCTAAATAAGCAATGATAGCTATCAAACGCTGGATGATAAATCAGCATTGTCCCACCTTATGTGGCAATTCCCTGCCAAAAAATAAATTAATCCATATATTCTATTCGAGGAAATGGCGTAGTCTGTGCCATTCAACGTTTGCTTGATGTATTCAACAATTTTGTTATCAATAATCATGTCAATTTCTCTTCTTGTTGCTCCTTCTAAAACAGCCGGTTGGACATAGGCGTTATGTTTTGTTTTAATTTCAGTAAGAAGGTTGGTTAAAATATATTCAGCAGCAGGTGAGGTTTCATAACGCAATATTAACTTTACAATTGATTCTTTCAATTCTAAAGCATTGTCGATTTGGTCGGCTTTGTTGGCTAGCACGAGTTTTTCTGCTAGATTTAGATGACCTACGGCAGATTGGTGATTGGCAATTTCTTCTTTGGTGTCAAGGTAGAGGTCGTCATTAATGTATTGATTGTTGTTTTGCTGGATTTTATTATAAATGGTCGCAATTTGATTAAAGCCATTTGATGGCGCACTATAATGATAGTGCGTCTCATTTTTGTCTCCAGCAACAAGATCTCCACTAACAATGTTGTCGTTTTGATTGATAGTGGTGTTTGTTGTGTGATTTAGCATTAGTTGCCCTTGCTTTTATTTCCACCAACAATATCGCCGCCAGTTGTGTTATTGTTCTGGTTAATAGTGTTGTTTGAGTTGGTCATGCTAAATTTATAGTATGTTACCGTTAGAAGAGAACCTCCGATAAGTCCTCCAATAAAACTTAATATTTCAGATAGATGTTCCATATAATTTCCTTAGTTCCCTAACTTTAAATACGTTTCATATTATTGACGTAATATTATCCATTTGATCTCTTAATCTTAGAGTAACTCTAGCTCAGTATATATATGTGCAATTTATGGTTTGGCTATGAGTTAGGTTATCTATAGCTTTAAACTGATTTAATCTTAACTATTTGTAATCCACATAGCAATAATACGTATCGTTTTACTAACATTGTTGCCGAGCGTTATGACATTGGTGTTCGCTTGGGGGATGATATTGAAAAGGACATGATCGCAGTCCGCATTGCTTCTGATATGCGGATGTTAGTTGTCGGTAGCCCTCAATATCTTGAAAAGCATGGGATACCATAGACTCTACACGACCTCTTGAATCATCAATGCATCTCTATACGCTTGCCAACTCATGGTGGTCTCATGTTCTGGGAGTTCATGCAAAATGGTCGCCTGCAAACTATGAAAGTGACAGGCTCTCTAATTTTTAGCTCATCTAGTATGGTGGTTCAAGCGGCACTGGATCATTACGGTCTGGCATGGATTCCAGAAGCAAGTGCGCAGCAATATATTGATAATCAAAGCTTAATGACGGTATTGGATGATTGTGCTGTAATTTTTACAGGCTACCATCTCTATTATCCTTCCAGAAATGTATCGCCTGCGATCAGAGTGATAGTTGATGCACTGAAAATTTAGACGAGTTGATCAACGAAGCAAAGTTACGATTCATTAACCCTGCATTTGGATTCGTTGATTGACATCAGTTAGTGCAAATGTCTTACCGAGCATTTGAGTTGCGAGTTGTGATTCTACGGGTTTAGACAACAAAAAGCCTTGTACAAAATCACATCCAATTTCTTTAAGCAGTTGCATCTGCGTGTAATTTTCAACACCTTCCGCAATGACTGTCATACCGAGATGGTGGCTCAAGGAGGTAATGGCACGAACAATATGCTCATCTTTTCCACCTTCCTGTAGATTTTCTAGAAAGGATTTGTCGATCTTAAGGGTGTTCACCCTGAAACTTGCCAGATAATTGAGAGATGAATAGCCTGTACCGAAGTCGTCGATATACACTTCAACGGCAGCCTCACGGAGACGATTAATGTTGGTCATGCAAATATCGGCGTTCCCAACAATCTGTGATTCGGTAATTTCTAAATGGAGTGTTGTCGGTGAAATATCAGCAGCCTGAATCGCTGCTAGAATCTGGTCGGGCATATCACTTTGAGTTAGGTAACTGGCGCATAAATTGACACTAATACTGGTCGTTTTGTCACCGAATTGATGTTGCCAAATACTGAGTTGCTGGCAGCATTGTTGTAAAACCCATTCAGTGATCGGAACAATTAAACCTGTTTCTTCTGCAAGTGGAATGAAATGTATAGGAGAGATCATGCCGCGTTCAGGGTGATGCCAGCGAATTAAAGATTCAAAGCCAATCACCATGCCACTATCCATCCGAACGATGGGCTGATAGTGTAATGTCAATTGTTGTTCTTGAATGGCTTGTCGAAGTTCTGCGACCAGTTTCAGTTGCCCAATCGCTTGCTCCCGCATTTCATCTGCAAAGATCGTAAATGTACCGCGTCCATTTCGTTTGGCATGATGCATCGCGATATCCGCATCACGCAGCAGTTCTTCGGGCTCGATATAGTGTGCTGCTGACAGCGCAATGCCGATGCTCGAACTAATATGGATCGAGTGCCCAGTCATTGTGAATGGTTGTTCTAGTTGTTTTTTGATCTGTTCAACAGCAGCGATTGCTTGTGCTTGGTCTTGAGCTGATTCAATCAAAATTGCAAATTCATCCCCGCCGATGCGCGCGACAAAATCCATTGCACGGACTCCTTGTTGCAATCGCCGAGCAAGCTCAACAAGTAAGCGATCTCCTCTTAAGTGTCCGAGACTGTCGTTGATCCATTTGAAGCGATCAATGTCGACAAACAGTACACAAAATCCGTAGTAAGGATCACGTTTTGATCGGGCGATTTCCATGCGTAATCGGTCAAAGAGATAGGCTCGATTGGGCAGTCCTGTCAGTACATCATGCAGCGCTCTGATTTTCATGTCTTGTTGCTGCAATTGACGTTCAAAAACCCGACCTAATTGATTACCAATATTTTCCATTAGAGAAAGCAAGCGTTCATCAGGTTGCTCATATTGCATTGAAAAGAACTCAAGAACAGCCAGCACACGATTATCGAGTTTGACAGGATAAACAAGATGCATCTTGGGTGTGTGCTTTGGATCAGTTGGTGTAGGCATTGAATTAAGATCATATTCTTGCCATTGAGCTGATCCAGAATGAATGACTTGTTTGACCAACAAAGACAGTGGGGACAGCCATAACTCTTCAATCGTGGTCAAAGTATGGTCAGCCAATTCGGATGTTTCATAATGTGCGGTTGTGTGCTGATGCGTATCATCGACGGTCAATACTCGACCAGCAATCCACCCTGTATGACGACATATACGCGCTAGCGCCAGAGAAAGTACGGCATCCATATCGTCAACATCATTGACCATAGCGGCTAAATCATTAACGATCTGTAGTTTATCCTGCTGATGCATGAGACGTTGAATAAACTCTCGTCGGGCCGCATGTTCTAGTAAATAACCTGTCACTGCGGAGATGAGTAACGGTACCCAAAAATATAAAAACGTATTGATCCAGATCGTATCAATATGAGCGAGTTTAGCCGCTATAAGCGCCACCAGAAAGGCGGCAATCGCACTGGCTAGAGCCGCAAGAATCCGTAGCATGAGTAAAGAAAATGCAACCATGAGGACATAGATGGTTTCGCATCCTGCGACGAGTCCTAATAGCGAATTTCCGAGTATCAGGAAGCCGTATATTGTGCCTGCCAGCGAGAGGAATACCCCAAATCGTAGTGATAACTCCGTAAAATTGCTCAATTGAGGGATTTTGGTACAGAGCCAGATAATGATTAAGGCAACACCAATAGGATAGACTGCAGTCTCAAGCCATAAATCGCGCATTGAATCCTGAATGAGCAATCCAACAGGTAATACAACCAATAAATATAACGCAATTAATCCGTAAACAGAGTAGCGAACAATCGTGGTTGATTCGCTGCGATAGTGGACACGAAAAGCCTGTTCTAGGCTTTTGGGAAGACGTAATAGACGAAAAATATTCTGGCTTGATCGAAGGGTTTTTAGGCTGGTCAAATCCTCACTGTTCGTCGCAGTGGAGGTCATAAACTGTTCCTGATCCTTGGCGTGTATAGTCATAACTTTTTGCTCTCAAGCATCCATTCCTTCGATCTCATGACGAATGGATAAGGGTTTTGGAGAGCATGTCGAATTGTGCTGAGATGAATCATGCTATTCATTGCGAAAAATAGAATTTTCTCAACTTTTTTGAAATAGCTCATAAGGAGAGTGATTTCTAGTTTTTTGATATTACGTTCTTTTTTGTTGTGGTGTATATCCATATAGTCACCCTTCTTGTCCTGTCCGCCTAGGTATAGTAGGTGATTCACTTCTGAACGTCTAGGTGATTTCTAACGCAACTCATGGCAACCCCGAGTTGTTGATCATGCCTTATGTGCATTCTCACCAAAGATGGGCATGATTGAGTCGATATGCTTAAGACAAAATTTAATGCAGATGGTCAGCTTATTTTTTGTAGCGCTATAAAATGATGGTCTTAGGAAATGAGACAAAATTAAATGATGTTCACTTCCTAAGACATTTTTATTATTCTAAGGCATTATTATTTTTGTTCTTTTTTCTTCTTCTTGTTGTATTTTTAATTTTTTATAGTGCACAGTTTTTGTGATCTTGTTGGGTGTCTTGGTGAGAATTAAGTTGTTTCATGATGTATGAACCAATGCATTCGACTAAATCATGGAACGGTTGGTTGGCGTTAGCGTGATGCCATTGTGCATGTCCATATCCGAGAAACTTTGCGTTTTCTTCAAGTTCAATAAACGCGTGACTATCTGTCATGAGTTGTTGATACAGCTCACTCGTTTCTATTTCTTGGTCATATTGTGATTTTGTCGTTAAACGATCACATAGTTTGCTGATCGGCATGGTGAGCATCACGACATGATCTGGCCAAGGGAGATGATATTCGCGACGGTAGACTTGATTGACGTAATTTTTCATCCCAAGTTCCGTTGAGCGATGCCATCGTGAGACGAGATGACTAAAAATACTTTGATCGCCAATCACCAACCGTTTTTTAAAATCAACACGTTCTTTATGATAGTTGGCGCGCGTGCTATGAAGTAGTTCACGAAACTCATCTCGATTCGCAAATTGAGGAAGTAGAGCTTTTTGTTCAAGCCAATGATCATTTGACATGGGTTGTTGTGGACATAGCAAATCAAAATCAATGTCTTGTGTTGTTAGCCAAGACTGTAAAAGACCCACTAAGGTTGACTTCCCAGTTCCTTTCAATCCTTCAATCGCGATATACACGCGGTTCTCCCCGAATTGCTTGTGTGTCATTTGAATCAAT
>JASLGO010000096.1 GCA_030150135.1 Aquirhabdus sp.
GACCCAAAAGCTGCATACAGCACTTGCTGAGCAGGGCATCAAAGCCGATGTCACAGGTCGTGTTAAACACATTTATTCCATCTATCGCAAGATGAAAAGTAAGCAACTGAGTTTTGATCAGTTGTATGACATTCGTGCGCTCCGTGTTTTGGTGGATAATATTCCTGATTGTTATCATGCGCTTGGTGTTGCTCATCAATTGTGGCGCCATATTCCAGATCAGTTCGATGATTACATTACCAATCCAAAAGCCAATGGTTATCGTTCATTGCATACGGCGGTTTTGGCGGAAAATAAATCGCTTGAAGTGCAAATTCGTACGACAGAAATGCACAATGAAGCCGAACTTGGTGTCTGCGCGCATTTTAATTATAAAGAAGGCACAAAAGCAGGCAAAAAGGGTGATGTGATTTTTGATCATAAACTGCATTCATTACGCAGCGTGCTTGAAAATTATCAAGAAAATAAAAATCGCCATGAACCGGGTTCACGGCATGCAAATGATCCTGATTCATTTGAAGAAAGTGATATTGGCTCTCTTAATGATTGGGGCGAATTTGAAAAGATTTACGTCTTTAGCCGTGATGGTGATATTAAAGAGTTACCCAAAGATGCGACGGTTCTAGACTTTGCTTATCACGTGCATACTGAAGTAGGTAATCATTGTTATGCAGCACGTGTGAATCAGCGTTTTGTTCCCCTGACGTATAAATTGAAAACAGGCGAACAGGTCGAGATTCTGACGAAAAAAGATCGTGATCCGAATCGCGATTGGTTGGTGGGTTCGCTGGGTTATATCAAGACAGCCCATGCGCGCGACAAGTTGCGCTATTGGTTCCGTCAGCAAGATCGCAGTAAGAATCTTGAAATCGGTCGTGAAACGCTGGTCAAAGAGCTTACGCGTCTGGCGATTCACCCTAAAAGTATTGATCTTGCGGATTATGCCAAGGCATTCAATGTTAAAAGTGGCGATGATATTCTGATTGGTTTGGTGACGGGCGATATTAGCTTGCATCAGTTAATGAATCAGATCAATAAACAAATGCAGCCTGATGAAAATCAGCCTGAATTGATGTTGAAGCCTGCATTAAATCCGCGTGCAAGCTGTACATTATCACAGCATGGTATCTTGATTGATGGTCTAGATAATGTGGAATTACATGTTGCGCAATGTTGCCAGCCAGTACATGGTGAGCCAATCGCAGGGTATATTACCCAGCATCGTGGTGTGAGTATTCATAATCAGAATTGCCCTGAATATGCACGTTTAATTGCTCTGGATAGTGATCGTGCCGTTGAAGCGGGCTGGGAAATGCAGCCAACCAATGGGCAAATTGTACAAATTGCGATTGAGGCCTATGATCGTCGTGGGTTGCTGAAAGATCTGACTTCTGTGATTTTTGCTGACCAGATTAATATCCAGCAGGTGAATACCATTACTGAAGCCAATGGTATCGCCATTATGAAGCTGCAAATTGAAGTCAAAGGTTTGGCGCAATTATCACGACTACTGGCGCGACTGGAACAACAGCCAGGAATTATGAGTGCGAGACGGTTGGTAGTAGGGATGAAGTAGTGTATCTTTAGGAGACAGCATAACTGAGTCGACTGAATGGAGTCAGGAACATGGTTAATGATAATGAGATGGAACCAGACGACAATAAAGTCTATAAAACATTATTAGAATCGACTAAGGCGATACCGTGGCGTATCGATTGGGCAACCATGAAATTCAGTTATATTGGTCCCCAAATTGAGGAGTTGCTAGGCTGGAAGCCAGAGAGCTGGATCAGTGTTGAAGACTGGGCGGCTCGCATGCATGAAGAAGATCGAGATAAAGTGGTTAATTTTTGTGTATCCCAGTCGCAATCTGGGATTGACCATGAGGCTGATTATCGTGCACTGACTGCTAGCGGCGGCTATGTCTGGATTCGTGATGTGGTTCATGTGGTACGCAAAGAAAGTGGTGAAGTTGAAGCGCTGATAGGCTTTATGTTTGATATTAGCGAACGTAAAAAGAATGAAGAAGAGTTACTGCAACTCAATAAAAAATTAGAAGAATATTCGTTTAGCGATGGTTTGACCGGCGTTGCTAATCGACGCATGTTTGATATTGCTATTGAACGTGAATGGGGAAGTGCTCACCGCGAGTGTCGTCCATTGTCGTTGATCATGTTCGATATTGATTTCTTTAAAGACTACAATGATTTGTACGGACATCCTGCGGGCGATGAGTGCCTTAAGCGTGTTGCAAAATTGCTAGCGGGTGCTATAGGTCGCTCACGAGACGTATTTGCTCGTTTTGGCGGGGAAGAGTTTGTGTTATTGCTTCCAGAAACTGATTCCAAGAGCGCACATATGATCGCCGAGAAGTGCCGTCAAGTGATTCGTGATGAAATGATTCCACACCGAGGTTCTAAACTAGGTGCTTATCTGACGGTGAGTCAAGGTGTCGCGACAGTGATTCCTTCTGCGAAGGATAGTGTCAGTGCTTTTATTGCACGTGCCGACTGGTTGTTATATCAGGCAAAACAGCATGGACGCGATCGTGTCGTGACGGATGTTAGAGAGTAGTCTTACATCGATTTGTGAATTGAATAAAAATCCCACGTCGATGCGTGGGATTTTTTACATTTAATGCAGATGATTAGAATGTAAAATCATTGAGTGAAATAGATGACATGACTGCATCTAAATTAGATACAGGTGCTGGTTCATCTTTCATTTTTAGGATATCACGAGTGACATGACCTGCGGCAATTTCACGCAGAGCCATGACTGTTGGTTTGTCGTTTTCCCAAGCCAATGAGGATTCAGCAGTGCCGCGCGCCAATTGACGTGCGCGTTTTGCTGCAACTAAAACTAATTCAAAACGATTATCAACTGCGCCTAAACAATCTTCTACGGTCACGCGTGCCATGCTGATCTCGCTCTAATATATGTACGGTAAAAATGACTGCAAATTATACGGTTTTTTATCGTGAAAAACAAGAATGTAATCACGACGAAGCTTGCGAGGTTGTTATCGTATGATTTTGATCACGAATCTTATTTTAATGTCCGTTTTTTAAAACCACACATTTCTTCGGCACTATTCCAAGGCCTAATTCCAAATACTGCGCCGTATAGTGTGCGTTCGTGAATGGGGAGATTGATGTCTAATTCGGAAAGCTCATGAAATTCAGCCGCAACCTGATCAAGTTTGCGCTGGATAATGAGTGCTGATGCAGGGGAGATGTCTCCACCGACAAATTCAAAATAGCCTTGATGTTCGTCAAAACGTACTGCCAAGAAATTATTGGTCATCATTTCGCCGTGTTGCGTGCGGATAGGACCATAAGGTTGATGCTTTACTTGGCGTGATACGCGGAGTCGAATGCGATTATCAGGGAGAAGTTCGATGAGTTGTGCCCGATCCAAGCGAATGAGCAGGCGAATGCATTCAGGTTCTGAAATTTCATAATAATTCACAATATCATGCAATTGCCAATTGTTTCTGACGAGGTAAAACAATCCTAAGAGTTGTAAGTCATCCGCCAGTATTTGTTCTTGGGCAACTGTCATTTCATTGGTTGCCATGGATTCGCCACGGGCGATTCGTGCCAGTTCAAAAAAATCTAATTCGAGCCACTGACAGATTTCATCCAAGCGATGCAAGGTAAAGCTTTTGTCAGAGAAAAGTCTTTTAACGCTGGCTTCGCTGAGGTGAAGTGCTTTAGCTAAATCACTATATGTTTTGCCACGTGACTTCAGGACTCGTTTGAGCGTTGTAATCATCAGATCTGTATTTGCCATATTCTATCCTGATCATTTTTTTGTGGTGGATTGATGCGTTCATCGTCCATTCGCATTGTAAAATACACCAGAAAGTATCGACATGTAATACCTTAATATGTTGGTATTGATGGTGTGAATGTAGGTGACTATGCTCTGTTTCAGTGAACAGTAAGTGTTCTAAAACAGGAGAAAGTCATGATTATCATATTGAAAATTATATTAATTGTTATATTGGCTGATTTTATTTCAGGTTTTGTGCATTGGCTTGAAGATGCTTATGCCAAGCCTGATATGTTGCTGTTTGGAGAGATTGCTCGTGAAAATTTGTTGCACCATGATAAGCCTCGCGATTTCCTGAAAAAAAGCTGGTGGCAGAGCTCTTATGATCTAATTGCACTTGGTTTGGTCATATTGGCAGTGTCATGGTTTGCTTTTGGCGTTATGAGTATTTGGTTGGTTTTATTGGTCGTGTTGAGTGTGAATGCTAACCAAATTCATAAGTGGGCGCATCAGAATCGTCAAGAACGTCCATGGATTGTGAGTCAGTTGCAAGACTGGAAAATTATGCAAGGTGTACGTCAGCATGGAAAGCACCATCAAGGGCAGAAAAATACCGATTATTGTGTGATGACGAATGTATTAAATCCTGTTTTGGAAAGAGCTAAATTTTGGGTCGGATTAGAGCGTATGATTTTAATGACTACAGGTGTACAGCGTAGGCAGGATGGTGTTTAAGGGTCATTTGGATAAATTAGATCTTTAAAAGATAAAGTAAGATGAAAAAAGTGATAAGCCCTATCACTTTTTGGCGATGATCGAAAAGATGTTTGTGGCAAAATGATGGCGAGTAACATACTGACATATTTATCGATTAGGATGCTGTATATCCGTCTAGGATTTTTGGGTCATGACAGATTTAGTTCAACAGGAAACTGTACAACATCCACCTTTGAGTGCTGCGTTGAGCTATTGGTTTAAATTAGGCTGGATCAGCTTTGGTGGACCTGCGGGACAGATTGCATTGCTGCATGAAGAGCTGGTGACACGGCGGCATTGGATTTCTGAAAAGCGGTTTTTACATGCGCTCAATTACTGCATGATTTTACCTGGTCCTGAGGCGCAACAGCTTGCAACGTATACTGGGTGGTTGCTGCATGGGCGATTGGGTGGTGTCTTAGCTGGTGCATTATTTGTTTTGCCATCCTTGTTCATTTTGATGGGGCTGGCTTGGATTTATATGGTCTTTGGACAGACTGTGGTTCTTGCAGGAATTTTTGCAGGTATCAAACCTGCCGTGACAGTGATTGTGTTACAGGCGGCTTGGCGTCTCGGAACTCGGGTATTGAAGCAAGCGGCACTTTGGGTTTTGGCAGCAGTTGCTTTTATCAGTGTTTTTTTGAATATTGCATTCCCGCTTGTACTTGGATTGGCTGCTTTCATTGGATGGGTGCTTGATCGTCAAGGATATTTATCGGTTTCTGCGGCAGGACATGCTGCTGCTCATCAAACAGACCATAAAAAATCAGCATTGATTGATGACCACACAGCCGTGCCTGAACATGCATTGCTAAAGATGCGTTCAATCATTGGCGTGCTGTTGATGGGTGTTGCGTTATGGGCAATTCCTATTGGTGTGATGGCGTTGATTTTTGGGGTAAGTGATCCCTTAGTACAAATGAGTTGGTTTTTTACTAAGGCGGCATTGTTGACGTTTGGTGGGGCGTATGCGGTTTTGCCCTATGTCTATCAAGGTACTGTAAACCATTTTCACTGGTTATCTCCTGCCCAGATGATTGATGGGTTGGCACTTGGAGAAACAACACCTGGGCCACTGATTATGGTGGTGACTTTTGTCGCGTTTGTAGCAGGTTATCAACATCTTATGCTTGGCGAAGGGCAGGCATTGGCGGCAGGTATTTTGGCAGCTTGCTTGACCATATGGTTTACTTTTTTGCCATCATTTGTTTTTATTCTTGCAGGTGCACCGTTCGTTGAGCGTACGCGACAAATGCCTCGTTTGACGGCACCACTGACAGGTATTTCGGCAGCTGTAGTTGGATTTATTGTTAATCTGGCATTCTTTTTTGCGATTCATGTGCTGTGGCAGCAGAAGTCTGCGCCAACGTCATTTGATGCGCTGTTAGATGGCTTTAATTGGTCTGCTTTGGTGATTATGGCGATTGCCGCCGCTCTATTATTTTGGCGTAAATGGACTGTTATGCCAGTATTATGTGTGTGTGCGGTGATTGGACTTGGTGTGTCGTATATTTAAGACGGTGTACTTGTTAATACTTGAAATGTATCTTGCAGTGCTTTTGTTTTGAAGTCTTCCCTTTCAAGGGGATGAGCTAGGAAAAACAAAGCACTGCCTTGTCCTAGCGCAAGAGATGGGGATGGTCTTGATTTTACTTTAAAACCATCCCCATCCCGACCTTCCCCTTGAAGGGGAAGGAGACAAGCTTTTAGGTGATTTTTTTTTGCGTTCGTTTTTTAAAGAAACCATCGTAATACAGATGTATCACGATGGTTCTTTGTGTGATCAAGTATGTGATCGATTGAGTAATCCCATTAATAAGTTCTGTTGTTTTGCACTTTGCTGAATTTCAGTCAAACGTGCTGCACGAATGATGGATTGCAAATCGATCAAAGCATCTTCAAATACATCATTGACCACAAGATAGTCAAAATTAACGTGTTGGCGGATTTCTTCAACGGCGCCATTAAGGCGTGTTTCAATCACTTCCGCACTGTCTTGTCCACGGTTTGAGAGGCGTTCGCGGAGTGCTGCGATACTCGGTGGG
>JASLGO010000044.1 GCA_030150135.1 Aquirhabdus sp.
TGTGGCAACACCCAGAGCGCACTCTAGAAGATACGGAAATTAAAGATGGCATGCAGCGTGTGGTTGAGGCGCTGTCTCATACCTACGGAGCAACTTTGAGGGCATCATGACTGCACTAACTAAAGCCGAAATGGCAGACAACTTAAGCGAAAAAACAGGCATTAATCGCCGTGAAGCAAAACAACTGGTTGAGTTGTTCTTTGCTGAGATTTCTAATGCACTGATCTCTGGTGAAGTCGTTAAATTATCAGGTTTTGGTAATTTCGAACTGCGTAATAAGCGCCAGCGTCCAGGTCGTAATCCAAAAACAGGCGAGGAAATTCCAATTTCAGCACGTCGTGTTGTGACCTTCCGTGCTGGTCAGAAATTCCGTCGCCGCGTTGGTGAAGGTGTGGACGAGTAAGTCGACGTTTTTTCGTTAATAATGACTTGGTTTTTCTAAGTTTTATTGAGATTCAGATTCCAAAAGACCTTCGAACTTGATGGTTCGGAGGTCTTTTTTCTTTATAACGACGTTATACAGTTATATTTAATGAAGTCTCTGAATTTGTATGAATCGCTAATATTGATCGTGTGACGTCACGAGGCTGACTCGGCAAGCGTTTTTAGACTCAAAAGACCTTTTTCCAGATCTTTTCCAAGATACTTATCCATGCTAAAGAAGATTCCAATCAGCTTTGCGAGATAAGGTTTTGGTCCATACATACTCCATGTTAAGACGGTGATCTGATCTGCGGTTTGCAAGAAGAATTCCACTTGGTTGCTGGCTTCAAAAGGCTTGGTGATTTCGAGTTGAATGGTAATCTGGCTCGCTGGCGAGGAGGTTGTAATTTCCATGTGTCCAGTTCCCGCTTTTCCCTTCCATGCGTAAGTTGCGCCTTGTCCGCATGGGTTGGCGCTGAATGATCTATTCATTCGTGGGTCTAATTTTTCCCAAGGTGACCAAATTTTCCAGCAATGAAAATCATTAATCAGGGCAAAGACTTTCTCTGGGGAGGCTTGAATACTGATTGATCGTTGGATATTGATCATATCCGATTGTGCTGTAAACATAAGCGTATCGTCATTCAAATTATAATAATTGGTTTGATGGCCATGATTGCGATGATGACCGTTTTTTGGTTAGTCCGTGATATTAATAATAAGCTGATTTGATCAGATCCACCATCTCTTTTGGTTATTTTGGATTGATTATGAGGGAGCTTGGGCGTAATGAGGAGGTCGTTTTCTTGAGTAACCAAATCCCGAGTTGGCTTGCTACTGCAACAGTAATGGATATTGCAAATGCTTTATTAAAGCCAATTTGATGCATGAAATAAGATAGGGTGTAGAAGAAGTACAAAAAGCTAATCAGTCCAAGTTTGAGGGAACGCAAGGCGTGCATCGCATGATATTTAGCATAAATTGAACTTTTTATTGTGAACGTAAAGAAGCAATAAAGTGCAATTATAATGTTTTTTTCTTAGTTTTATTGCCCTTGAGAGCAGCATTATAAGCGAGATTAGCCCAAAGGGTCGCTTCTTCAAAGTCGTCAAAAATTTCTTCAGGTGCTTGGTAATAAGACATTTTTATGATTTTGTCGCGACGGTCATATTCAAATGGCGTTAGTCCTCGCTTTTCAAATGCGAGCTTACTTTCTGCATCAGCTTTCAAATAGAGGATGTCATCGATCATGAGGGCGAACATTAACCCTTGATGGTAAATACCAAAACCACCAAACATGCGTTTAACTTGGATTGTTCCAAAGTGTGAAAAGACTTCATGGAGATAGGAAGCAAACTCAGTGGACATGCTTGATTCTCATTAAAAAACAGATCTAAGTCGTGTTAAAAAAGCTCTCTGAAGAGAGAGCTTTTTGTGGATCTATTTCTTTGCGCGAGGTCTGCGTGCAGATTTTTTGGCAAGACCTTCGATGGCCGCTTGTACTTCTTCCTCAGTGACGTTGGTCATGTGTTGTAATGCCTTCAATGTTTCTGCATTTAACACGAGGCGTGCATCTTGTGCCATGTTGACCAAACGATGGTCGAAGTTAATCAGACCCTCAACAACGGTGATGTATTTCAGTTCAGCTAGCGTCGAAAGGAAACTACGGAATAGTGCTTTATCGAAGAACTCAGGTGAGTTGAATTCATAGAGTACGCCTAGACGTTGTCCTAAGAGGTGACAAAGATCTTCAACTTGCTTCGATGAAATCCGACCTGAACCTTGTTGAACGAGTAATGTAATGGTCATGAAATAACGCTCCAAGCTCTGCTGGACTGGTGCAGCAAGCACGGAGAGCTGGTTATAACTTTCGCTATTAGGTTGTGGGCTATAGAGTGTATTTGAACCATCATCCAATACCAACTCCGCAGCAATCAATGCTTCGAGCTGCTGGTCAATCAGCTTTTCGAGCATATTTTTATCCCATTTCAGGAATAATTCTGCTTGTAGGAATGGATAAAGTGTTTGGGTCACACTGCCAATTTCTTCACGGCTAATACGACCATTGTGTTGTACCAATGATGCAATGAGCGATGGCATGATAAACATGTGAAGAATGTTGTTGCGGAAGTAGGTGAGCAATACGCCTTGACCTTCTTCAATCGTAATCATATCGCCAAGAAGATGATTGACGCGTTTGATCAGTTTTAATTTCAGACCGTATGCAATCATTTCACGTCCAGAAAGCGTTGTAATTTCAACACGTTCATCATACGGTACGGCTTGAGCAAGTGAGCGATAAGTGTCCAATTGCTTAATGCATGTTTCTTCATCAAGTGCATGTTTTGGCGTTGCCAAGAGCACAAGTGCTAACAGCGTCACTGGGTTGAGTACTGCTGCACGGTTGATATTGCACATAATTTTTTCTGCAACATCGTCAACAACCAAACGAGCCTCATGAGACAGTGGTTCGTCATTGTCCATGACTTTCACTTTGTCTGCGCCGTGCGCTTTGATAATCGGATCTAGGAAGATTGGCTCACCGAAACTGACATGAACTTTACCGAAGATTCTTTCGATCTTGCGAACGGTCTTGATGATGCCCCAGATGGATTCGGATTCTTTTGGTTTGCCTGACATTTCGCCAACATAAGTACCGCCTTCCATCAAGCGCTCGTAACCAAAGTAAGTTGGAATGAATGCAATGGGTTTACCAGATGCGCGTAAATGACTGTGGATGGTCATTGCGAGCATGCCAGTCTTCGGCGGGAGTAGGCGTCCTGTACGTGAGCGACCGCCTTCGATAAAGTATTCGATCGGATGATTACGAGTTAAGATACTGTGTAAGTATTCTTTAAAAACAGAAACATAGAGTGGGCTACCTTTAAACGAACGACGAATAAAGAATGCGCCACCGCGACGGAGGAGTGACCCAACACCTGGTAGGTTCAGGTTGTCACCAGCCGCAATATACGGAACCATCATGCCGCGCTTATAGATCACATAAGACATGAGCAAATAGTCCACGTGACTGCGATGTGATGGCGTGTAAACTAGTTCGTATTCATCAGCAATATTACGGATGCTTTGGAAGTGATGCACTTCGACACCATCATAAAGCTGAGTCCATAACCACGTTAAAGTTTGTTCAAGGAAGCGAACTGCTGAATGTGAATAATCAGATGCAATTTCATCCAGATAGCCACGAGCTTCTAAGCGAACGTCATTCGGAAGCTTGGTTCCGCGTGCAATTTCACGCTCAACCGCAGCGGTCACGCCAGGTGAGTTAATGATATCTTCAACCAAATTACGACGGTCGGATAAGTCAGGCCCTAAAACTGCCTCACGTTGTCGTGTGAGGTAGTCGCTCAGGTATTGAATGATATGACCTGCAACTGCGCTAGGATTTTCAGTCTTAGATGATGTTTCGGCAATCAGGTTGCGCAGAGACATGGGTTTATGGAATTCGAGGAAAGTTTGTCTGCCGTGAAGTGCAAGATTGACAGATTGCTTGAGCACACTTGGTGTTGACCATGAGTCGGCAAACAAGAGTTTGAGTAAAGAGTCTTCTTTATCGGGCGCACGTCCCCAAAGTACGGTAATTGGGACAAGTTCGACATCTAGATCGGCGTGGTGTTTGATTGTGTCGATTAAACGAATCAGACGTGGTGATTCTGAGTCGCTTGGGACTCGAAACGGATTGTCGTTACTATGCTTTAAATAAAGTATCGATGAGTTTTCATCAAAATATGGCCCAGTCATGGGATCAAAAGGTGCGATGAGATTACGACGACGTGCTTCGCTATCGATCAGTAATGCGGTGCTTTTGGAGTGTTCAAACAAGACGTAGCAGATCGGGTGATTAGAGGCATTTTTTTGAATGATCGGAGCGACGCTTTGATCTGTTTTCTGAGTATTTTTGCTCAGATTTTGTGCGCTATCGTTATTTTCTCCAGATAAATGTTGTATTTTGTCTGGAATTTCTCCGAGTATTTCTGGTTTCGCAACGATGTCGAGTAGTTTCCCAGACACACGGCGATAAAAATTACCAAAACCCGAGCCGGTTTTATTAGACATACAAAGAATCTCTTAGCATTAGCATATAATCAGTTAGGTCGTATCATGCCACAATTGGCTTGAAAGTCGATTCATTTTAGTTTGTATTTACGTTGGATTTTATGGCGTAAAAATACTTTATTTCCGTCAAATTCAACAGAGTGTCATGAACTACGGTTACCGTAATAGGTTGGGATTCTTCATCCTATACAGGTATGCTGATGCTCAGTTGTTCTTGAGTATGGAAGGCTTCGCTAAAGCAGCCTTGCCTTAGGGCTATAGCTGTTCTGAAATGTGTGATTTAAATTATTAACTTCTAGGGTTGCATCTTATGACGACAGAGAACATACCTGAAGTCGAGGCCTCGACCAGTTTGGATGCAACAGCCGCATCAACTGCACTTCTTACACAAATTGCATCTGGTCAGCCGCAAAGTAAAGGTGTGGTGAATTGTTTTGCTTATAGTCGTAAAACAGGTTTACGCGTTGCTTACCTTGCACTTTGTGATGTGAGTGAGGCGATGGCGGCTGATCCTGATATTTTTGTGTGGATTGGTTTGTTTGAGCCGCCAAAAGAAGTGCTTGGTGAAGTGCAGCGTGAATTTGGTTTGCATGAGCTTGCGATTGAAGATGCCGCATTGAATCATCATCGCGCAAAAGTAGAAAGCTATGAGACTACGTTATTCGTTTTGGTTCGTACAGCACAATTGATGGATCGCAAAATTGAGTTTGGTTCGACGTCTTTGTTTCTGGGTGAGCGTTTCTTGATCACAGTGCGACAGGGGGCTTCTGTCAGTTATAGCAATGTCCGTGCGCATTGTGAGCGACATCCGCAAAAGATGAAGCAAATGGGGCCAGGCTATGTGCTGCACGGTATTTTGGATTTTATCGTCGATAACTTCTTGCCGATTACCCAGCAGCTAGGTGGTCAGCTTCGTGAGCTGGAAAGTGAAATTTTTTCTGAAACTTATAATCAGGATACATTGCGTTATCTATACAATCTTAAATCTGAGCTCATTAAATTACGCCTTGCAGTTGTTCCATTACGTGAGATTTGTGGGTATTTTCTTTATCATAATCGTGATGATACAAAGAATTATTTCCCATCCAGTGCAATTCCATATTTTCGCGATATTCAAGACCATGTGCTGGGCACGCTGGATGCGATTGAAGGACAAAGTGAGGTTTTACGACTCGGCATGGATACCCATTTAGCGTTAGTTGGCGTGGGTCAGAATGAGATTGTGAAACGTCTGGCATCTTGGGCAGGGATCTTGGCAGTACCGACATTGATGACCAGTTATTACGGGATGAACTTTAGCAATATGCCTGAATTACATTGGTATTATGGCTATTATATTTGGGTTGCCTTGATGGTTTTGGGCTCGTTATTTTTGTACTTTAAGCTGAAACGTGCGAAATGGTTGTAATGTGATTTGTTGATGTAAATGATCAAATGAGACGATTTTGAGTATTTAATTGGACGGATCAGTTCAATAATGCTAGAACTTTTTGATTTATGATGATGCATATTCAATAGATTAGCGCTGATGAGGTGATGTATGTCTAAGACCGCCCAAGATTCCAAATTACAACTGACCAAAGAGTTACTTGATGTTCTGACACTCGAAAAAAT
>JASLGO010000004.1 GCA_030150135.1 Aquirhabdus sp.
TGTAAAAATAGATGTTTTGGTGCTTGCTTTAATTGAGTCGATGTGAAATCTTATAGGTGTTACCTCAAGAGTAACGTGAACCCGTCCGACTCGCGTCAGATGTTGTTTTATATGAATTTATTTATTTTAAATGTTTCTGAAGAATGCGTTTAAAGGTAAATGGAAGTTTGTTAAAAACGGATCTGCACGAGCCGACTAATCAGGCTAAAAGCGAATACGTGATTCGCTCGTCCCCCGACCAGTCTGCTCTATAAGATGAATGGCCGCTCGACTTGAGAATTATGTCTTCGTCACACTGCGAGGATGGTTTATATGCATATCAAGATTAGTGGTCATCATGTGGGTGTTTCTCCAGAATTGGAATCTAGCGTTCACGAAAAATTAGCCAAAGTCGAACGTCACTTCGATCATATCAATAGCATGCAAGTGATTTTTTCTAAAGAAAATCATCATACAGATTCTAGTTATAATGGCAAAAAAGGCCTAGCAAATCATAAAGCTGAGGTTATTTTGCGCGTGCCTGGCTCAGAACTGTTTGCTCAAGCAACTGCGGATACACTGAAAACCACACTGGATTTGTTGGTTGATAAGTTAGACCGCCAGATTGTGCGCCATAAAGAGCGATTAAAGAGCCACAGCAATCAGACGCATCATCAGGAATTTGCCATTGAGTAAGTTCTGATTACTGAATCAATCAGTGTTTATTGTTTTATTTTGGAAGCTCGGATTCGTCCGAGCTTTTTTGTGCCTGCATGGTTTATGATGGGGATTGATCTACGTCGGAAGTACGGTGCTTGATGACATTTTGAATGTCTTGTTGTGCTGAGGGTGATATGAGAGTTGTCGATATAGACTGTGGGTTAGGCTATCAGGTTCATCAAAAGACGGAATTTATTATTCAGATTCATGCTGCGTATCATCCGTGGCAACGAATTGTGACTGAATCATTGGATTTAATGGGTAAAGTCCCTGAGTTTTTTCAAGATGTGACGGGACAAAATCGATTATTCCGATTTAGTGCTGAAGCTGGTTCTGTCGAGATTCGCTATCGTGCAACGGTTGAGTTGAATATGCCAGCGCGTAACTTACGTGCGCGAGAGATGGAGGTTGCTGATCTCCCAGTCGATGTTTTGCAGTATTTATTACCGAGTCGTTATTGTGAATCAGATTTGCTGAGTGCGATGGCGCAGCGGACATTTGGTCATTTACCGCGTGGATTTAGTCGTGTTGAAGCGATTTGTAGTTGGATCAAAAATAATATTGTGTATGAGCTGGGTTCCAGCCATGCGTTTACGACAGCACGCGATGTCTTGGTGAATCGTGCGGGTGTGTGCCGTGATTTTGCGCATTTAGGCATTGCGTTTTGTCGTGCGCTGAATATTCCCGCAAGGTTTGTTTTTGGTCATGCCGAATTTCCTGATCCACCCCCTGATTTTCATGCGTTTTTTGAGGCATTCTTGGATGGACAATGGATTTTGTTTGATGCCACCAAGATGGCGCCTTTAAATAAAATTGTGAGAATTGGTACGGGAACAGATGCGAAGGATGTTGCATTTGCGACGATGTATGGTGATGTGCAAATGCGTTATCTCAGACCGTTGGTGCGTGATCATGTGGTGGGTGGGGCTGTTGAGTTTAAATATGCCGATGGTTTTTTGGGATCAGATGTGAAGTGATCAGTGATGAATTTATTCCGATCGATCAAATTCGTCACTGAGTTCATCATTAGATTGCCTACGATCACTCGCTGCTCGTTTTTTTAAGGAGGTTTTATCTTGTACCTCCATGAGCTCGGGTGCGTCTGAGGATTCAGTACGACGTTTGATTTGACGACGATTTCTCAGGTGGCGTTTGACGCGAGATTGCGCCAGAGTATGCATGAGATGTGGAAGGTCTTTGAGTTCTAGTCGTTTAATAAATTCATAGAGCATGCGATCACGCGTCACGCGAATATATTTACCAAAGTTACGTGGATCACTTCTTTCGCGTTGAAAATCAAGAATACTGAAATCAATATAGATCAGCACCATCAGGGCGATGATGAGTAATGCGTTGCCCATCGGAACATCGAAAAATAAAATTTCGATCAAGATCGATAACAGCATAAAACCGATGGCATTCCAAAGCGGTTTTTTATGACTGAAAGATAAAATAAGCCACACGGCTAAACCGATTTCAATCAGACCATCAATGTATAAGAACCATGAGGCTTGCTGAAATGCTTCAGCGGAGTTTGCGTTGCCTTGAGAAAGGGTGTTGATAATGATGCTTTGCACCAATCCTTGATAGATGAAGACAAAAGCAACAACGCTGCGCGCAAGTCCGCGAATTTGATATAATAGCTCAGCAGTATTTTTCATATGAGCTCCGTGTTCATGGACTTGTTCTAAGAGTGCTTGCTTTTAAGAGTGGCTGTTGTCGCTTTGCAGTTCATTACTGATAATATGCAACTTCAGGCGGTTAACGTCAATCGCAAGTACGCATATGCATTTGATTGGTCGGTTGGCATGAGTGCTGGACTATGCCAAGCACACGCGATAACCTGCTGGGGTTAATTTATTTATTCATACGATAGAGTGGCGACATGACTCCTGAAATTTTACACGAGCTTTTACAAGTAGCATTTCCCAACGCAGATATTGCGACCTCTGGGCAAGCAGGTAAGTTTGATGTGCGACTTGTGGATGAGCAGTTTGAAGGAAAGCGTCCTGTTGCTCGTCAGCAAGCCGTCTATGCACCCTTGAACAGTTATATCGCGAGCGGTGAAGTTCATGCGGTGACGATTCGTGCATTGACGCCAGAAGAGTGGCGCAAAGCAAGTCTGTTTGGTTAATTGATATTGATCGATTATAAATCTGTATAAACATATTCTTATTCATCAACTGATTAGACGATTGCGCCAAGTGTCATTTGCTTTGGTGGCATTGATTCAAATGAAAGTCGTCATCGGTCATAGCAGGTAGTTATTTAAACAATGGATAAATTTCGGATTCAAGGCGGTGCATGTTTAAACGGCACAGTACGAATTTCAGGTGCAAAGAACGCCGCGTTGCCGCTACTTGCTGCGACAATTTTGGCAAGTTCGCCAATTACGCTGAATAATGTTCCTGATCTCAAAGACGTCTCAACCTTGATTAAAGTGTTGGAAAGCTTGGGGATTACTGTTCAGCGCAATAAAGCCGATGGCTCTGTGCATGTTGATGCAAGTACGCTGAATAGCCGTTTTGCACCGTATGAATTAGTCAAAACCATGCGTGCCTCGATTCTTGTTTTAGGGCCGTTGCTTGCTCGTTATGGCGAAGCGACTGTTTCGTTGCCAGGTGGTTGTGCGATTGGTTCGCGTCCTGTTGAGCAGCATTTGAAGGCGCTCGAAGCAATGGGCGCAGAGATTCGCGTTGAGAACGGCTATGTGCATGCCAAAGTCGATGGTCGCCTGAAAGGCACGCGTTTGTCGTTTGATATGGTGACGGTCGGTGGTACTGAAAATATTCTGATGGCGGCGACATTGGCTGAAGGTACAACCATTTTAGATAACTGTGCGCGTGAACCCGAAGTGACTGATTTGGCGAATCTATTGGTCAAAATGGGCGCGAAAATTGAAGGCATTGATTCTGATCAATTGACGATTCATGGTGTGGAGTCACTGATAGGCGTGGACTATAGCGTAGTCGCTGACCGCATCGAAACGGGTTCATATCTTGCCGCTGCGGCGATGACAGGTGGCTGTGTGCGTACAACGCATACTGATCCAGCTTTGCTTGAGGCGGTGCTGCGTAAGTTCGAGGAAATGGGTGCAACCATTACTTCAGGTAGCGATTGGATTGAGCTGGATATGCGTGGCAAGCGTCCAAAAGCGGTGAGTTTCCGTACTTTGCCGCATCCAGCATTCCCAACGGATATGCAAGCCCAGATGATGACCGTGAATACGATTGCCGAAGGTACAGGCACGATCACCGAAACGATTTTTGAAAATCGTTATATGCATGTGCCTGAGTTGTCGCGTATGGGTGCAAAGATTCAGGTCGATGGTCATACCGCAATCGTGACTGGCGTTGAAACACTGCAAGCTGCGCCAGTAATGGCAACCGACTTACGTGCGTCGATGTCATTGGTTCTTGCAGCGCTCACAGCGCAAGGC
>JASLGO010000166.1 GCA_030150135.1 Aquirhabdus sp.
GTCTTTTTCAAATGCAAATTCAGGCGCATGAACACCGATTACAATGAGTCCTTGATCTTTGTATTTCTGCGCCCATGCATTGACATAGGGCAGGCTGCGTAAGCAGTTAATACAAGAGTAAGTCCAGAAATCGACTAAGACGACTTTGCCGCGCAGGTCTGCAGCAGTGAGCGGCTTTGAGTTAAGCCATTGCACAGCACCATCAAGTGGCGGCATGATGCCTTCAATAGGTAATCCTGATGGATGTGTGTTTG
The DNA here is from genome assembly GCA_030150135.1 of Aquirhabdus sp. Lineage (GTDB taxonomy): Bacteria > Pseudomonadota > Gammaproteobacteria > Pseudomonadales > Moraxellaceae > Aquirhabdus. The sequence continues at coordinate 255 of JASLGO010000166.1, forward strand.
TCGCGGAATTTGGCGGCGTGGCATTCGCAGTGGCGTTTACGGCATCGTGCGGCATTTTGGATTGAGCTTGGTCTAAGAGGGATTGCTCAATTGTTGTGGTGCGTGTTAATGAGAGTTTGGTAAGTATGCCTGTATCGAGTCCAAGGGCAATAGCCGCAACGCCAAGCAGAACCGCCACACCTAAACCACGGCGTATCCATTCACCAATACCTAGACTGTTTTTCATGGCGGTAAATACTTTTCCGCCAATCAATAATGCCGCGGCGAGTGATGATGCTGCGCCAAGTGCGTAGGCAAAGAGTAAGAGCGTTGTATGGCTATTGGCACCATCTAGTGCTGCACCAGTAAGAACTAACCCGAGGATTGGACCTGCACAAGGTGCCCACAATAAACCTGTGGCAATGCCTAATAAAAATGATGGAATGATGGTTCCGTAGGGGCTGGTTGGTTGATCGCCAGTTTTTGCTTTTGGACGATCAGCGGATTTGAGTACGCGATTGCCGAGTGCAACAAATGGTCGAGAGAGGCGATCTGAGAGTGCAGGAAAGATCAGCGTTAGTCCAAAGATTCCAAGCAGCAGAATCGCGGCAAAGCGTCCATATTGATTGGCTTGTACCGCCCAGCCACCGCCTACTGCTGCAAGTGTTGCAACCACTGCAAACATGAGTGCCATGCCAAATAGCATCGGCAGGCTACTTTTAATAAACGGTTGTCCTGATCGTGCAAAAACAAAGGGCAGGACTGGCAGGATGCAAGGACTGAGAATCGTGAGCGCCCCGCCTAAATATGCCAATAAAAAGATAATCATTTTATTCTCCAACGAGCACTGGTTTTACGCGATAGTCCGCAGGATAGAGGCGTTTTAGATTCTCTATTTTGGGTATGTCGTTGATGGCGATATACGGATTGTTTGGGTGCAAGGTTAAGTAGTTCTGATGATAATCCTCAGCGCTATAGAATCCTTTAAGTGGATTAATTTGTGTCACGATACGATCATGAAAGATCTTTGCTTCAGTGAGCTGTGAGACATAGGCTTGCGCAACTTTTTGTTGTGCAGGACTGGTATACCAGATTGCTGAACGATATTGCGTGCCTGTATCTGGGCCTTGGAAGTTGAGCTCTGTGGGATCATGCGCAACGGAGAAGTAAATACGTAGTAATTCACCAAATGAAACTTGCTGCGGATCAAACTCAACTTGAACTGATTCAGCATGACCTGTGTCACCGTTTGATACGGTTTCATATTGGGCGGTTGCTGCGCTGCCACCTGCATAACCAGAAGTTGCGCGTGTTACGCCCTTAACATGTTGGAAAACGCCTTGTACGCCCCAAAAGCATCCGCCAGAGAAAACTACAACTTCATGGTGACCTGTAGCAGGCTCATCAATGCTGGGCTGAGGCAGTACGCGGTTGACCTCGTGTGCACAGGCCGTGAGTGACAGGCAGATGGTGATTGGAAAAATCAGGACTTGGGCAGCTTTTGTAATGGCTGTTTGAACGTTGCTTTGCAATGTATTGCTTTTTACCGTGTTCATGATGTTTTTACCTATAGTTCAAGCGCGAGGAGCGAAGCGTAGTGCAACAGAGTTCATGCAATAGCGGAGCCCTGTCGGTTTAGGGCCATCCGTAAAGACATGCCCTAGATGTGCATCACAGCGTGTGCATGAGACAGCCGTGCGCTCCATGCCTAATGTGAAGTCATCGGTTTTGGTGATATTTTCTTCGGCGATGGGTTGATAAAAACTAGGCCATCCCGTTCCTGATTCGAACTTAGTACGAGAGTCATATAATGCAGTGCCACAGCAGATGCATTGGAATATTCCTGCACGATGTTCATTCAATAATTTCCCACTAAAAGGTCTCTCTGTGCCTTCGTGACGAGCGACTTCAAAAGATTCCTCTGAAAGTTGAGCGCGCCACTGGGTATCGGTTTTAACAATTTTTGGAACTTGTACGCGACCAGTGCGGATTCCAGCAGGTGAGAACGTCACAATCCAAACGTCCTTAGGTTTTTCGGCTTGAGCTGTGCTAGACATAAAGCTTCCGATTGAGGCAGCAGTTGCAGCAGAAACAGCAACCGTTAAGAAATTACGACGAGAATAGTGGTGAGTCATTTTTGGTTCTCCAAATATCAGTGTTTGCCGAACATCAAGGTCGTTATGGTCTTTAGACGCAGGCTTTTGGAAAATGTTACACACTCGATCGCAAATTTATTTCTGATCGTAAAAGTCAGTGATATTGATGAGTTTAGATTCTAGTTTTACCTTATTTTTAGCGAGTTATCGTTGTTTTATGTATGCTGAAAATAAGGTTTAAATCGATGTCCCTGATTAACCTAGTTCTATATCTGACTGATGAGTAGTTGTGATTCCAATATAAACGGTCATATGAATGGCGAGATGTCTGATATATTTCAATAAGGAGTTTTTATAAAAGGATTTTATCATGCTCAACAATATCATCAGTGGTGTTCTGGTATTCGGATTCATGACCGTTTCTATGTCTTCAAATGCTGAGATTTTGGTCAATCACCACGGCCATTCATTTGAGGAGTATCAAGCTCGTCAAGCTGCACATCAGAAAGTCAGTCATAGACCAGCTCATCATGAGCGCCAATCTCACTACCGTAGTTATACGCAACATTCAAAAGTCGTGATTCGGTGTTTTAGCAATAAACATGGTCAACGTTATCGTGTCTGTTGATTAAGAAAAACTATTTTCAGCCTTGCTCTTATCGAGAATAGGGGCGGTATGGACGACAAAATTTTAATGGATTGTGTGCATGAAATTCTCTGAATATGTTCAATATGATGGTTTGGGTCTGGCGAATCTGGTTGCTCGTCGTGAGGTCACTGCCGCTGAGTTGTTGCGTGTGGCGACTGAACGCACAGAAAAAACACATAAGAAGCTGAATGCGGTCATTATTCGGATGGATGAGATTGCCCAAGCCAGAGCTAAACAGACGCTGAGTGGGCCATTTGCGGGAGTTCCATTTTTAACCAAAGATCTCTTTCAGGATTATGCGGGCGTACTCAACACTAATGGCAATAAAGCGCTTAAAGCGGCAAATTATCGTCCGAGTGTTCATGCAGAGATGACTCAGCGGTGGTTGAATGCTGGAGTGGTCATTTTTGGACGAACCAATACACCTGAGTTTGGGATCAAGGGTATTACCGAGCCTGAGGCATGGGGAGCAAGTCGTAATCCGTGGAATATCAAACATACACCTGGTGGTTCATCGGGTGGTTCTGCGGCAGCGGTTGCGGCGGGTATTGTACCAATCGCAGGTGCAAATGATGGTGGAGGGTCGATTCGTATTCCTGCGGCGTGTTGTGGTTTATTTGGCTTGAAACCTAGTCGTGGACGTACACCTTGGGGGCCATTAGTCACCGAGCAAATGCATGGTGCGGCAATGAACCATGTGGTATCTCGGACAGTGCGTGATAGCGCGGCGATGCTAGATGCAACCTTTGGCGATGAAGTTGGCTCGTTGTATCGTCTTGCACCGCCTGTTCGTCCATATTTGGAGGAAGCAAGCCTAGATCCTAAACCACTTAAAATCGCATTTTCGACACGATCACCGCTTGGTACACCTGTCGATCCTGAAGCCATTCAAGCCGTTGAAAAAACAGTAAAGTTACTGGAATCACTTGGACATCATGTTGAAGAGGCTGAGCCTGAGATTGATGGTTTAGAGGCAGCGCATAGTTTTTTAACGCTTTGGTTCGGCAATGCGGCAATCACCGTACAAAAAGTCAAACGCGAAACGGGATGTAGTTCAGATGGTTTTGAATTAGATACGTTAGCCAGTGCTGCATTTGGTGAAGCCACACCCTCCAGCACATATGCTCAGGCTTATATCTATGCCAATATGTGTGCCCGAAAACTTGCTGAGTTTCATCAGAAATATGATTTATGGCTGACTCCAACGATGGCGTTGCCACCTGCGCGCGTAGGAGAAGTGAGATTATCAATGATGGAAAGGATTGCGGCTAAGGCGCTAATTGCAGGGCATTTGGCAGGGCCTGTCATTAAGTTTGGCATTGCTCATAAAATGGCAGTCGATAACCTAAAATGGGTTCCATTTACTCAAATTGCTAATATCACTGGCGTTCCTGCAATGTCTGTTCCGTTGCATGTAACGTCTAAGGGTCTGCCGATGGGCGTGCAATTTATTGCGCCAATCGGAGAGGAAGGTCTGTTGTTTCAATTGGCTGGTCAATTAGAAAGGGCACAGCCATGGCAATTGGTCGCGCCCTTTATGATGTAACATGTAACAATTGAAAGCCAGTAAATCAATTATTCAGTTTTAAAATCAGGCGGTACTAAAATTGAATCTTTGATTTCATTGGATAATTCAGGATAGTCGAGCGTGTAGTGCAACCCGCGAGATTCTTTACGTTGTAAAGCACAACGAACAATCATTTCACTGACTAAAGCCAAATTACGCAGCTCGATTAGATTTTTACTCATCACATAACTTGAGTAATATTCTTCAATTTCATGCTTTAACATTTGAATGCGATTAAGTGCGCGTTGCAACCGCTTCGTGGTGCGCACGATACCGACATAGTTCCACATAAAGTGGCGTAATTCTTCCCAATTATGCAAGATTACGACATCTTCATCAGGGTGCTGTACGCGCGAGTCGTCCCATGCAGGGACATCAATTTGAACTTGAGAGTCTGGTAGTTCAGCAATTTTCTGCGTGATGTGTTTGGCAGCGCTCGCACCGAAGACAAAACATTCAAGCAAGGAGTTGCTGGCCATGCGATTTGCGCCATGCAATCCCGTGAATGACGTTTCCCCGATAGCATATAGACCTGAAATATCTGTTTCGCTATTCAAATCGACCATCACACCGCCACAGGTATAGTGCGCAGCAGGAACGACAGGGATCTGATCTTTGGTGATATCAATCCCAAGCTCAAGTAAGCGTTCATAGAGCATTGGGAAGTGTTCTTTGACGAACTCAGGCGAACGATGTGTGATATCGAGATAGAGATGACGAACCCCGAGTCGTTTCATTTCATAGTCGATCGCACGCGCCACGATGTCACGCGGTGCAAGTTCTGCGCGCTCGTCAAATCGAGGCATGAACCGTTCGCCGTTTGGTAATCGCAAATACGCACCTTCACCGCGCATGGCTTCCGTAATGAGGAACGAGCGTGCTTTTGGGTGATACAAACAGGTTGGGTGAAATTGATTAAATTCCATGTTGGCGACGCGACAACCTGCACGCCAAGCCATTGCAATACCATCACCTGTCGCGATGTCAGGGTTGGTGGTGTACAGATAAGATTTGCTTGCGCCACCACATGCTAATGCAACAAATTGAGTCTTAAAGGTTTTTACTTTGTTCTCAACCATGTCCAGCGCGTAAATACCCACAACGCGATTGTCACCTGCTAAACCGAGTTTTTCGCTGGTAACAATATCAATTGCGGCGTAATCATTGAGAATCGTGACATTTTTACGTTTTTTGACTTGGCGAATCAATGTTGTGGAAATCGCAATGCCTGTTGCATCCGCTGCGTGGATAATACGACGATGCGAATGTCCACCTTCACGCGTCAAATGGAGTTGTTCTTCGGCATCCAAAGTGAATCGCACGCCTTGTTTTAATAGAAAATCAACGGCTTCTCGACCACCTTCAACCGTGAATGCAACTGCATCACGATGACACAATCCTGCACCCGCAATCAGCGTGTCTTCGATGTGGTTTTCTGTTGAGTCCGTTTCATCCAAAACAGCCGCGACACCACCCTGAGCATAATATGTACTGGCTTCGGTCAATGGTGCTTTTGCCATGACGGCAACGCGTAGATGACTCGGCAAAGAAAGCGCAAGTGTTAATCCAGCCGCACCGCTACCCACGATCATGACATCGAAATGACGATGATCTAATTCATTGTTAATTTGGGTGTTATCAGGTTGGCTAGTGCTATTAGGGCTGACAGTGGTTGCGCTCACGGTAGAGTTAGTCGTGCTCACGGGCGAATGGTGCCTTTTAAATCTGAATAAGAGATGAAGTATTAAAGATTTATGAAAGATCTGCAAGTGAAAAAGTGATCGATTCAAATCGATATATGGCGTTTTTTGCTAAGGATTTTTGATGAATACGATCGTGCTTTGACTTGGAGGAAGATCTTTTACATCGATCATCAGAAAAACCGATTGCGATATAAAAAGAGATTTGGTTTACATTTCTCTCGTAATTGATTGAAATGAATCATACAAGTGACAACGATTGCTAACAGAAGTCACCTTATCGTTATGGTTAAAATCCTTTGTCAAATCTCATGTTTTATGACATTTTTATTTCTGATTTTTATGTATGGGAAAGTTGGCTCATGGACGCAGTAAAAACACAAATGATTGAATGGAATTCTGATGAAATAAACTCAACAATTGATCGATCTTTTAATCCAATATCGCAAAGTCATCAAAAAGTCAGCATCAAAATGCTTGTGAAAGGAGCGATTTTATCTAGCGCGATGATTGGCATTTCATTGCAGACCGCATATGCAACTGCACCGATTGATTTCTCTGATATTGTTGAGAAAGTCGCACCAGCCGTTGTACGCGTAACGGTCGTTAAGAAAATGACCAAAGAAGAAGAAATGCAGCAGCAATTACCTGAAATGCTGAAAAGATATTTTGGTAATCAGATCATTATTCCCAATCAACCTAGAACGCCAACTGAGCAGAAGTCTTACGGTAGTGCATTTTTTATTAGCCAAGACGGCTATCTTCTGACCAATCGCCATGTTGTTGATGATGTCAAAAAAGTCACGGTGACGTTAAGCGATCGCCGTGAACTTGACGCTGATGTGGTGGGAAGTGATGAGCGTACTGATGTCGCTGTGTTGAAGGTTAAAGGTGATCATTATCCTTCACTGCAATTAGGTGACTCAGATAAATTGCGGGTGGGTGAGCCTGTTCTTGCGATTGGTTCGCCGTTTGGATTTGATTATTCTGCATCTGCTGGGATTGTCAGCGCAACGTCACGCTCTGTTACCGTCGATAATGCCGTTCCATTTATTCAATCGGATGTTGTTCTTAATCCGGGTAACTCAGGTGGACCTTTGTTTAATCAACGGGGTGAAGTGATTGGTATCAACTCTCGGATCTTTTCGGGTACGGGTGGATACATGGGATTATCATTTTCCATTCCAATTGATGTGGCGATTGGCGTTGCGGATCAGCTTAAAAATGGTGGAAAAGTTTCACGCGCATATTTAGGTGTTTATCCGCAAGATATTGATCGAAACTTGGCTGAGGTTTATCACTTACCGAAACCAGAGGGTGCACTTGTCGTTAAAGTTTCACCAGACTCAGCGGCGAGCGCTGTGGGAATCAAGGAAGGCGATATTATTTTATCGTTTAATAATCAATCTGTTTCGCGTGCATCTGATTTGATTAACTATATTAATCGTGCGCGTCCAAATACAGTGGTTACGTTAGGCCTGCTACGAGATGGTCAACGATTGACCGTGAATCCTAAGCTGAAAGCTGCAACTGCTGATCAGGATGCAGAAGAAAAAGGTGTAAAAGATATTGATAGCGTCAATATCTTGGGTTTAAAAGCACATGATATGAGTGACAAAGAGAGTGCAGATGCCACACTAAAAGGCGTTGTCGTGGATTCGATTGAGCCTTATGGTGTTGCAAATAATGCACAAATCCAAATCGGCGATGTCATTGTCCGTTTAAATGGTCGTCCAACGCCGAATCTTGCTGCTTTTGCTGTTGCACAAAAAACCTTACCTAAGAAAGGTGTGGTTGAGGTGATTGTGATACGAGATAAGATTCCACGTCGAGCAGGTTTAAGAATCGAATAACTGAT
>JASLGO010000043.1 GCA_030150135.1 Aquirhabdus sp.
ATGGTTACCGTCAACTATCGTGGTACATTAATTGATGGTACTGAATTTGACAGCTCTTATGCGCGCCATGAACCTGCGACTTTCCCTATGAATGGCGTGATTCCAGGGTTCTCGGAAGGCATCAAGTTGATGACTCCAGGATCTAAATATAAGTTATTTATTCCATCATCATTGGCGTATGGCGAAGCAGGAGTACCTCCAAAAGTTGGTCCAAATTCTACGCTGGTCTTTGAAGTTGAATTGGTAGGGATTAATCAAGCGCCAGCACAGCCAGCACAAGCGAAATAATCTGTCTATTTTTAAAAGATCTATCAAGAGTAAGAAACCTCACAATTCGTGAGGTTTTTTTATATGGATCTAATCTTCCAAACATCATCTCTATTTTCGCTTTAATGATCAATGATTTAACGAGGTGATGATCATTCGGAAGCTATAATATGAATTTGTAATTTTATGGTTAAAAATCAATTTGTTGATTTTAAATTTGTTTTAAAAATGGCGGAGAGGGAGGGATTCGAACCCTCGATAGGTTTAACCCTACGCCGCATTTCGAGTGCGGTACATTCAACCACTCTGCCACCTCTCCGACGGCGTGCATTCTAGTATTTCAGTCGTATAAACACAAGTTAAGTGAAGAAATGGCTTCACACAAAAAAAGCCCCTGATGGGGCTTCTTCTTAGATTTAGGTTAGATACTACTTAAATCGACACCGATACGATGTGCCACTTCTTCGTAGGCTTCGACGACATCACCTAGACCTTGGCGGAAGCGATCTTTGTCGAGTTTTTTCTTGGTATCTTTGTCCCACAGGCGGCAGCCATCTGGACTGAATTCATCACCAAGCACGATTTGACCATGGAATACGCCAAATTCAAGTTTGAAATCGACTAGCATCATATTGCCTTGAGCGAATAATGCTTGCAGTACGTCATTGACTTGATAAGTCAGCTCTTTCATTTTTGCCAGTTGTTCTGCAGTTGCCCAACCCAGTGTGATCGCAACAGATTCATTGACGATAGGGTCACCCAACGAGTCATCTTTGTAGAATAATTCAAAAGTTGGAGGTGTCAGCGGACGACCTTCTTCGATACCGAGACGGCGGCATAAGCTACCTGCGGCATAATTACGTACTACACATTCTACTGGAATCATGTTGAGGCGTTTCACCAAGACTTCATCAGGTGTCAGTAGTTTTTCGAAATGTGTTGGGATTCCAGCATCTGCTAATTTTTGCATGATAAATGCGTTAAACAGATTGTTGACGCGGCCTTTGCGTGCGAGTTGTTCCACACGTTTGCCATCAAACGCTGATGTATCATCGCGAAACACTAGAATCAAGCGATCCGCATCGGTTGATTCATAAACTGATTTGGCTTTTCCAGTGTACAACAGTGCTTGTTTTTGCATGAATCATGATCCATTAAGCGGTTTTAGTAAGTAACAAAAGTTAATACATAACACATAAGGTTATGGTTTCTATAGATCAGCATCGGTTGATGTGAGTCGATTATGCTGACCAATTTCTTTCAATACGTTCGAGTAAGTCTGTTGCAATCGTATTATCCGCCAACGTTTCATCTGCTTTTTGCAACGTAACGGTTGTAGTGTTACCAATACGGCCTAAGATGAGTTGATAGGGCTTGTTATCGAGCACAACCACAAAGCGATTTGTAGCGGTATTACGCTGAGAGACATTCACATTAGCAACACTGAGAGTGCGGTTAATCGCATCCCAAATTTTGGATGAGTCACCATCAATCTTAAGTAATGGAAAGCCATTTCCATCAATCACGAGTTGTGGTGCAGATGGTGCGCTTTCAACCTGAGTCAATGCGATTTTGGCTGGATCCAGAGGTGTCGGTTTCGGTAATAAAAAACGATTGCCTTTTGCATTCGTCAGAACGAGTTTTTCTGAAGCGCTATTTTCTGGTACGACAGGAACTGGATAAAGTGGCGCAATTTGTCGTGTTTGTAGCGTATCTGGCACTTGTACTGCTGCAATGCTTTGTGCTTTGGCGTAATCCATTGAGCCATTATTGATTGCCAGTGAGCTGCAACCTGACAAGATTGTCGGTAGGGCGATGATGGATAGCATTGATACTGTGAGGGCTTTAGCTGTACTCATAGAGGTTGTGCCCAACAAATCATTAATGCGTGAATCACGTTGCAGCATAATCATGTCTCTCTTAGCTATTTCTGAAGTTGCAATGTTTAAGGTAGCAGCCAAAGTATATGGTTGATTGCACCTTGCATCGCAATCAACTTAGCGTGGTAATACACCCGACTCAACCAAGGCCGCATGGACTTGAGCTTGGTATTCGTTTGCCAATACGGTCAACGGCAGGCGCAAACCCTGTGCGACTTTACCCATATCGTGTAATGCCCATTTAACTGGGATAGGGTTGGATTCGCAAAACAAAACCTGATGAAGTATCGCGACTTTCTGATTGAGTTGTTCAGCAAGTACAGCATTTCCTTCTAAAGCAGCACGACACATTTCATGCATGACACGCGGTGCGACGTTTGCAGTCACTGAAACATTACCTTTTGCGCCCATGCCGATGAGACGCCAAGCAGTTGCATCATCACCTGAAAATACATCAATACCACCATTTGGCATGGCATTAAGTCGAGTAATGAGATCTAGACCACGCGTCAGATCACCCGTTGCGTCTTTGATAGAGCTAATTCCATCCACTTCAGCCAAACGGATGACTGTGTCGTTATGCATGTCGACGCCTGTACGACCCGGCACATTATAGAGCATTTGCGGTAAATCAACTGCTTCTGCAACCGCACGATAGTGGCGATATAGGCCTTCTTGTGTGGGTTTGTTGTAATACGGCGTGACGAGGAGAGCAGCATCGGCTCCGAGTTTTTTTGCAGTACTGGTTAGCTCGATAGCTTCACGGGTTGAGTTTGCACCTGTACCAGCAATGACGGCGATACGTCCAGCTGCCACTTTAATCACATGCTCAATGACACTGGCGTGTTCAACGACATCCAGTGTTGCGGATTCACCTGTTGTACCAACTGCAACGATACCATCGGTACCTTCAGCGATGTGCCATTCAACAAGACGCGTCAATGCATCAAAGTCCACCTTACCATCGTCGAACATCGGCGTAATGATTGCGACGATGGAGCCTCTAATTCGTGGTGTACCTTGCGATGACATGTCATCACTCCTGCATTTGGAAAGTTAAACGGCTAAAACTAATTCATTGAGACGCTAAGTGGCGCTCTAGTGTTGTTTTAAATCAACACTAGAGTATACGCATTTCTTAAAACCAACACAAAAAATCTCAAACAAAAAAAGCCAGAACAATAAGTCTGGCTTTTTCAATTCAATTCCATCGAATCTATACAAAACAATGAATTGTAAATTTTGGAGCGGGAAAAGAGACTCGAACTCTCGACCCCAACCTTGGCAAGGTTGTGCTCTACCAACTGAGCTATTCCCGCGAAGTGAGGCTATTCTAGCGATTTATTAAAACGTGTCAATGCTTCGATAAACTGATCGTTCAAAAAGTGAGTAGGATAAATGTGTTTGCGTTAGAGAGGTTGGTTTTGTGTCCAAATGAGGTTTATTTTTTAATCGAATCTATCTTTATGAGTTACGCAATGGTTTTAAAACGGAGTTGAAAAAGATTGCTTGTATGGAATTTAGTTGTACACTCAATCTATATGCCATTGTCATCAGTGATGTGTATAACTGGGTTGTAGATGCTGAATGACTGGATGTGTGATGAGTTTGTGTAGAGTTAGAAATTCGGTAAGATTTTTTGAGTCGGAATAAGGAAATCATAATGAATGCATTAGATACTCGAACTCCAGAAAAAAGACGTTTAGATTTTGTGGAAATGCACGGTTTATTGATTCTTGAAGCAATCCGAGATTGCCGTAATTTTCAAGAAAAAAGAGTCAAGGAATATGTGGATCTTGCTGAAAAAAGCACAACGAAAGATCTCAAGCAAGTCTATTTGGATTTGATTTCAGAGGAAATGCGCAAGCTCAATCGATATACCAAACTCAGAAGTGATTTTGAGGAGTTTTGGGCGAAGCCTACGGTAGCAAGCCTAAATCCAGCATCTAAGAAAAAGGTCGAATAGTATTGTTTTTAACAGTATTGAGTGTTCGGTATAGTGCGCGCTCAGTATTTATGTAGATTATAGAGAGATTGGTTATGGCTGAAATATCGTCACCTACTTTACAACAGCAGCTTCAAGATCGGTTAGAGAGCTTATCGCCAACGCTTCTAGAAATAGTCAATGAATCGCGTGGACACGGCGGCTATTTTGAAGGAAAAGAGAGTCACTTTAAGGTTGTGATTGTGAGTAGTGTGTTTGCAGGTTTGAGGTCAGTACAACGTCATCAAAAAGTCTATGCTGCTGTTGGAGATTTATTAGCTGCTCCTAAAATTCATGCTTTAGCGATTCATGCTTATACTGCGGATGAGTGGACGGGTCAGTCTGTTGATAGCCCAAAATGCGCACATCAATAGTGCAATGGGTGATGATTCTTTTTGTTTAAAAATATTTTCCTATTTTCCCCCATCATCCAGCACCGCTTTTCTCTCATTGTCTGAGAACTGAAGATTTTAAGATATTTAGGAGCAAAGGAATGTTAATCAAGATCATTCATGTGATCGCTGGATTGTTGGTCGTCATTCTATTTTATGCGCAATTAGGCATGTTGCTCAGCCGACGTCGCGCAGTGCAGACATTGCGTACTTCTGAGGTTCCTCGGATAGTCGGTTTACCTAGAGTTCTCAAAATTTCGATGCATATCTGCTGGTCGATTGTGATTGTCGCAGGAGTTTATTTGCTGATCCAGTTGCCTGGTATTTATCCATATTGGTTATTGGTAAAAATCTTCGTCTTTATTTTGGCAATTATTTTTTCAATCATGAGTTTTCGCGGTAAAGGATCACAGCGAGCGCAAAATATTGGTTTGTTCGGTGCTGCGATTTGTTATGCTTTGATTATATTGTTGGTCGCCATCAAACCTTGGGGATTTGTACTCACAGGCAGTATTAATCAGCCAGTATCGGGTAGTGCAAATGCGACAGTAGCGTCAGCACATTAATGATTTATTTTTAGATATTTATCCAGTTGTTTGAAGTGGATTCAAGAGGATTATGCAATGCGTCGCGTGGTTTTTAATCAAAAAGGTGGGGTTGGGAAGTCAAGCATTACTGTGAATTTAGCTGCGATTGCGGCGGCGCGAGGCAAGCGGACGCTGGTGATAGATCTCGATCCGCAATGTAATTCAAGTCAGTATTTGCTGGGTGAAAAAGCAACGCATGGTCATAATAACCCGATGCTTGAGCCAAACATTGGTAATTTCTTTGAGGAAGTTCTTGCTGCCACACCAAACAAAGGTTTGATGGGTGGATTAGGTGGTTTGCTCAAACATAAAGAAAAAGGTTTGGATTCATTTATTCATCCAACTGATTTTGAGCGATTACTGGTGATTCCTGCGAGTCCTGAACTTGGTTCAATGGAACATGCATTAGAAAGTAAACATAAAATCTTCAAGTTACGTGACGCTTTGCGCACGCTAGAAGGTCAATTCGACGAAATTTTCATTGATACGCCGCCTGCATTTAACTTCTATACATTGTCTGCATTGATTGCGGTAGAGCGTGTCGTGATCCCATTTGATTGTGATGTGTTTTCAACACGTGCCTTGATGACGTTACTGGCTAATGTGATGGAGTCACAAAACGACCATAATGCAAGCCTTGCAGTGGAAGGAATTGTGGTGAATCAATATCAAAGCCGTGCAAGTTTGCCACAGCAAATGGTTCAAGAGCTTCGAGATCAAGGTTTGCCAGTATTTGACAGCATGCTGCCGAGTTCGGTCATCATGAAAGAATCGCACCAGCAAAGTAAACCGCTCATTCATCATGCGCCTGACCACAAGCTGACACAGGCTTTTAATCAGCTTTATGATGAAATGTTGTTGGCATAAATTATCGGCTCAGTGCTCAGGATAGCTTTCGAAGAGTAATAATCATGATGAGATACTCTCAGTCTTTTTTTGTAGTGATAATGGGTGTTGCTGCTGCGAGTTTGTCTGGATGTGCGTCTAAACCCATTCAGCCGACGTATGTGCCTGTGACAGACTATCAGTCTTTGGATTGTAACGGCTTGCGTGCGGAATATGCACGGATTGATGGCTATCTCAGTCATGGTGTTGATGAGCCGCATAGCATTTTTTCTGGCATAGGCTTCGGGCTAGGTGCTTTTGGTGGTAGTGGTTTTGGTTGGGGATGGGGTCCGAGTGTGACGTTGAGTACAGGGCAGTCTTCATCGGGAACACATGCTGCTTATGCACGACTACTTGGTCAGCGTGATGCGGTTAGTCAACAGGCGCAGCTCAAAGGCTGTCCGATCGTTGCTCCAGTTGTTCAAAAATAGATTAAGCCGAAGGTTTGGTGAGCAATCGCATGTCAGAACTCAGTCAGAAAGTAGGTGATTTGCTGGATGCTGAAGATTTAGATCGCGCCATGGCTTTAGTCGAATCGGCTCGGAGAGCTGATCCGTTGTCAGCAGAAAATTGGGTTTTACAGAGTCAGCTTGCTTTAAAACTTAAAAATATTCAGGGTGCGATGGATGCTGTACAGCATGCGCTGCACATTTCTCCTAATTTTCCTCCTGCTCAATATCAAATGGCTTATGTCCTGCGAGCGCAATCGGATGTTGAAGGCGCGCTAGATTGGTATGCCAAGGCTTTTGCTCAGCATCCTGTGTTGGCGGACTCATTAGGCTGGTGTCGTGTGATGGTGCTGGTTTTTACTCAGTATGCTTTGGCTTTGCCAATTGCTGAATATTGGACGATTCATCGTCCTGATGAAGCAGCAGGTTGGTTTATGTATGGAACGTGTCGATTGGCGATAGGGCAAGCAGCATCTACACAGTTGCTGCGAGCGTGGTCGTTGGATTCTGGTATTTTAGATTTGCCGAATAACCTCGGCGGAGCTTACTTGTTGGAGGGTGATTTAGTTAAGGCTGAGTATTGGTTGGGCATTGCGCTTGAACGTCAACCAGAAGATGTGAATACATTATCTAATCTTTCATTGCTTCGAAGACAACGGTTGTTGGTTAAGTGATGTCGTGTCGATGAGTGGTTGTTTTTTTATGATGGATAAAATGTATATAAATTACATAATTTAAAATAAAAACTTTTATGTAACCAATAAATTACAGTGTTTTATCATCTAAATATTAAAAATCTTTAATATTCAATATTTTCCCTTGTCTGAGTTACTGCTACTGAGCAGTGATTTGTGATTTTTTATGGTTGACGAAAAAAAATGTGCGTGTAAAGTGTGCATTAGTAGACATTTTTCTGTTTTGTGTGAAGTGTGTCTCTATTTGTTGAGAGTGATGTCTGTTTTTTGTTTTGATCTTTGATCGCCCTGTGTGTGTTTGTTGTGAAGTTTTGCTTAATTTGTGTGTTTTGAATACGTGGGTCTACTGACTGGTGGACTTGGCTGGAAATCTTTGTTTGAAGTTTTTCTAACGAAATAAAAAATAAGAGTCTTGTATCTGCATTGAGCGGATTTTTTTTGTCGTGGCTGCGTGTCATGTGGAACATGTGCGGCCTGAAAAATAGATTTTAAATATTTGAGAATTTGTATATGAATAAGGTTTATCGCGTCATCTGGAGCAAGGCACACAACATTTGGGTTGCTGTGTGCGAAGTGGCCAAGGCGCATGGCAAGGATAACCGTTCTTCTGTGACGACGACTGAGGCGGTAAGCGCTGATGGTGGCGTGACGCAGGCATCTGCTTATCCTCCTGTCACGGTAAACCATTCGCTGATTGCAATTACGGTCAGCGCGCTTATGCTGACTGCTGGATCTACAGCGCATGCAGCATCGGCGAATCTTCTCTATTATACATTGCAGAGTTCTACGGATACGACAAGTACAGGACCTTTACAATTGGGGCAAGGTTTGCTCGTCTATAACTTTGGTAGCGCGGGATTAGCATCTGGCGTTTATGCTTGGACTTGTAATGGTAACGTTACAAACAGTAATGGCACCTGTACAAATGGTGGTACTTGGCTCAACACAAGTCAGAATGCTATCAATGCAGGTATGAATTTCTCGGGTAACAATACGGGTTCTGGTGCACCAATTCACGAGAATCTTAATCAAACGTTACCAATTATTGGTGCGGTAAACTCAAGCGGTGTACCAGTAACACCTTCAGGCACAACACTCAGTCTTAGTAGTGCTACACCAACGACGGGTACATACTCATCACAAAATATTCAGACTTACGCCGATACAACCAACGGTCAGATTCAGATTCAGATGGCTGATAATCCCGTGTTTAATAGTGTGACTACTGGGGGCGTTGTAATGTCTGGTAGTGGTCTGAACATGGGTAGTCAAAAAATCACTAATCTTGCGGCTGGCGTGGTGTCTGCAACCAGTACAGATGCGGTCAATGGTTCACAGCTATTTGCAACAAACACATCAGTTTCTTCAGTATCAACTAGCTTAAGTAGTGTGTCGGCGAATTTAAGTAAAGTTTCCAGTAATTTAAGTAGCGTATCTAGTAATCTGAGTGCGGTATCAAGTGGTTTGAGTAGTACGAATGCTTCAGTATCTTCAGTCTCGACAAACTTAAGCAGCGTCTCAGCGGCGTTGAGTGCAACGAACAGCTCTCTGTCAGTGATTAGTGGTGGATTCAGCACAATATCCAGTGGATTTAGTAGTATTTCCAGCGCATTCAGTGCAGTATCAAGCGGGTTGAGTTCAGTCAGCTCTAACTTGAGCTCTGTATCAAGTGGTTTGAGCAACACCAACAGTTCAGTGTCTGCAGTCTCAACAGGTTTGAGCAATACGAATAGTTCTGTATCAGCAGTATCGACAAGCCTGAGTGCAGTATCGACTAACTTGAGCAGTGTCTCAGCAGCTTTAAGTAGCGTTTCAACAGGCTTAAGCAATACGAATAGTTCTGTGTCTGCTGTATCAACAGGCTTAAGCAATACCAATAGTACGGTATCAGCGGTATCAACAGGCTTGAGCAATACGAATAGCTCTGTATCAGCAGTCTCGACAGGTTTGAGCAATACGAATAGCTCTGTGTCTGCTGTGTCTACAGGCTTAAGCAACACCAATAGTTCTGTATCAGCAGTATCAACAGGTTTAAGCAAT
>JASLGO010000061.1 GCA_030150135.1 Aquirhabdus sp.
CCAATTCCAATGAAACGCACATTCGGATGAATATTTTTTATTTCACGAATTAAATCAGCACCTAACGTATCTCCAGAAAGCTCCCCTGCGACCATGCCAATCGTCAACGCTTTTGTTTTAGTCATCATACCGCTAAATCCAACTCATATTGCCGCATAGTT
Source organism: Aquirhabdus sp. (assembly GCA_030150135.1). GTDB lineage: Bacteria > Pseudomonadota > Gammaproteobacteria > Pseudomonadales > Moraxellaceae > Aquirhabdus. The sequence continues at coordinate 162 of JASLGO010000061.1, forward strand.
TAGCATTGCCTCATGGACTCACAACATGTCACGGCACTTTAATCTCACAGACCAGATCACATTCTCTTATGAATTTTATTCATAAGCTATCCAACTTTAATCGTTTGTAAAGCAAAGCGTATAAGTCTAACCTTCTGCAATATTTTTGATAAAGTTATGAATGTTGCAACTATGACTGATTATTATTTTATTCTTGCTGGGTTAATTGTCGGATTCTGTGTCGGTGTTACAGGCGTAGGCGGCGGTTCACTGATGACCCCTATTTTGATTAGCATTATGGGAATTCCTCCACAGATCGCCATTGGAACAGATTTGCTTTATGCCTCAATTTCCAAATTCTGTGGCTCACTCGTTCATGCCAAAAAACTCAATATTGTCTGGCCAATCGTCATTTTTCTTTCGATTGGCAGTATTCCTGCGTCATTGGGCACAACTTGGGCGTTACATCATTTCTTTAGCGACGCCAATCAATACAAAAAACTGCTCACGATCGTGCTTGGTTTTATGTTGGTGCTGACAGGAGTTTCCATTCTGTTTCGCGCAAAAATTGAACAATTCTTTGCTAAACGCCGTGGAATGACGACAGAAGCGCGTCATCATTTACACGAAGCTGACAGTGCTGAAGCGCAAAATATTCAAGCAAAAGCTTTGGTAAAAAACAAAGGGCTTGTTATTTTCATGGGCGCGGTTTTAGGTGTATTTGTGACCCTCTCTTCTGTTGGTGCAGGTGCATTTGGTGTGATGGCACTTGTGTTGTTATTTCCAAACTTACCGATGATTCGCATCATTGGGTCGGACGTCGTTCATGCCGTTTTGCTGACACTAGTTGCAGGTCTTGGACATTTGTTTTCAGGAAATGTAGACTTCCACATGCTAACATTCTTGTTGGTTGGTGCGATCCCAGCCATTATTGTTGGTACACTCGTGAGCTCTAAACTACCAGAACATCAAATCCGTCGTGTGCTAGGCGTGACATTGCTACTGCTTGGCATTAATTTTGTAGTTAACCCTGTTAAAGCAAAAGCAGCACCAGCAAAACCACCAGTTACCGCCATTATTCAGAACCAGAAAGTCACGAGCTCATAAGCCTAACTCGTTAATTTCAACAGATTGTTCATTAGTTGTCTAAAAATCGCTCAGATCGAGCGATTTTTTTACCTTCCATCCCTTGTACTGATATCGAGTTACCCTCATTCTAGTGAGTTAGGGTAATTATTAATTTTTTTTGGTGAAAAAGTCGTGGCTAACGCAGAAACAAATCAAGCAAACAATCAAGTAGACCAGCAAGTCGAGGATATCAATATTTCAGCAATTGAGCTGCTCGTCACTCCTGCTGAACTTAAAACAGAACTTCCACTTTCAGATGCGGCAAAGGCAACTGTTTTGGCTGGTCGTCAAACTGTTCGTAACATTCTCGATGGCAGCGATCCACGTCTATTTGTCGTCATTGGCCCATGCTCGATTCACGATCCAAAAGCTGCACACGATTATGCAAATCGTCTCAAAGTACTCGCTGAACAAGTTAAAGATACCTTGTACCTTGTCATGCGTGTCTATTTTGAAAAACCACGCACCACTGTCGGCTGGAAAGGTCTGATTAATGATCCAGACATGAATGACTCATTCAATGTCGAAAAAGGCTTACGTATGGGTCGCGAACTGTTACTTTCGTTGAATGAACAAGGTCTACCTTGTGCAACAGAAGCACTTGATCCAAACTCACCACAATACTTACAAGACTTAATTAGCTGGTCAGCAATTGGCGCGCGCACGACAGAAAGCCAAACACACCGCGAAATGTCCTCAGGCTTATCATCACCTGTCGGTTTCAAAAATGGTACTGATGGCGGTATGACTGTTGCAATTAACGCCATGCAAGCCGTTGCATCAGGACACAGCTTCCTCGGCTTAAATGGCGATGGTCAAGTGGCAGTCATTCGTACTAAAGGTAACCCATACGCCCATGTTGTACTCCGCGGCGGTGCAGGCAAACCAAATTATGACTCAACCGCAGTTGCAGCAGTCGAAGCCGCCTTGGCAAAAGCAAAAGTCAGCGGCAAAATCATGATCGATGCCAGCCATGCAAACTCGAATAAAGACCCGTACTTACAGCCATTAGTCTTGCAAAATATCACCCAGCAGATCATCGATGGCAATAAATCAATCGTTGGTGTAATGGTTGAAAGCCATATCAAAGGTGGTCGCCAAGATATCCCTGCTGACTTGTCACAATTGGTTTACGGTCAGTCGGTTACCGATGGATGTATTGATTGGGAAACAACCGAACAAGCACTATTGGACATGCATAATGCATTAAAAGGTGTTTTACCAACGCGCTAAAAACTGAAAACATAGAAAGCAGAAAATTAAAAAGAGAATAAAAATGAACGATAAAAGCCAAAATATTCAGCCAATGTCCACTCACCCTGCATTAGCTGATATTTTGGCTTTTCAATATATCCATGAAAATTTATCAACATCAGGACAACCCAATTTTGATGAGTTGGCACTAATCGCTAGCGCCGGATTTGAAGTGGTGATTAATCTGGCACTGACTGATGCAAGCAATGTTTTGGTTGGAGAAGATCGGCGTGTACTTGAACTTGGAATGGACTATATCAACCTTCCACTACTTTTCGACCGACCAAGCTACACACAAGCATTGCGCGTTTTAGAGTTATTACAATCATTACGACATAAAAAAGTTTGGTTGCATTGTGCGCTTAATATGCGTGTTTCCAGTCTGATGTATATTTATCGCGTGCATCATTTGATGATGGATGAAGTTGAAGCACAAACTTTTCTAGATCAAATTTGGACACCCAATGCCGAATGGTCACCAATCATCTCACGGCTCAATCAGCATTATCTCGGCCAACTACAAACGGATTGATTTGGACAATCATATTTAACTGTAGGGGCAAGTTCTAAAACCTGCCCTAATATAATCAAATTATTTGAAATGATGCATCTCAGTTTCAAACCTTTTTGGCAACACCGCCGGTAATAGCTCACGATCAATCACGGCAATAAACGCTCCATTGAGCAATTCGTCTCGTTGATTGTATCGAAATGGCTTGCCTTCTAAATCAACCAATGCACCACCAAGCACCTCAAGTAAACATTGTCCTGACGCAGTATCCCACTCCGAAGTAGGATGTAATCGCGGATACAGATCAATCTCACCATCAACCATCAAACAAAACTTGTATGCACTCCCCGCATTAATCGCATCAAACTCAAAACCTGCTTGCGTCAATTGCTGCTGATATTCAGCATATTGCGGACGAGATGAACGACGCGACATCGCTGTATTTAATTTTTTTCCTGAAATAGGATGTGCAGATAAAATCTGCTGAGAACCGTCCGCATCAACTCGATATGCTATTTTTGGCTGATTTTCATGCGGAGATAGATTGTTACTAGCCACATAAACCTGTTTTTTTAGAGGAACACCAATTACACCAAGTAACACCTGCCCAGCTTCAACCAATGCAATATTGACCGTAAACTCACCCGTTTTTTTAATAAATTCGCGGGTTCCATCTAGAGGATCAACTAACCAAAATCTTTCCCATTGACGTCGATCGCTGACATCAGAGGACTCCTCCGATAGCACAGGAATATCAGGCGTTAATGTGTGCAGAGCAGACTCAATCAATTGATGCGCTGCCATATCCGCCGCAGTCACTGGCGATTGGTCATCCTTAGTTTCAATATTAATAGAGCTTTGCAAATGATTATTATAAAATACAGTAAGTAACTCGCCAGCTTGCTGAGCAATAGAGACAACTCTTGACATTACAGCCTGAAAATCTAATTCGGGTAATGAATTTGGTACGGTTTGAAAACTATTTTGATCCATCATATTGTTCCGTACGTTTGACTAACTCAGCTTCTGCGTTAAAGTATTAATATATTACGCGCATTTTCACCAAATTTTGTACGCTTAAAGGAAAAACCTTAATATGACGATCAATGTTGAATGGAATCAGATCGATATAGTCATGTTTGATATGGATGGCACACTCCTCGATTTGGCTTTTGATAATTTCTTTTGGCGCGAAGCGGTGATTGATGCGTGGGCTGATGCACAACAAGTCACACGTGAATATGCAATTGAAAAACTAGTCCCCCTCTTTCGTGCACAAGAAGGCAGCTTGAATTGGTATTCCCTACCTTATTGGAGTGACACACTGCACTTAGATTTACAAGCACTTAAAGCGCATCATAGTGATCTCATTTCACTTCGTGCAGGCGTTCCTGCTTTACTCAGCACCTTAAAATCTCACGGCAAAGAACTTTGGTTAGTGACCAATGCTCACCCACAAGCATTAGAAATTAAACTCAATAAAACGGGTTTGAGCGATTTTTTTACAACGATTATCTCCAGCCATGAATACGGTTTTGCAAAAGAACAAATCAATTTTTGGTGTGAAATGCAGGAAACTAATCCATTCACGCCATCACGTAGTTTAATGATTGATGATAGCGAACCTGTTTTACATGCCGCCCAAACCTTTGGTTTACATGTACTCGGTATTGAACAACCTGATAGCCAACTTCCTGCACGAGAAAATTTACATCATCCGACTATCAGCGATTGGTCAGAGTTGGTTTATGGACTAGAAATTTAAATAGAAGTCGCAACAAAACTCCAAACACCATACGAATTAAATGTTATGAAACAAGATAAATCATCAATTTCCTCACCCAAACCTGAAATCGCTGTTCGGATTGATAAATGGCTTTGGGCTGCGCGCTTTTATCGAACTCGCACAACCGCAAAGGAAGCGATTGATGGAGGAAAAGTGCATTGCCAAGGAGAACGTGTCAAAGTCAGTAAAGAAGTTCGTGTTGGTATGGAACTCACGATTCGACAAGGATTTGAAGAAAAAACTGTAGTCGTTAAAGCACTCACCGCTATACGTGGCAATGCAACTGCAGCTCAAGTTTTATATGAAGAAACTCCTGCCAGTATTGTACGACGTGAGCTTTTTCAAACTGCGCGTAAACTCTCAAACCTCGCTAGACCTGACCATCGTCCTAACAAACACGAGCGGCAACAATTACAACGATTTCAAGAGAGAAATAACATCCATCACGAAAAAATCAACGATGAATTCTTATGAAAGTATCAAAGTCTCCTAGACTTTTATTCACAAAAAATGGTCATCAACATTGAGAAAATTCATTTACACCATTTCTCAATACATAAGTGTGACTGAATTGGCATTTTTTTTCATAGAAACAACTAAGAAGCCTACACTTCACTACTTTTTTGGGATATATTGTGAATAATTGATGTATTAATAATATGTAGATGCAAAAGGATACGCTCAAAGGAACAGAGCTCAGTTTTTCAATAATAAACCGTGTGTTGGAAATAGTTTTTAGAAGGTTTATGATTATTTCTCGGTGTACTTATTGAAAAATTTAAGCTTAAAATGAACCGTTAGGTATTTATAGGCGTTAAGTGAGAACAAAATGAACCTAAATATAATTAAGCTATTAAATGCGGACTTACCAACTAACTCACTAAAACACTTGTCTTTAGTTGGTGAATCTAAGCCTGAGGTGCAAACATGGATTAACGGTTTATCCATGTTAAATGTTGGGGAAACAGCAAAACAGCTCTACACCACCCTGCAAGAACTCATGATCCTTGATGTCCCTGACGCGACACGATTTGACATTCTCGAAGTGTTACGCCCTGCTGTTTACACCATCATTGAATCTCTATCTAAACATTATATTAATCAAAACATTCTACTTGATGAACGTGCGGAACGGATTGCTGGATTAGCGCAACAATTACGTGTTTATACCGCAATGATCTATCGAACAATTGCACTCAGAACATCTGAAACACTTGAAACGCATACTTTTGGTTTGTTCGCAGTCGGCAAAAAGAAAATTCTACTCAATTTGGGTGCCCAAGCCATCCATCGTGGGCTGACTGAATTTTTCCGTCTCTCAGCAGAATCAAAAACACTATACCTTCCTGTTTACAAAGGTATGTGGCTTCGTCTACATGAATTATTCCAAAAAGCACAAGCTCTTGAGCTCAGCAAATTTGCTTTGCGTGATGAAAATCAAGCCTATGGAAAAATTCTGACGATTGAACAGGTCTATTTACGCTCGATTTTCATGTCTGCCTGTAATACCAACAAGTTACGCCAGACTGAAATTAAAAAAATTGCTCAACTTAGTGAAATCTGGGTGAGCCTTGTACAAATATCACCGACACCCAGCGGTCAAGATTTATTCTTAGTTGATACATCATTGGACGCTCCTCCGATGTACATTACTCAATTGAAGCAAATCAATTCATCAATGTACTATATCAATGTCCAACAATTGCTTAGCCATTTTGAAAACTTAGGTGGCGATCACGCTAAACTTTTACATCCATCAGAAGAAACACTTCTTTCTGGTTCGTTGCGACTGCACCTATTACAAACTTTACGTGCACCAGCAGAACGCTCAACTGAACGTCATCCACATAACGGCACGATTAATATTGCGCTGGGTCTCATCGGTGCTCATTATCAACTCGCAAATCAGTTGGACTTTGAAGAGGTGATTCAAATCCAACAAACTACGACAAATCCTGATCTTCCTATTATTCAGCCTAATGCTGCGCATGATATTGATCTGAATTACAGCATACAAGATGGAAAAGTTCGCCAAAATGCAACTCGTGAATATCTTGAATCGTATCAATGCCAAATTATTAATATCAGTTTAGGTGGTTACTGTATTCGCTGGATTGGAACAACGCCTAATGTTTTGCGTAGCGGTGAATTAATTGCTATCCGTGAAAATGATGATGCGGAATGGAGTATTGGTTTAATTCGTTGGGTACAACAACAGCTTAACTCGGGTGCAGAATTTGGTATCGAAATACTGTCACAACGCGGTAAAGCTTGTGGTGCACGAGTCATTCGCCAAGACGGCTATTCTAGTGATTACATGCGTACGATCCTCTTACCTGAAATGAAAGAGCAAAATCGTACCGCAAGTATTATTGCGCCAATTTTAGCATTCAAATCAGGACATAAAATATCAATTCGTCTTGGACATGAGGAAGTTAAAGCTCAACTTATGCGAGAAATTGTCGTCACACAGAGCTTTAGTCAATTTGAATTTGTCGTCACACAACCTGAGAAATTGAGTGCTGACGGTGAATTATCAAAACATACAAAAAGACAAGAAGTTGCTGCTGAAACACCAATTCCTGTAGCAACAAAAACTAAACCTAAAGATGAACTTGACGAAATCTGGGATACATTGTAATCCATAAAAATCGTAACTTACGCCATGAGGAATGCCCGTAACACTATCGCTATGGGCATTTAATCTATAAAATTGATGAGTCACCATCATTTCAGACCACTACTATGGTGAAAGAAAGTGGCAATTGTTTAAGTCTGACAATTTTTTAGGAAGATAAGGACAGCATCAGATATGAAATCAAAGGTTATGGATTGATGAGAAGTAATAAGAGTGAAAGTTTACGCTTGCTGGCTGTGGATGAATCACATGCAATTGCAGAAGCATTGGTAGATCAACTCAAAACACAAGGAACTCCTACCCGACTTCAAGTTCTTGATGATAAAGAAGAGCTCGAGAAAGCTTTACGTCATGTTTGGGATATTGTCCTATTTGTTAAAGGCTATGACCTTGCATACGACGATGTATTACAGCTTATTAAAGATACCGATCAAGACCTCCCTCTTATTCTCTTATTGGATGATCTCAGTGCTTTCGACATCAACAATGCCGAAGACTTAAACAGTCCTATTTTAAAAGCATATAGCGCAGGCGCAGTTGATGTTTTGCCAATTAGCCATCCTTTGCAGTTAGTATTTTGCGTTAAACGTGAATTGCGAAATTTAGAGCATCGACGCATTAAACGTAGCCTTGAAGTTATGCTAGGAGACGCTGAACGTCGTAGCCAACTTTTGCTTAAGAACTCTCGTACTGCAGTTTCCTATGTTGATGAGGGCGTTCATATTTATGCAAATGAAGCCTATCTAGAACTATTTGGATATGACTCGATTGACGAACTCATGGGAATGCCTCTCATTGATCTCGTGGACAGCAAAGATTTGCAAGAGTTTAAAGATTACCTCAAGACCTATACTAAGACAGGTCGCAATGAAACTGACTTCAATTTTAACGGGAATCGTGCGGATAAAAGTCAATTTGAAGCCATGCTTCAACTTGCACCAGCCAGTTTTGAAGGCGAACCGTGTACTCAGGTTATTATCCAGCATCAAGAAAAAGCTGACACTCGCCTACTTGAAGCACAGCTGGCTGCAGTTGAACGACTCGATACACTGACAGGTCTTGGAAACCGAAGAGCTTTTGAAGAATCTTTAGAATCAGCACGCGATACAGCGATACAAACCAAGTTTCAACATGCTTTGGTTTTCACAAGTATTGATAACATCGGTCAAATTAATGCCAGCGCAGGTATTGCAGGCAGCGATGCAACCGTGATTAAAATTAGTGATGTATTAAAGACCCAGTTTCATAATTCTCAATCATTTCGCTTCGGGGACTCTACATTTGCAACATTAGTTGCCAACACATCCTCAGACGATATTTGTACAGCAGCACTTGCTGCAACTGAACTCATTGCAAAATCACTCATTAGTGTTGGCAATCGCACTGTTCAAACAACGGTCAGTATTGGGATTGCCATGATTGGCGAAACCTCGCCGAATAGCGCAGAACTCTTATCTCGTGCATTCAACGCATCAGAAAAAGTGAAGATCCAGAATCAAGGTTTGGGTAATGGGGTTAATCTCTATAATCCTGCTGAGAACGCTTCAGAATCTGATCAAGCACTGCGTGAACTCCTTGAGGAAGCCTTGGAAAAAGGTAGCTTTAAGCTGATGTTCCAATCAGTCTATGATACAAACAGTGATACAGAACCATTCTTTGAAGTTTATGCCCGCTTGCCGCTTGCCAACGGTAAAACCATGCTACCAGAAGAATTTATGCCTGTTGCTCACCGCTATGGCATGGAAAGCCGTCTAGATCGTTGGATACTGCTTAACGCATGTAAACGCCTAAAAGCGCAGCAAGCCTCACATCCAAAAACACGGTTGCTCATTAACCTCAGCGCAGATTCACTGCAAGACACAAGCTTGCCAGTCTTAGTTGGAAAACTTGCAGGTGCGATTAGCACGGGTGGTAATAAACCAATCACACTTCAATTTAACGAAGGTGATGCGATTAATTATTTGGAACTTGCACGTAGTAACATCAAAGCTTTCCAAGAAAATGGATGCCAAGTTGCGATCAATAACTTTGGTTCATCATTGAATGCAATGAGTTTGTTGGATCATCTCAAAATCGATTTAGTCAAAATGGACAAATCATTTGTGCAGGATCTAGGAAATGAAGAAAACTTCCAAGCAGTGAAGAAAGTAACCAGTGAGATTATTTCCCATAAGTCTCAAGTAATGGTTGCATATATCGAGACACCAATCGCAATGTCTAAAGCTTGGTCTATTGGAGCACGTTACTTACAAGGCTATCTAATCCAAATGCCAAGTGAAGAAATGGTTTTTGAATAATTTTCAACGACTATAAATACTGTACTTATAAATAAAGCCTTAAACATCATCTTGTGTTTAAGGCTTTATTTTTGCCTAAGTCGTTAAAAAATATCCTGAATTGTATTATTTAGCCAAATTTTCAATAATGGCGTAATGATCTTCAAACATTGTATTTGACTTAACCTGATCTAATGGCAACCAAAAGGCACGTTTGGCATCATCACCACTGATCACCTCAGGACGATGAGGCAACTCATCAAGCTCAAAATAAAACGTTTGAGTGATTGTACGTCCACGTGAACAACGTTTTGGATCATCAAAAGTACCTTGTCCTCGATAGTATTTACGCCACTCAGAATCGGTTAAATCAATGTTCGTCTCTTCACGTAACTCACGGAGGCAAGCGTCAAATAGCGTTTCTTCTTGATCCAAGAATCCACCAGGTAACGCAAACAAGCCACGACCAGGAAAATGTCCTCGTTCAATGAGTAAAATATGTCCTGAATGCACAACTACAGCATCAACCGTCACAAAAACAGGTGGATACGGTGCAACTGACCAAGACTTTTTATAGTCTACGAGATATTGTGCTTCGGCTTGAAGTTCCAGATATTCTGGAAGTTGCATGAATTGTTTTAACAAATCCAATGTACTTAGAGGCACATCATCAACTGTTGGAAGACTACCAAGCAAATAGGCATCTCGAATCGGTGTCGCAGAAATACCCTGATAGCTATCAACGGATACTGGCGTCCAATTTGGAAAAAGAGATAAGTAATAAGAAGTCTTATCTTTATAATGACCGATCAACCCAATACGAGATAATGAACTTACACCGTTTACCGAGGCAACAGCTTTTTCAACGGATTGAACCCACCGAAAATCGTCATACAAAATATCAACTAATGGAACGCAATGAATCCGAGCTGCGTCGATTTGATCAAATGCAGACAAAATCATTTCTGCGCGTTCATCAAAACTAAATACATTACGTGTGCTTCGAGGTTGCTCGGCTGAACCGATCAGTAAAATGACCTGCGTACTCTGTGATAAGGCCGTTTTAATGACAGCCAAATGTCCCTGATGAAATGGCTGAAACCGACCAATAAAAACCAAATAATCAAACAAACGTCTAACCTCTTTCAATCACGACTCAACAAAACAGCATCCATAATGTATTTCTAACATTAACTCAAAGGTACGACACGCATCACTTCCTCAAGTGTGGTTTGACCTTCAGCAACACGTCTTGCGCCTGCTAATCGCAAGGGTAACAGCCCTTCGCGATATGCCTGCTGCTTAATCTGATTTAAAGTTCCACCATCGCCAATAATTCGTTTCATTTCTGTCGTGAGAATCAGAATTTCATACACACCCATTCGTCCACGATAGCCTGTTCCTCGGCACTCTTCGCAACCGACCGCTCGGTAAATTTTAGCTGGTGGTTCACTTCGCCACGGACTAACTAATTTATTCCAAACCTCTACATCAGTATCCATCTGAGTTTTGCATAACGGACATAACGTTCTCACTAGACGCTGTGCCATCACCCCAAGAATCGTTGCTGAAGTTAAAAAAGGTTGCACACCTAAATCATGCAAACGTGTCAGAGAACTAGGGGCATCATTGGTATGTAATGTCGATAAAACCAAATGTCCCGTCAATGCCGCTTGAATCGCCATATCCGCAGTTTCATGATCACGTATTTCACCAATCATAATAATATCAGGATCTTGGCGCATCAAAGAACGTACACCTTCCGCAAATCCAAGCTCAATCGCGCTTTGTACCTGCATTTGGTTGAAACTCGGCTCGATCATTTCAATTGGATCTTCGATCGTACAGACATTCACCTGATCGGTTGCAAGTTGTTTTAAAGTCGAATAAAGCGTCGTGGTTTTACCTGATCCTGTTGGGCCTGTGACCAGAATAATTCCGTTTGGATGAGAAGCCATCTCTTTCCATTTTTCAAGATCGCTACCTGTTAAACCAAGTTGTTCAAATGAACGCACTAAGACTTCTGGGTCAAAAATACGCATGACCATCTTTTCACCGAAAGCAGTCGGTAATGTCGAAATACGAAGCTCGGTTTCTAAACCCTTTGGTGTACGCGTCTTAAGGCGACCGTCCTGTGGCTTACGCTTTTCTGCAACATTTAAACGACTTAGAATCTTGATGCGGGACACAACCGCCAACAAAACAGGCCCTGGCATGTCATACACTGTATGCAAGACGCCATCGATACGAAAGCGGACCCGACCCGCTTCTCGTCGAGGTTCTAGGTGAATATCACTCGCACGTTGATCAAATGCATACTGCAACAACCAATCCACAATACGCACGATATGTTGGTCATTTGCATCAGGATTGAGCATATCGCCTAATTGCAATAATGCTTCAACACCTTTGGTTGTTGCCTCTGTCCCACCGCCTTTCGCGCCAGCAATCGCACGTGTAACTTGATAAAATTCAGCTAGATAACGTACCAATTGCTCTGGATTAAGCATGACGCGCTTAATCTTACGAGGTTGAAGTGTATGCGCCAGATTATCAACCCAATCGTCATAAAAAGGCTGATCACTCCCGATCGTAACGGTCTCAGCATCAACAAGCACGGCTAAAATCTTATGACGTTCAGCGTACTCAAGCGACATAATCGATGTCACTGCTGGTACATTAACTTTCAAAGGGTCAATACGATAAACAGGCATGCCTGCTTTCTGTGCAAGCCATTGTGTCAGTACATCCAGCGTAAGTTTAGGCGCTAATGCTTGTGTATTTGTGGCAGCTAAGTCGGTCAATTTAAAGTCAGCAATAATCATCAGCGGATGCCAAGTGAGCTGTTCTTTACGACGCGCGGTTGTCGTGACTAGATTCACATCACGCTGTGTAATTCGACCATCATGAAGTAGCTGTTCCAAGCACCAGCGTACGTCCACTTGAATTGAAAATTTCTTTTTTGCTGTCATCACACACATTCCATGTCAATATTCTTTAAATCCACATCATCACAACAGTTTTTTTTTTACAACTAACGCGCCGTTAGCTCTTTTATCCAGATTACTCCAGACTGTACGCTAAAGCGAACATTAACGCGATCATAAGACATTCCATAATCTCGTAATGCATCTTCTTGGTAAGCTGGACGGGGATCAAGAGCAAGTATCCGTTCAATCAAAGGCAGTTGATGATTACTTAACACACCTAATGAGATCAGTTGGTGCTTTTGCCAAAGCGCAGCGCGAGTCCAATGCACAGGATGTAATTCAGGTGCTTCTAGCGCAAATCCACTCGTAGCATTTTCAATCGAATCGCTATATGCAATATAAGGCTTAAGATCAATCAGCGGCGTTCCATCAACTAAATCTGGGCCAACAATATGTAATCGTACTCGCCCTTTGACGACCTCAATGCGATCTAATCGTACCGCAGATAAACCCAGCGGCGCAGGACGATACATACTACGTGATGCAAACACACCGATTTTTTCATTTCCACCTAAACGCGGCGGTCGAATCTGAGCACGGAAAGACTCTGAGGATGACGAGCCATTCGTTGTGGAAGATTGATCGACTGAAGGCTTTAGATGACGATTTTGATGAAACTGCCAAATCAACCATAAATGACTAAATCCCTCCAATCCTTCAAATGCTGCAGGCTGATCGTAAGGAGGAATGAACTCAATGACGCCTTCCACATCAACCAAGTTAGGTTGACGTGGAACACCGAATTTTTCAATAAAAGGCGTATGTACATAACCGATAATAGGTACCGTAATACGATGCTCTGTCATTGATCGCCCTAAATTGGAAATGATATTGTCGCCTATGTATTAACTAAAAAATTACACCTTACAGTTATTTTTCAATCAAATCTTTGTATAAACAATATTTTATATGCTTAATACCACTAAATAACATACACAATATGTAGTTTCTGAGTACATCTACATCATTTACTAATCAGTTTTACTTATAACTAAAATAAAATGAAATAGGTTTATCAATGAGAACTTTTCGGTAGAATAGCGACATTGAATTTTCCTCGTTGCATAGAAGCTACTTTCTCTGGAAATTATATTTCTCAGAGTCTTTTTTGCTGAAATCGAGATCAGACACATCACACGAATAGAGACATTATGGCAGCATTTAACTCCGAACGTATTACTCATGTGCATCATTGGAACGATACGTTATTCAGTTTCAAATCGACTCGCGATCCAGGCTTACGCTTTAAGAATGGTCAATTCGTCATGATCGGACTCGAAGTCAATGGCAAGCCACTGATGCGTGCCTACTCCATCGCCAGTGCCAACTATGAACATGAAATGGAATTCTTCTCCATTAAAGTTCAAGATGGTCCATTAACTTCTGTACTGCAAAATCTAAAAGTGGGTGATGAATTACTCATGAGCAAAAAACCAACAGGAACACTTGTTCTTGATGACCTTTTGCCAGGTAAAAATCTCTATATGTTGTCAACAGGCACAGGTCTTGCACCGTTCTTATCGCTCATTCGCGATCCTGAAACTTACGAACGTTTTGAAAAAGTCGTATTAATTCATGGTGTTCGTTATGTCAATGAACTCGCGTATACAGACTTGATCGAAAACATCTTGCCGAATGATGAGTTCTTTGCAGAATTAGTCAAAGATAAACTGATCTATTACCCAACCGTCACACGCGAACCATTCCGTAATCAAGGTCGTATTACCACGTTGATCGAAAATGGCAAACTGTTCGAAGACCTTGGATTGCCACGTTTCAATCGTGAAACTGACCGTGCAATGATGTGTGGTAGCCCAACGATGTTGAAAGACTTGAGTGATTTGCTGGATCAACACGGCTTAGTTGTTTCACCGCGTATGGGTGATCCAGGTGACTACGTGATCGAACGTGCATTCGTTGAAAAATAAGATCGTTTTTTAGTAAATAAAAAGGACGCTTTCATGGCGTCCTTTTTTATTGTCTAGCAACTCTAATGTTTTAAAACCTTTGCTAAATCATCAGGATTCACATTGTTTGACGTCATCACGCCAACCAGATGAACAGCAATATCATTACCCACAAATGAGCTATAACTGGTCATTCCCCATTCAGAACGGCTGATCGTAGAATCAGCAGTTGCACTAATACTCACAACTTTTGAGACAGGATCAACTTTAGGTTTTTCTAATGCCACTTTGACCTTAACTGGCTTAGTGATACCCAGCATCGTCAAGTCGCCTTGCATCACGACATGTGCAGGATCAATTTGAGTGACGCCTGTACTTTTGAAAGTTGCCGTTGGAAACTTATCGGTATTAAATAATGAACTTCCTTTTAAGGTACTGTCGCGCATTCCGAGTCCAGTAGACACACTACCCGTCTGTACCGTAAAAACGATTTGCAAATGTTGTTGATCAAACACATCACCAGTAATCTGACCATCAAATTTATTAAAACTACCTGTGACCTGAGTCAAACCACTGGGTGGTGTAATAAACGTAACGCTGGTTTTCCCAAGATCAAACTGCCAATTCGCTGCATAGGTCAAGCTCGCACTGCAAAAGCCAAGCAACCCCACACACAAAACCAACGCTGACTTTCTTACTGCTTTTACTTGATTTATTTTATGAGTCATTATGTTCATCATTTCCTAGCCCCTTGGTAATCCATGCTAAACGATCACTATCTTCGTCAATCGCCGCCTCTCGAATAAGCTGCGAAGGTCGATGTAGTAGCTTTGCCATTAGACTCTGAGATAATCGCTCAAACACTTCATCAACTGCAATACCCTGCTCTATAAGATGTTTAGCACGAAGTACTTCTTGCTGACGGATTTCATCCATTTGCTGACGATACTGGGCAATCACTGGTCCTGCCTGTTGCGCACGACTGGCTTGAATATATTGTGCGGCTAATTGACTCACCATCACTTCAGCTTCAACAGCCGCTTGGCGGCGCTGGGCGAGATTACCGTCAATCACACGTTGTAAATCATCAACTGTATATAAGAAAACATCGTCTAAGCCGTCAATACTCGGCTCAATATCTCGCGGGACAGCCAAATCAACCATCAACATCGGACGATGACGGCGAGCTTTTAGAGCTCGGCGTACCATTTCTCGTGTGATGACAGGATGAATACTACCCGTTGAACAAGACACTAAATCTGCACGATGAAGTGTCTGGTCAAGTTGGTTAAACGGAATCACTTCCACAGGTAAATGAACTCTTAACTCATCGGCCAAGCTTTCTGCGCGCTCAATGCCACGGTTACAAATTAATATTTTTTTAACACCATGATCAGCAAGATGACGCCCCACAAGCGTATTCATCTCACCTGCTGCAACCAGCAAAACAGTCGTTTCACTCAAATCGCTAAATACTTGTCGCGCCAATTGAAGGACAGCAAAACCCAAAGAAACCGCCTGTGATCCAATTGCAGTTTCTGTACGTACTTTTTTAGCTGCGCTAAATACTTGTTCAAAAATTCGGGATAATTTTGGCGTCACAGTCCCAGCATCGCGTGCATACTGAAGTGCACTTTTGACCTGGCCCAAAATTTGTGGCTCACCTAGAACCATTGAATCGATACCGCTCGCAACACGCATTAAATGAATGAGCGCCCCTTCTTCACCATGCTGGTAAAGATGATCGACGAGCGCCTCAACGGGCAGCCCATGAGTATTCGCCAACCATTCAGCCAAATCACTTGGTGAGTCAGTAATGCTGTATAACTCTGTTCGATTACAAGTTGATACAATCACTAAATCATTCGTCAAACCCAATTGCTGAGCATGACGAAGAGCATCACCTAATCGCTCTGGTACAAACGCGACTTGCTCGCGAATCTCCAAAGGTGCGGTGGTGTGATTGATGCCTAAAGCAAAGAAACCCATTGTGCGTCGATTGCCACTTGCAAATATGGTATTGTGCGATATGCGATGCGCAAATACAAACATTGCTGATGTATTTATCACTGCAACGACAGATAATATACATAAATTTGAAATACTTTTGATTACGATGAATCACCCTGATGACTGGGTATGAAGTTAATCACTGAGATAGCGAGGTTCGTTTGCTCCAGTTGGATTTAGCAAAGTCTTATTGCAATCGCTATCAAGTCTTGATTCGCGGTTCAATTTTATTGACCGCTTTATTCACGCACACTGCTCAAGCTGCACTACTTGATGTATTTTCGGCTGAACTCGCTTTAGCTCGTGGTATGACAGACAAAGGCGTTGTCCTCTATCGAGCTCAAGCATTACAAACAACTGACCCGATTGTTCTAGAGCGTGCGCTCACTGTCGCACTGGAAAATAACGATATTGACGGCGGTCTCGCCATTACCAAACATTGGGTTGAAGTTGATCCAAACTACATCCCTGCTTTATTTTACATGGCGCATCTATCGCTGAAAGCACATGACTATCGTCTAGCCACAAAAACGCTCGATAAAATCTTAAGCTACGACCCAAATGCTGCATTAGACCGCATTGTTGCAGGAATCTCCCCAGATGATCCGAATGATCGTACTGCACTATTAAGCGCGCTCCAAAGCCTGAAGGAATATAACAATCCTTCGCTTTCCGTACTCAAAGCAGGTCTTCTCGTTCAGGCAGGACAACCCGAAGAAGCACTCCGAGAAGTCAACATTGCCTTGCGCAAAAAACCAGATGTCACAGCGTTTATTACTCTAAAGGCAAATATTTTATTGAGCGAAAATAAAACAACCGACGTTCAAAAATTATTAGCCGAAGAAATTAAACGTCAGCCAAAGAATAAAAGTCTGCAATTATTTGAAGTCCGTTTTTTGCTAAAAAACAACCAGCCTCAGCTTGCAATGTCTCGGCTCAAAAAAATGTCACAGCGCTGGCGCGGAGATGGGGAAATATTGCTTCTTGCTGGATTGGTGAGTATCGACAATCAGCGTATGCTGGATGCTGAACGTTATTTAGTTCAGCTGTTACCTATCGACCAATATGTCGATCAAGCTTATTTTTATCTTGGAATTGCCGCTGAACGTCAAAATCACATTACCGTTGCGATTAGTTACTTTCGAAAAGTACAAGGCGATGAACTCTATCGCAAAGCTCAAAGAAAACTTGCGGTCATCATGACTGCCAACAATCAACTCGATAACGAATTGGAATACTTAACCCAAGAGCGAATTGAACATCCAGAACAAACGAGTTTCTTATATTTACTGCAAGCACAATTACTTAAAGATAATCAGCGCCCAGAAACCGCGCGTAAACTACTCAATGAAGCCATTGCCAGCCTACCGAACCAACCTGATCTCATATACGCCAGAATTTTGCTGCTCAAACCTAATGAAAGCGAACTGCTTGATCGGGAATCTGAACATTTACTCGCATTGAGTCCAGATAATCCTGTCTATCTCAATGCGTTTGCATTTGCGCTCGCTCAACAAAATCGTCGTTTATCAGATGCTCGCTCATTAGCAGAACGTGCCAATAAATTAGCGCCAAATCATCCTGCAATTTTAGATACGCTCGGCTATATTGCCTTGCTTCAAAAAGATTACTCCTTTGCAATAGAGACACTACGTGCGGCATATCATGCAGAACCTAGTATGAATATTGGAATGCATCTCGTTACAGCACTTGCAAGCTCAAAAAAATATGATGCAGAACGTCTTCAACTCATCAATGAGCTCAAAGAACATTTTCCAAATGACTCTCAGATCACAATACAACCAAATCATAACGACCACACCAAGATCAAATATCCATCGCAACCTAGAAATGCAATCACTGCAAATGTAATTCGCCACTGACCTCAAGCCATGAAACAACATATTCTTATGAAAAAAGCTTTTTGTAAAAGTCATTTAATCTATTTATCAGTCATACCACTATTCAGTCTATTGACCGCTTGCCAATCTTTGCGTCCACCCAAACTACCCAATATCCCCACGTCAACAATAGCTACATCAACTCACTCTACGGCGAATACCACACCGCCCATCCATTTCAACATCACAGGTAAAATTGGCGTCCGAACATCCAAACAAAGTGGTAGTGCTTTTTATGCTTGGTCACAAGATGGGGAGCGATTTGCGATTGATCTCACTGGCGCTCTGGGAATCGGACGAACCCATATTGAAGGAATACCAAACCACGTCAGCCTACAAAGTGCCAAAACAGGATATATAGAGGCAGCGACGCCCGAAGAACTCTTACAGCGTGCAACAGGATGGCAAGCACCGATTTCATACCTTCCACATTGGATTAACGGCGAGCCAGTCAATGTCATGAGTCAAGTGACACGTGATCCACAACATCGCTTACTTACACTCAATGAAGGTGGCTGGGATGTTAACTTTAACTATAATGATCAGACTGATAGCCAATATCCTAATCGATTAGTCATGACCCAAATGATTACGCCACAATCAGAACAAGCTGACTCAAATACACAAAATAATCGCGTTATCTTAACGATTCAACGAGAAGCTACTGTACCCACTGAACAATCTACGCCACAAGAATCAACAACTACGAGTACCACTCCGTGAGCCGTCTTCGCCTTCCTGCACCCGCAAAGCTCAATCGTTTTTTACACATTACTGGACGCCGAAATGATGGCTATCACTTATTACAAACGGTCTTTCAACTGATTGACCAAATGGATTGGCTGACTTTTGAGCCAAATCAAACGCTTGAACTGATCAGCGATCTTCCTTTTCCAGCGCAAGATAATTTAATTATTCGAGCTGCTCAATTATTGCAACGCACGACTGGATGCAATCAAGGTGCAAAAATCGTCTTAGAGAAAAACCTTCCCATGGGTGGCGGTTTAGGCGGGGGCTCATCTGATGCAGCAACAACACTGCTCGCGTTAAATCATTTATGGCAAACCCAACTAAGTATTAACGAGTTAGCGCAGTTAGGTTTGAAACTCGGCGCAGATGTTCCTGTTTTTGTTCGTGGACAGAATGCTTGGGCTGAAGGCGTCGGCGAAATATTAATGCCTATCTCACTCCCAGAAAGTCATTTTGTCGTACTGACCCCAGATTGTTTTGTGAGTACCGCAGAAATTTTTAATGATCCACACTTAACACGAAATACATCTATAATCGATCAAGCTTATTTTCTAGCTGAATTACAAAATCTTTATCACGACAAACACACACACAATGACTGTGAAATCGTTGTACGAAAACTTTATCCTGAAGTTGATCAGGCTCTTTGTTTTTTAGAACAAATCCAAAAAGAATCAGCTGAACTTTTAGAACCACCACAACTCACAGGAACAGGTGCTTGTGTGTTTCTTTTAGCGCCAACACGCGCATTTGCTGATAAAATACTCAAACAATCTCCATTTAAGGGTTTTGTTTGTTCAGGAATTGGACAATCACCTGTGCATTCCGCATTAAATTTGTTATAGTTGCGCCCCGTCGAACAGCTTGCACAAGCAATCATTTCGACGTGTTTCGCAACATGTACTAGGGGCGTCGCCAAGTTGGTAAGGCATCAGGTTTTGATCCTGACATCCGTTGGTTCGAGTCCAGCCGCCCCTGCCATGTGTGAACAAATATATAAATGGAAATACACTGTTATTTTGTTAGAAAAAAGAACAGATGTAATAAGTGAAAGGTCGCTATGCTTGGTTAAGAAATTAAGAATATTTTCTTGACAATCAAACATCAAATCACTATTATTTCCGCCGCTACAGGGGCGTCGCCAAGTTGGTAAGGCATCAGGTTTTGATCCTGACATCCGTTGGTTCGAGTCCAGCCGCCCCTGCCATATTTTGTTTTAAAGATACATCCTCTTCACTCTGCTGAATTTTTTCCGCCTTTACTGTCAGGATTGAGCTATGCCAAATCTCGTCATCTTCACTGGCAACGCTCACCCTGAGTTAGCACAAAAAGTCGCAAGTCATCTGCACGTTCCGCTTGGCGCTGCCACCGTCAATCGTTTTTCTGATGGCGAAATTGCTATCGAAATTAACGAAAACGTTCGTGGTAAAGATGTTTTCATTCTCCAGCCTACTTGCGCGCCAACCAATGATAACCTGATGGAAATCTTGGTCATGGCAGATGCTCTACGTCGCGCAAGTGCGGGTCGTATCACCGCAGTTTTGCCGTACTTCGGCTACGCACGTCAAGATCGTCGTCCACGTTCAGCTCGTGTGCCCATTAGCGCGAAAGTGGTTGCAGACATGCTCAGTATTGTTGGCATCGATCGTGTTCTAACGATGGATCTTCACGCAGACCAAATTCAAGGTTTCTTTGATATCCCAGTTGACAATATTTACGGCTCACCAATACTGCTAACTGACCTTAAAAAGCAAGGCAATAACAGCAATTTGATCGTCGTATCTCCAGATATCGGCGGTGTTGTACGTGCTCGTGCAGTTGCAAAACAACTCGGTGACATCGAACTTGCGATTATCGACAAACGTCGTCTACGCGCCAATGAAGCTCAAGTGATGCATATCATTGGTGATGTAAACGGCCGTGATTGCGTCATTGTTGACGATATGGTCGACACTGCGGGAACCCTGTGTAAAGCTGCTGCTGCACTCAAAGAGCATGGTGCACGTAGTGTTGTTGCTTATTGTACTCACCCAGTGTTGTCTGGCGCAGCGATTGATAATTTAAATGGCTCTCCAATTGATGAGTTAGTTGTGACTGACACCATTCCATTAAGCCAAGGTGCAAAAGATTGCACTAAAGTACGCCAAATCAGCGTTTCAAGTTTACTTGCGGAAACGATTCGTCGTATTAACAACGAAGAATCGATCAGTGCAATGTTTGAGCTAATCGACTAATCAAGCAAAACTTTTATTAGATTTAATGATTTTGTATTGAGCGAGGAAACTCGCTTAACTCCGCCGAACTGGTCGCAAGTTCGGCATTTTACCAACTAAAGCCTCGATTTTTGAGACTTTAAAACTGTTGTTTATTAGGAAATACCATGAGCACTACAGATTTTAGCTTGAACGTTCAAGCACGTGACTTGCAAGGGAAAGGTGCGAGCCGCCGCCTGCGTCACTCAAACCTCGTACCAGGCGTGATTTACGGCGGCGCTGCTGCTGCACAATCCATCAGCATTCGCTTGAATGAGTTAGTTAAAGCATTGGAAAGCGAAGCGTTCTATTCACACGTTTTGACTTTAAATGTTGATGGCAAAGCAGAACAAGTTGTTCTAAAAGCGCTTCAACGTCATCCAGCAAAAAACACACCAATGCATGCTGACTTCTATCGCATTGATAAAACACATGAAATTACAATGCGCGTACCATTACACTTCACCAACCAAGAAACAGCGGTTGGCGTGAAACAACAAGGTGGTCAGCTATCAATCACTGTAAACGACGTTGAAGTTCGTACATTGGCAGCAAACTTGCCAGAATTCATCGAAGTTGACTTAAGCGATGTTAAATTGGATCAAGTTTTGCACTTGTCAGACATCAAACTGCCAAAAGGCGTTAAATTGACTCAACTTAGCCATGGCGCAGACAGCCATGACCTACCAATCGCAAGCATTCACTTAGCGAAAGGTCAAAAAGCTGACGACGCAGAAGCTGCTGCTGAATAATTAAGCACACTACTTCTTAAAAAGTCTTAGGCAATGTCTAAAGAACAAACGAGTATTTCCCTCATCGTAGGGCTGGGCAATCCGGGAACGGAATATGCCCAGACTCGTCATAACGCTGGGTTTTGGTATGTTGAAGCCATTGCCCAGCGTTTTAACATTACCCTGAAAGCAGAAAGTCGATTTTCTGGTCTTACGGGTCGCGGACTTATTGATGGTCATGATGTGCGGTTATTATTACCTTCCACGTTCATGAATTTATCAGGCAGATCTGTTGCGCCGATGGCG
>JASLGO010000099.1 GCA_030150135.1 Aquirhabdus sp.
ACAATGTTCGCGTGCCACAGCGCAATCTGGTCGGTGCAGAAGGCATGGGTTTCATGATGCAAATGATGCAATTCCAAGAAGAACGCATGTGGGCGTGTGCCAACGCGGTTGGCGGTCTGGAACACTGTATCAAGCAAACCATTGCTTATACCAAAGAGCGTACAACCTTCGGACAACCGCTGATTAATAACCAATATGTGCATTTTCGTTTTGCGGAACTCATGACTGAAGTTGAAGCCTTAAAAGCTTTAACTTATCAAGCATGTGAACAACATATTGCTGGTGAAAATGTCGCGATGTTGGCATCGATGGCAAAACTGAAATCGGGACGTTTGACTCGTGAAGTGTCAGATGCTTGCTTGCAGTATTGGGGCGGTAACGGATTCATGTGGGATAACCCAGCATCACAATTGTATCGTGATGGTCGTCTCGGTTCGATTGGCGGCGGTGCAGACGAAATCATGTTGGGCATTATCTGTAAGCTCATGGATATTTTGCCAAGCAAACAGAAGTCTTAAGGTCAAAGTTTTAAGGTTATGGTGGCGAGTTGATTCAATCAGTTCGCCATGTTTAAAAATATTTCCAGAAATTCAATATGAACGAGTATAAGTCATGACTTTGCCTGCTACCCAAACGCTCATTCTTGAACAACGTGGTGCAATTTTGCATGTGCGTTTAAATCGTCCTGAAGTGCGTAATGCGATGAGCTCAGAAATGGTTGCTGATTTAATTGCTGTGTTTACCAGTATTAAAGATGATGCGTCGGTGCGTGGCGTTGTCTTGCGTGGGGAAGGCGGCAGTTTCTGCGCGGGTGCTGATCTCAAAGACATGACAGGCTTACGCATGCAAGCGGCTGAAAAGGGCAGTGAAGTCTACGTGAAGTTTAATCGTAGTTTCGGGACGTTAATTCAAACCGTGAATGAAGCACCGCAGATTGTGGTGGCTGTACTTGAAGGCGCGGTGCTGGGTGGTGGTTTTGGTTTGGCGTGTGTGTCAGATGTGGCGCTTTGTCTGGACAATACTAAGTTTGGTTTGCCTGAAACAGGTTTGGGCGTGATTCCAGCGCAGATTGCTCCGTTTGTCGTACAGCGTATTGGTCTAACACAAGCGCGTCGTTATGCACTCTTGGGTAACCGCTTCGAAGGTGCGGAAGCCGAGCGAATCGGTTTGGTTCATCAATCTTTGGCGACTGTTGAGTTGCTTGATGCGGCATTGAATGAAGTGCTCAGCCAAATCAAACGTACTGCACCAAATGCCAGTCGCGTGACCAAAGACATCTTGCATCGTGCCGCAGGACAAGAGCCTTTAGAAGGATTGCTGGATGATGTTGCGGTCAAATTCGCAGAAGCGGCAACGACCGAAGGTTTAGAAGGAACGCTGGCATTTGTGCAAAAGCGTTTGCCAAGCTGGGCGACAGAATAAGTTGGGTTAAGTAATCATTGATCTGAATAGGTTCAGATTAATTAAATTATTGAAGTGATGAAGTAAAAATTTATTAAATAATATGTTGTTGGAGGCTGTATGGCATTCTCAAAAGTTCTGATTGCGAACCGTGGCGAAATCGCAGTGCGTGTGATGCGCACCGCAAAGGCTCTAGGCTATCGCACCGTCGCCGTCTATTCAGAGGCGGATGCCAACGCGCTCCATGTGCAGTTTGCCGATGAAGCGGTCTGTATTGGCCCTGCAAAGGTTTCTGATTCTTATTTGCGAGTCGATCATATTCTAGAAGCTGCGCGCAAGACAGGTGCGGATGCGATCCATCCTGGCTATGGTTTTTTGTCAGAAAACGCAGCATTTGCCAAAGCCTGCGCCGAAGCAAATATCACCTTTATCGGCCCAACACCTGATGCCATTGAGTTAATGGGCAGCAAGCGTTTATCCAAAATAGCCATGCTTGAAGCCAATGTTCCTTGTATTCCCGGTTACCAAGGTGGTAATCAAGAACTTGAAAATTTGATTCTTGAGGCGAAAAAAATTGGTTTCCCGCTGATGGTCAAAGCGTCTGCGGGTGGTGGTGGTCGAGGGATGCGTTTGGTTCATGCAGAGAGTGAGTTAAAGTCTTCACTGGAGACGGCTCAGTCCGAAGCACTGAATGCCTTTGGTTCTAGCGAAATGATTCTGGAACGCGCTGTCATTGCACCTCGCCATGTTGAGATTCAAGTGTTTGGTGATACACACGGTAATCATGTGTATTTGTTTGAACGTGATTGCTCGATTCAACGCCGTAACCAAAAAGTGGTTGAAGAAGCCCCATGTCCAGTCATGACGCCTGATCTGCGTCAGCGCATGGGCGAGGCGGCTGTTGCGGCGGCAAAATCTTGTGGCTATGTTGGTGCGGGTACGGTTGAATTTTTGCTCGACAGCCAAGGCAATTTCTATTTCTTGGAAATGAATACCCGTTTGCAAGTTGAACATCCTGTGACGGAGTTGATTACAGACTTGGACTTGGTCGAATGGCAACTCCGTGTCGCCAATGGTGAAAAATTACCACTTGCACAAGATGAATTAACGCTGACAGGCCACGCGGTTGAAGTACGTCTATATGCCGAAGATCCGGGTGTTAATTTCTTGCCACAAACGGGTGAAATCCTACTATGGCAACCGCCAGTATTACCGGGTGTTCGTGTCGATCATGGCATGACCAGTCTGGGCGAAGTCAGTCCACATTACGATCCAATGATTGCTAAAGTGATTGCTTACGGTAAGACTCGCACTGATGCAGTGCGCCTGCTTGCACGTGCATTACAAGATACGGTATTGCTCGGTGTGAATAGCAATAAACAGTTCTTGGTCAATATCTTGCAGAATTCAGTATTGGTGTCAGGCGATACCAATACCGCATTTATTACTGAACATTTCTCTGATGATGTCAGTTTAAAACCTGCGGTTGCATCGCATGAGGCCCTAGCAATTGCTGCAAGTTTGCTGGTGTACAAGTCTGACCGTAGCGGTTGGCACACGGGCATTGCCATGCCGATTCCACTAAAACTGCAAGTTGGTGATGTGGTGCATAAACTGGCGATTGAGCAGGAAGGTCATCATTTCACACTCCAACATGATGGCGTAACCGAAAGCCTTGAAGTCTTGTCCTGCACAGCAAACCAATTGGTTTATCTCTGGCAAGGCATTCGTAAAACGGTTGCGTATGTACAGTCAGGCGATACGCAATACCTCGATATGGCTAATGGTAATCTGACGATCGTCGATGTGACCCACGTGCCACCCGCAGCGGCAGATGAGGCAGGTGATGGTCAGATTCGTGCACCGATGAATGGCGCAGTCGTCAATATCTTGGTTGCAGAAGGCGAGAAAGTGGTCAAAGACCAAACGCTGGTGATCTTGGAAGCGATGAAGATTCAACAACAAATCAAGTCAAACTGTGATGGTGTCGTTGGTGCGATTAGTGCGGCTGTTGGGATGCAGGTCAAGAAACGTCAAGTGTTATTGCAGGTGACGGCGGATTGATTGAAGCTCCTTCCCCTGAGGGGGGGGCGCTTTTGATTTTTATTCAAACGCCCAGCTAGCTCATTGAGCTTGTCGAAATGTGCGGTTTCTGAAAGGTAAGCCTGCACGATGTTCACTTCGACAAGCTCAGTGAACTACAAATGAAGTTGAATGATTTAATAAATCACTTCGCAGCTTCTTCGGCTTCTTTCACGCGAATAACACTGCCGCCAACACGTTTGGCGTTGAGGCGTTTGATGGCGGTGCGAGCTTCGTAGAGTTGCATCTCGATGAAGCCAAAGCCTTTTGATTTACCTGTCGCTTTATCTAAAACCAAAGTACAGGATTGAACCTCACCAAACTCGGCAAAGAGTGCATGAAGTTCGGCTTCAGTGGTTTCGCGAGACAGGTTGCGGGCGATGATTTTCATAAGGCGTTCCAAGTTTTAAATAGAATTTGTAATACGAAGCGATTAATGGGATTGTGATTCTTGCCAATCCGCATGACCAAATTTGATGTAAAAGTCTTCGACTTGTTTCCTTGCCCACGGTGTACGGCGTAGGAAAGATAGACTGGATTTGATACTCGGGTCGTGGATGAAACAGCGGATATTGATGAATCGTGCGAGTTCTTCCCAACCGTAGATTTCGACGAGGCGTTCGAGTAATACCGCTAACGTCAGACCGTGCAAAGGGTCTGTGCTAGGACTTTTGATTGAGTTGTTCGCTGATGGTTGATTTTCTGTCGTTGATTCAGATGTCATAGCGTACCTTGGAAAGCGACCAGTTCAATACAGTCAAGTGTAGAGCAAGAGTGAATTATACCTTGGATTGCTGTCTAACGATGCATAAATGACAAATGCGTAAATGGATGAGTTTTGTGGTTTAGTTTTTTGTAGAAAAAAGTACCGTTTTTGGACATTAAATTGAATTGTTTTTAAGGAAAAATGAACAATGTATATCTCTACTTTTAATCATGATCTGACGCCTGAACTGATTGCCCTGCGTGATAGTGTGCGCCAGTTTGCTAGTCAGGAAATCGCGCCGTTTGCTCAGGACTTCGATAAAGAAAATCATTTTCCACTCGAGCTTTGGCGCAAGATGGGTGATCTCGGTGTTCTGGGGATGACCGTTGCCGAAGAATATGGCGGCGTGAACATGGGCTATCTGGCGCATGTGATCGTTGCTGAAGAAATTTCTCGTGCATCAGCAGCTGTCGGTTTGTCGTATGGCGCGCATTCAAATCTTTGTGTCAATCAAATTCACTTGAACGGCACCGCCGCGCAGAAGCAGAAATATTTGCCGAAGCTTGTCAGTGGTGAACACATTGGTGCATTGGCAATGTCTGAGCCAGGTGCTGGTTCTGACGTGGTGAGTATGAAATTGCGCGCGGATTTGGATGGTGACCACTATGTCTTGAACGGCAATAAAATGTGGATCACCAACGGCCCAGACGCAGACACGTTGGTTGTTTATGCAAAGACAGATGTTGCAGCACATTCAAAAGGCATCACAGCGTTCATTATTGAAAAAGGCTTTGCGGGTTTCAGCACTGCACAAAAACTCGATAAGCTCGGTTTACGCGGTTCAAATACCTGTGAATTAATTTTTGATAATTGCCGTGTCCCTGTCGAAAACGTCTTAGGCAAGGTGAATGGCGGTGTTAAAGTCCTGATGTCAGGTCTGGATTATGAGCGTATCGTGATTGGTGCAGGACCTCTTGGCATTATGGCGGCGGCGCTTGATCTGGTTGTGCCTTATGTCCATGAACGTAAACAGTTTGGTCAGGCGATTGGTGAGTTCCAGTTGATGCAAGGTAAGCTTGCAGACATGTATGTTGGTTACAACGCGTGTGTGGCGTACTTGTATGCGGTTGCAAAGGCGGCTGATCGTGGTGAGCCAGTACGTAAAGATGCGGCGGGTGCGATCCTGTATGTTGCTGAAAAAGCGACATGGATGGCAGGCCAAGCGATTCAGGTTTTGGGTGGTAATGGTTATATCAATGATTATCCAGCAGGACGTTTGTGGCGCGATGCTAAGCTCTTTGAGATCGGTGCAGGGACTTCGGAAATCCGTCGTATGTTGATCGGTCGAGAGTTGTTTAACGAAACGAAGTAAGTCGTTTAAAAATGAAAAGCCCAATGTTCGGTGAATGTTGGGCTTTTTTTGTCTGTTTAATGATGCTTTGTTTTTGTAGGCTGGCGGCTTGCCCCAGCGTCATGAATGAGCAAATAAGAGCTGGGGCAAGCTCGCAGCCTACACGTGCTAAGCGTGCTTACGCGACTTTTTCGATAATGCCTGATAGCCCCTGAGCAACCTCAAATCACCCTACACAACTCACCAACTCCAAATCCTGATTCGCCACAAGCACATCGTTCTTATCGTAGAACTTGACCCGATAAAAGGTATGTTGATTGAACAGTGCGGCTTGATTTTCTGAGGATAGATTGGAAGTCATGGTGCAGAGGCTCATTTTCATTTGGCGAAATTCGCTCTTGGCTTGTGCAGCAAGCTGCGCTTTATCGCCATCTCCAGTCAAGCGGAATTTCGCCTCGATCATATTGCTGTTGTCCTGCATGTCGATGTGTTCAAACGACACGCCGGGCTTGATTTCGCGTGGCAGTTTTAGATCCTGATTTTTGGCATTGATGATGCGTGCAATCGCATGAAAACGCTCGGCTTCTGCTGCATCGCTAAACGATAAAGCTTCTTTGGCTGTCGCAACGAACTCAGGATTGGCAGGGTTCTTGGCCGCCTGCTCGGCGACGATTTGCTTGACGTAATTTCTGCCAACCACGGACAGCACGATGACGCTTAAGATGATGGCGATAAAGATGACTGCTTTCTTCATGCTGTGCTAAACCTTAATTCTGTTGAACTTGAATGAGAGATAATCCTGCTGCGCCAGCAAACGTAGGTCGCAATAACTAACGGGTATTGCGACATGTGCATATGATATACAAACACAATTTATTTGTGGGATTGTTTGGGCTTTTACATGCTGTTCATGGGTTTTATTTCGGCTGTCGCAATGCGCCGACCTACTTGGGCTGCATTAAAAATTGGAGTTAGACACCGCTTTTTTAGGCTGGAGGCTTGCCCCAGTTTTTATATTTAAGTCTATTTAGACTACTGTCCTCGTCTTGTACTCGGGCAAAGCAGCGTTTTGCTTATTCTTGCTAATGGGGGCATACCAGCCTGCGCGGTTTTTCGCGCAGGTTCGGGAATGATGGGTTAGCTATTTTTTTGAGCGGAACTATGCCGATTGCTCTGACTTTTCGGTGAAATATTGCGCATTATTGTTTGAAGTTCGTCCTTAATTTTTGCGTCACTCAGCTTTGCTCGCAGGTGCTTGTGATTAGACCCTAAGTTAATGATGTCTACCGATATAACACCAGGGTGTGAGCTAATAACGTCAATTGCTTTTTTTACATCCAAGCTAGATGGATCACCCATGCAATAGTCAAAATCCTCATCGGAGGAGGGGTTGTCAAAAATATTTCGAATGTTCGTTTCTCTGCCAAATTGATTACGTTCAAGCCTACGCATTCCCATTCTAATGCTTTTTAGTTCATCAAGAATGAACTCTTGCCCAGAAACCTCTTTCTTGTCAATTTTGGCAACTTTAAATTCACCGAAATGTTTAAGGAATGTTGTGTATAAGGCATCATTCGTTGATTTATCAAAAGTAGCTTTTATTTTCTCCGCAAGCTTTGCCTTGAAATCAACGATTCTTGAGAACCTCAGATCTCTCGGATATTCGATATGCTCAATCGGAGAGGTATCAAATGAATAGGATGTTTTATCGTCTTTAATAATGATAGTCGGTTTATCAAATGCGAGTCTCATTCCAAGTTCGAACATAACATTTGGATTTTTGCCACTTACATCACAGACGACAATTGGATTTTCATAAAGATTTTGGATTATTCGTTTCTGAATAATACCAACATCATCCGCGTTACTAACAAGATTACCTTCGAAGCCAGCTTCCTCTATGGCTTCAGTAATGATTTCAAGGACATCACTCCAGTGACCTTCACTGCATCCATCCATAGCAGAAATTGGCATGACTATGCCGCAGATTTTCTTTTCTTCATTGTGAGCCATTGAGTCATCCTTATTGATGGCTAAACATATTCTTATGTAGCAGAGGTGACAAATAAGATGCCAAAATCTGCCATATAAGATACTTATTTGATTAATGAATGTGCAAGTAAATATGTCATTCAGTTTTAGTTAAGTCAAGAAAACTTATATGTTTTTATATCAGTATGGTTTCTTTAAATTATGAGGAATCTTTCACAATTGGATTCTTATTAGTTATTCTCAATGACCATAAGAAATATACCAAACATCAAACTTTAAAATGTCATAAACCCACCCAAGGATTAGCAAATTTTTGTATAATCTCGCGACATATTTTTCACGTACAAAAAATGTACTTCACAAGAGCGCATTTAAACGACCACTTAAAAGAGGAATACCATGACTACTCGTATCGAAACCGACACAATGGGCGCGCTGGATGTCGAAAACAGCCGTTATTGGGGTGCACAAACCCAACGTAGTATTCAAAATTTCCCAATCGGTGTAGATCGTTTTAAATTCACCCGCCCAATGATTCGCAGCCTCGGTATCCTCAAAAAAGGCGCAGCAGAAGCCAACCGCGACTTAGGTCAAATCTCTGAAGAAGTTGCAGCACTCATCATCCAAGCGGCTGACGAAGTGATCGCTGGTAAATTAGACGCACATTTCCCACTCGTTGTGTTCCAAACAGGTTCAGGCACACAAAGCAACATGAACTCCAACGAAGTGATTTCTAACCGTGCGATTGAAATTGCAGGTGGCGTACTCGGTAGCAAAACTCCAGTTCACCCGAACGACCATGTAAACCGCGGTCAGTCCAGTAACGACACATTCCCAACTGCAATGCACATTGCTGTGGTATTAGAACTGAACGAAAAACTATTCCCAAGCGTGAAAGTTCTCCGTGACACATTGGCAGCAAAAGCTGAAAAATATAAAGATTTGGTTAAAGTCGGTCGTACCCATTTGCAAGATGCAACACCGATCACATTGGGTCAAGAAATTGGCGGTTGGGTTGCACAGCTTGATTACTGTATCGCAGAAGTACGTCATGCGCTGATTGGTCTGTATGAACTCGCAATTGGTGGTACAGCCGTTGGCACAGGCTTGAATGCACATCCAAAATTCGGTGCACTCGCAGCAAGCTACTATGAAAAAGAAACTGGTTATCCATTCAAATCAGCAGCAAATAAATTTGCAGCATTGAGCGCACACGATGCACTCGTGCAAACCTCTGCAAGCCTGCGTACATTGGCTGGCGCGTTGATGAAAATGGCAAACGACGTGCGTTGGTTAGCCAGTGGTCCACGTAACGGCATCGGCGAGTTGAACATTCCTGAAAACGAACCAGGCAGCTCGATCATGCCAGGTAAAGTCAACCCAACACAAAGCGAAGCGATGACCATGGTTGCTGTGCAAGTGTATGGAAACGATGCAGCAGTGGCGTTTGCAGGTAGTCAAGGTAACTTCCAATTAAACGTGTTCAAACCAGTGATGGTGCATAACGTATTGGAAAGCATCCAGTTGATTTCTGATTCTTGCCTAGCATTCAACGACAACTGTGCAGTTGGTATCGAACCAAACTTACCAAAAATCGAAGAAAACTTAGCGAAAAACCTGATGCAAGTCACTGCACTGAATCCACATATCGGCTACGACAAAGCTGCTGCGATTGCGAAGAAAGCGCATAAAGAAGGCACTAGTCTGAAAGAAGCTGCATTGGCACTCGGCTATGTGACCGAAGCTGAGTTTGCACAGTGGGTTGTACCGTTAGATATGACTCATTCTTGATTTGTTAGTGTGAAACCAAAAAGCGCGGACTTAGGTTCGCGTTTTTTTATTCTCATATTTTGAACAAAATTGATGTGTATAATTTTCTATTTGTATCAGCCTGATATGCTTTAATGTTTCATGATTTAGCAATATCTGCAATTGATAATATCGTCCAGATTTTTCTCATAGAATGTCAATGAATATGATGGCATTTGCCGTTATGATTCGCGCGCTATTAGCTATTCCTGTAATCGATTCAAAGATTTTCCCCTTGTTTCTTTCTTGTTGTATCTAGGAAATTCCTCGTGAAACCCCGTATTTTCTCTACGCTATTATTTGCAGTATTAGTTCCTTTAAGTGCTTTGCATTCGCCGAAATCTTTTGCTGAAGACTCCAATTATGATGTCATTCAGAAGTTTACGCTTGGTGATGTACCCAAATATGATTTTGTTGCCGTAGACAATAAGCGTTTACGTCTCTATGTGACGCGTGGTGACCATGTCGATGTGGTCAATCTAGACACCAATAAAATCATGAAAACCATCCCCGAGACGTATGGTGTTACAGGTGTTGCCTTTGCGCAGGATCTAAAATTAGGCTTTATCAGTAATCGTCAAAACAACACAGTCACCGTATTTGATTTAGAGTCTTTGCGGCGTATTTCTGATATTCAGGTCTCTGGTGGTGGAGTAGATTCGATACTTTATGAACCCGCAGTGAATAAGGTTTATGTTTTTAACAGTAGTGCCAGCACGATAGATGTCATTGATGCAAAAACTCTAAAATTCATCCATTCAATTAAGTCCTCTGGAAAGCCAAGTCAGGCAGTCACTGATAACTATGGGCATATTTATGTCAATGTCCAAGATCATGCTGGGATAGATGTGATTGATGCCACGACAGACAAGTTAGAGTCGTCATGGAAATTATCGGATTGTGATCAGCCATCAGGATTAGCGTTTGATGTCGATCATTCCAGATTAATTTCTGCTTGTCGCAATCGCATTGCCGTTGTGACTAATTCATTAACAGGTGCAAATGTCGCGCAATTCTCGATTGGAGATGATGCCAATACAGTTTTATATGATTCTGAATCGCGTAATGTATTTGTTGCTAATGGTGGAGGAAGCGGAACTTTGACGATTGCTCATCAATTGAGTTCAGATCGTTATCGCGTGATTCAGAATCTTGCGACATTGAGTGGGGCAAAAACGATGACTATGAATAAACAATCCAAGGAGATTTTTCTTCCTGTGATTGCAGATCATAAATTGGTGGTTTTAGTCGTGAATACTAAAATTCATTAAGGTCGTCATTGGTTTCTTGATACGTTCTTGACGGCTTAGATCAATGGCGTTGGTGAAACAAAAAGCCCTTTCTATATGATAGATAGGGCTTTTATTTATGTGCAATTTCTTTACATAAAGCGCTGAGACAACTGAAATTTATACGCTACAATCAAAGCAGGGTTGGAGTTGTTGAGTCCGATTATATTGATTAAAGGTGCAGCCATGGAAAGTGAAGATATTGTTCGAATTGAAGGTCGTGTGGCGGAAATTGGTACAGGATTAAAGATAGCCCGATTAGTTCCCAGTCGGATGCGTCGTACCATTGGTGCGTGGTGCTTCTTGGATCATGCAGGGCCTGTCAATTTTGCGGTGGGAGAGGGAATGAATGTGGGGCCGCATCCGCATATCGGTTTGCAGACGTTTACATGGATGATTGAAGGATCGGTCAGGCATCTGGATAGTCTGGGAAGTGACCAAATGATTTATCCCAATCAAGTCAATCTCATGACCGCAGGTAAAGGGATCTCTCATGCTGAGATTTCACCGACGGATAAACCCAGCCGATTACACGCAGCGCAATTGTGGATTGCTCTGCCAGATCAGCATCGCCATATAGAGCCTCATTTCCAAAATTATCCGACATTACCTGTGGCTCATCAGGATTCATTTGATGCGACGATTTTGGTAGGAAGTAGTTTTGGTGTGACTTCACCAGTTTCAGTGTATACGTCACTCGTTGCAGTGGATTTACTGGCCAAAAAAACTGGGACATTTGAGTTGCCATTAGATTCGA
This sequence comes from Aquirhabdus sp., assembly GCA_030150135.1. Taxonomy (GTDB): domain Bacteria; phylum Pseudomonadota; class Gammaproteobacteria; order Pseudomonadales; family Moraxellaceae; genus Aquirhabdus. The sequence goes on from JASLGO010000099.1 coordinate 11,388, forward strand.
ATTTTGAGCATGGCATTACTGTTTTGGAAGGTAGGGCACTGGTTAATGGCGAACCTCTAGAAACGGGTTCATTGCTTTATTTTGCAGAAGGACATTCTAATGTGACGATCAGTTGTGATTTGTCTACAAGAATATTAATGATTGGCGGAGAGCCGTTTAAAGAAGATGTTTTATTGTGGTGGAATTTTGTGGCGCGGACTCAAGAAGAAGTAGAAGAGGCACGCCGTGATTGGGAGGCAAAGAGTTCGCGTTTTGGTACGCTTGATGAAGCGAATGCAGGTAAGCGATTGATTGCACCTTCGCTTGATGGTATTCATTTAAAAGGAGCTCACTCATGAAAGCGATAGCAACTGCAACAGTGGATTCAACACCAAAAAATTATACTCATCGCATTAAAACAGGGGACTTTGATCTGCTTGCCGATGAGCCTGTGGCATCTGGTGGACAACATGCAGGGCCAGCGCCTTATGAGTTTATTCTAAGTGGTTTGGGTGCGTGTACTGCGATTACTTTGCGGATGTATGCTCAGCATAAAGGCTGGGAAATTGGTCAGTTGCACGTTGAGCTGACTTTATTGAAAGATCGCGAAGACCATACGCGTATTGAGCGTGTATTACGCACTGATCTGGAGCTGAGTGATGAGATCTGGCAAGGATTGCTTAAAGTTGCTGAAAAAACCCCTGTCACTTTAACCTTGCGAAATGGTGCTGAAATTGTGACAGCACGTGGTTGATTGAGTGACTAGAGCGAATAAATCTGAAAGCTTACACTCAAACCTAAACTGATGAAGAATAGCCCCGCAAGGCGTGGAATCAAGCGACTTGTTGGGGTGATCTTTTCTAGTAGGATCAAGACGGTGAGTGCTGCAATCCAAAGCGTGTTCATCACCCCACCCACGAAGAGCAGTAGCATCAGTGCCCAGCAGCAGCCTACGCAATAAAGTCCATGTTTAAGACCTAATTTTAGTGCGCCACGCTGTGTGGCGCTGAATCCACCATGTTGCTGAATAAAGGTGAGGGGTGACTGGCATTGAGTAAGACAAATATCCTTCACTGCGAGCCACTGATAGATTCCAGCAGCAATCAATAATCCCCCGCCTAAAATATGACTTTGGCTTGCCAGCATGGGACTAAGCAACGTTAAACGTTCAAGTCCCCATTGTGTGCACGTTGCGAGCAGGGCAAAGATAGTCCAAATCAGCAGATAACCTAAGGCGAACCAGCTGGTCGCTGCAAAAGGATAGTTTTGTTGTCGTGCCTGTCGTCCTACGCGTGCATACAGCAAGAGCATTGGAGCGACCGAGGGCGTCATCATTCCGATCATCATGACGATCCACATCGTCAGCATGAAAAAGAATTCTGCCCATGTCCATGCCTGAAAAGCAGGCATGAGCATCTCATTCATGTTGCTCATGTCCATCCCAGACATATTGCTTGCATTCATATCGATGCTAAGTTTCAGGACATAAGCCCAAGCAAGTGCGCTAGTCACAAGGATGGCTATGATGACTACGTGTCGGTCGCGCTTTAATACAAGCTCTAGTGCGGTATCATTCATTGTTAATGCACGACACCGCTTTGGTTTAGATGCAATATAGTAAAGTGCCCATGAGAATCACTGAGATCAAGCTGGATTGATCCGTTTGTCTTTGACCAGCCGCGCCCAGCTTCGGCAAGGCTATACTCAAAACCATTGGGCATGTCGATACGTACACGGTGTTCCAGACCTGTAATTGGATTCAGGATTGGTTCTCCGCGAGATTCGATGATATCTGTCACAGCTAGATGTGCTCTGCGACGTTCGATATCAATTTCAAAATCTATGTCCGCATAAATTGGCTCATATAATTTTTCTAAAGTAGTCGAAAATACTTGAAAAATTGTTGCTCCTGGTTCGGTATCCTGTCCTGCGAGAATTCGCAGCAGAGCTTCTCGTTGTTCTGGTTGTGCACGTTGATCGATGATGAGCGCTGCTTCGCCACCACCGAGGTGAATAGGGCCCGGCCACCGAAAAATTCCTGCGACTTTTAGACCGTCAAGGTGAGTTGAGCCATGATGACCTTGGTCAATTTCAAAGGCGACTACAGCATTACAAAACCCATGTGTAGGTAATGCATTAAATTGACAAGGACAACCATAGGCACAATTACAGTTAGAAAATTCCCGCGCGTTGATTTCCCATTGTTTAATATTGTCCATTTTTATGATCTCCCAGATACCAAATAAGTGAGAGTGCTCTCCATTTGAGTTGAGAGTACTTACTCTGCTGTTGTTGGATCAATCATAGATGTGACTTGCGAGATACGATTTGCTGGGAAACCGCCCAATCTAGCGTGCTCTCTCACCAGTTCCTCATTTGGGGCGATATATTCACAGTAGATTTTGTCTGCAGTCACAAAGCTTTGAACCCATTGTACTTGCGGTCCTAATTGATTGAGTACCCCGCAGGATTTTTGTGATATGGCTTTTAATTCTTGACCAGATAGTTTTCCTGCGTCAGGAATATCTCGTTCGATGATGAATTTTGGCATGACAATCTCCTTGATGGAGTTGATGTTTAGGGAACTAGAGTTCTTGATGCTCTAGTTGTACTTCACTTCTTTTTTCTAAAATTAGTGTGATGCATTGACGATTTTTAGTGAGATTATTCGTTTATAGTGCGCCAAGAAAATAGCGATGACAAGTGCAATTTTGCGCATTTTTTCATCAAAATTCCGTTGCCACAAAGTCAACATCTTCTAATATTTGGTCTCGCTATCACGAATGTAAAGCTTGGTCGACTTGTTTTAATGAGTCTTCGCTGGGTTCTACATAAAGTTCATAGCGGTTTCGTCCATTGGCTTTTGCTTGATAAAGAGCGGTGTCGGCATTATGTAGCAACTGCGCGATATCAATTTCTGGTGAGGGAACAGATACACAGAGACCGATGCTAAAGGAAACAAAGTGCCCATTGGGGTGTGGGATCGCGAGACTGGCGATTTGATGAAGCAGGCGAGCTGCTTGCTCTTTGGCGAGCGTTGTATCCATTGCAGGATAGACCAAGACAAACTCTTCACCACCATAACGTGCGGCTAATTCACCACTTCGTTTGGTCATCCTCGCAAAAAGTTGTGCAACTTGGCGTAGACAACTATCACCTGAAAGATGTCCGAATTTGTCATTGTAGAGTTTAAAGTGGTCAACATCGATTAGCATGATGGTTAGAGGTTGATTTTGACGTAGTGCGCGATTCCATTCATCATCTAACACCTCATCTAAATGGCGTCGATTTGCAATTCCAGTGAGAGAGTCTAGACGAGAGAGTGATTCAAGTTGTTTAGCGAGCTCTTCTCCTTTATGGATGGTGATGCGTAATAACAATGTGTTCAAAAAATTCTTGCGTTCTTGGTTCTCCAGCGCATAACTCAGCCCTAATCCCAGAATGCTCGAACAGATATAGATCCGATTAAACAATGTCCAATTGACGAGGATATGACTAAAAGTCATGATAAAAATTGCAGAAAACCCGCCGATCAAATTTGCGATCAGCCCCCAAAGAAAGGTTATTCCTACACATGTGTAAACAATCAGTATGGCAAAAATGATTCCTGCATACAAAAGTGGGGAGTTTTGACCCAATGGAAATAGATTGGTAATGATGATTGTTGCCGAAATGACAACAGAGCTTCCAAAAACACCATATACGGTAAACCATCGATTAAAACGTGGAAAAAAAGACAGTGCCATCGTGCAGATAATGCTGAATGTTACGGAGGCAACGATGGTTAACCAGAGTTCGATACCTGATTTGGGAATAACACCGATAATGCCCGTAATCAGGATTGCATAGAGAAAGAAGATGACAGGCATTAACACATGAAAGCGTCGAATGGAGCGCGGGACGTGCTGATCAAGAAATAGTTTTTCTAGTTTGGCTGGAAAAGTGAGCAGTCGATTTCTAGACTGCAATGCAGTCGATAGTTCCTCTTCAGTGGCTTCCTGTGTCCGCAATAGGTTATTCATATTCGTTACATCAATATCCTTTTGATTTTACCAATGAAGAATGTCTTATACGCGTTTCCTGAAAATATCCATTTTTAGCGTCTATTTAAGTTTATAGACCACGTTTAAAGATTAGACAATAGTTTTGAAACAATCTGTAGAGATTTGTGCTGTTATGCCGCAGCCCAACTGCTGATTTTCCGAAAGGTTAGTGATATTCGCGGCTCTGTGAACGTGTCAGATGCGCGCATCCCATGCAGATAGTTTTGTTGACTATCAAGCCCCATGATGCATAGATCTCCACCATACATGAAGAACTCGTGTTCCTCATCAGTACAAACATCTTTAAAGACCCCGAGTCGAGTACCTCCATATGCAACAGATAGGATTGGTTGATCGAGATCGGTTTGCAGACCTTTGTTACTTCTAAATGGAACAATTGAACTGCCATCCTGATAATAGTTTGCATAGCATGCATTCATTGCGACACTGAATCGTTCATTCAGTTCGTGCATGATTTTCAAGACAACAGGGTCAAAAGGCTGTGATTTCTGCACCTGACCAAAGATTAAGTAGTCAGCTCCCATGTTACAAAATCGTCGTCCTGAGGCCTCGTCATAACTCCATTGCAGATTGTTTTTAAAATATTCCAATTGATCTATAGAGTTTTCTGTATAGCGACGAATCATAAAAACATTCGCCTTGGGAACTATCGACTCAAAATCGTACATGGGTGACCTCACTGATTGAAAGAGAACAGCATTCACCTTTTATTTGTTCAAGCTTGGGCGTGTTAAGGTTTAATCACACACCCATTTTTCATCGTAAAAACAAAGATCAACACACTCTAGGCAAGACTGAGCATTTTTGTCTCTATTCGATTGCGACCATTATGTTTAGCAATATATAAAGCTTCATCAGCGGTTTTAATCAATGTATAAGGCTCGATCGTTTGGTCTACTGAGTGCGTGACATTGACCACACCGAAACTCGCCGTGACATTAATCAGTACTTGGCTTTCTGAAAGGATTTTTGTTTGAGCCAGTGCAATACGGCATCGTTCAATAATCTTTTGTGTTTCTATGTTATCGGCATTTGGAATGATAATCACAAATTCTTCACCACCATAACGACCTAGCGAGTCACATTCTCGAATGTTTTGGCGTAAGACTTCGGCTGCGGTTTTTAAGACCAAATCTCCTGTTGGATGCCCCCACTGATCATTGACCTTTTTGAAGTGGTCAAGATCAAGAATGACGACAGAGAGTGGCTCCTGAAATTCAGTTGCTCGCGCGACTTCGAGGTCTAAAATATTCAGGATACTGAATCGATTATGAGTTCCTGTTAAGGCGTCAGTACGGCTCATATGACGAATTTTGTCTTCACGCTCACGCCACCACATCAGCATTTGATCTGCCATTAAAATAATGGGAATAAAGAACGGCGCAGCAAAGAAGAACACACTATTCATCCAAAATAGATGACTGACTTGATCGGTTGGTGTGACCATCACGGGTGCATAGGGGAGTAGACCATAGGCGGTCACATAACTTAAAACAATCAGCACTAATAGAGCCGTAATCGTTGCGCCCCAGACAGCTTTACGGTCAAGGAGAATGAACCCAAAAACGGGAGCCCCGAGCAGAACCAAGCCTGCACAAAAAGAAGCAGTCCCAATCGAGTAACTCATCGCAACTAGTGTTAGGGCGAAAAAATGCAAAGTAATCGTTTGGAAAATGAGGCTATCTGGTTTTTTTCGGCGTAAATAGAGCCCCGCAAGTAGAATCATGACTCCGATCGCGATAAATACGATCTCAATTTTCATAATCTCAGTCACTAAGGGAACATTGACCAAGCGCTCACGATCATGTCGACTTAGGACGTACAGAGACCAGAGTAGGTATTGGCAGTAGATCGGTAAAATGGCGACGAGCAGGATCAGCCCTTTATCAACGGCATTCCATTCTAATGCAGCTGAAAGACGTTTACGCCATGTTCGGATTCTGCGTATTTGCGTTCCTACATTTTTTCGGATGATGCGATGAGGCAGTACATCGCTATCTTTATAAAAGTTAGACATTGGATGAAGTGAACTTCCTGTTCAGGTTAATTGTCATATTGCTCATTCTATAGAAGCTCTGTTCGAGGCTTAGTTTCTACCGTAATCAACAATCAGCATCGTATCCCAATCATAACCTAAACTTAATGAAACGTTCAGCAAGATACTGACGAGATATTCTTTAGAAATAATGCCCATCTTGATGGGTTATGGCTTCGTTTTGTGTTCAGTAGATGCCAATGGTAAGAAATCAGCGTTTACGAGCTCGCCATACGAATGAGCTCGTCTACATTTACGTCATCGATTTGCGCCGATGGTATAAAATCTCTTGCATATTCAAGCCATAAACGGCTTTGGAGAAAATAAATAAATAGTTCTTGGTCGAGATGGTTTTCTTGACACATTTTGGCCATGATCGTCAGTGATTCGGAAATGGTCTTAGCTGATTTGTAAGGACGGTCTGCGGCGGTGAGTGCTTCAAAAACATCTGCCAGTGCGAGGACTCGTTCTTCAACGGACATCTGTGAACCTTGTAGTCGTCTTGGATAACCTTTTCCATCCATGCGTTCATGGTGATTGGTCGCTAGATCAGGAATCCGCTGCAAGTGCTTAGGCCAAGGTAGTTTGGTCAACATGATGAGTGTTTGCACAATATGATTATTGATTGCAAAACGATCTTCATTGGTCAGTGTGCCACGACGAATACTGAGATTATAAATTTCGCCATTATTTCTTTGATACTGCGGTAATTGCATATCAAAACCATAAGTGTTTCGTGGGTCATCTCGCTCAACGACAGGCTTGAGTGTTTCATCCCATGGCACCATGTGCTCAGGTTTGTCCGCCAGTAAATGTTCATGTGCAGGAAGTGGTGTTGGTGTGGTATTACAGCGCGCTAGCTCAAGTGCCGATAACCCTAGGCGGTCATCAAAATGCCGTAACCACGTTTGCTCAGCAATGCGTTCTAAACGTGCAATAACTTCATCATTTAAGAATTCACCGCCGACATTGGACTGTGCAACAAAGGCAAAGTCATCTTGTAGCTGGGCAAATTGTGCATCACGTTGTGCTTCGGCGGTTGCTTGGTCTGTTCCTGCCAGTTGAGATTCCAGTGATGTAATTTGTGTATCGCGCCATAGCACTTCAAAGCGAGTACGAATTTCATGGATTCTGTTGTAGATCGTTTCCAGTTTAGTGGCTTTATCAATGATATGTTCTGGCGTGGTAATTTTGCCGCAATCATGTAGCCATGCAGCCAGACGAAAGGCTTCTCGATCATCATGATCACATTGAAAATCCGCAAACTGTCCTTGGGTTTCTGCGGATAAACGATCCACAATCATCATTGCCAACTCAGGCACGCGGCGGCAATGTCCTCCTGTGTGGGCGCTTTTGGTATCAATCGCATCAGCGAGAACCAGAATAAACGCATCCAATAAGGCTTTTTGTGATTCGATCAGTTGCCGTGTTTCGATCGGTATTGCCAGCATGCTTGTCAAACGTTCGCTAAAGATCAAGAAGTCACGTGAAGTGTGTTCTGAATCACCAGCATGTTTCAGAATGACATGACCCAAGATATCTCCGTTTCGAGCTCGAATTGCAAAGGCTTGGCATTTTGCATTTGTATCTAGGCGTAAGTCTGGTTCTGAATAGAGCCGAATCGCAATCTCGTCCAGATTGTCCTGTGGACCGCAGGCAGCGGATTTATTCCAACGTTTTTCTTTGTGGTGAAACAAGTACACGGCGCCGCTTTCGCAGCGAGCTGCCTCGACAAAGAGGTCCAGCACCTGAGCAAGCATCGTATCGATCTGAGGTTCGGCTTGCAAAACTTGGCTGATTTTTAATAACGCTTCCATGGTTCGACTCACATCGTCTGTGACATCGGTTAACTGGAAGGCTTCATAAAGTAGGGTGAAATCTGGTGCAGGACGACTAAAATCGAAATTAGACATTTGCCTGACGCGCTGAATATGTTGTTCGATGATCTTGCCGATGCGATGCCCAAGCCATGCACCAATAGCAAGTAGCAGAACGCCTAAACAGATGGCGATTAATACCATCTTGCGACTATGCGCATTTAAGTCTTTGAGTAGCTCATTGGTCGGTGTTGCGATGAGCAGCTGCAAACCTATCTCGTGATATTGAGAGAGTGGAATTCGTCGGCCAAGCCATTCTTGATTGTCGATACGATAGGATAATACTTGGTGTTGTGATTGGAGTTCCCATAAACGTAACAATGGCGTATTGCCCAAAGTGTTTACTGTAGGGAGGCGCAGCGTATGCGATGAGGCTAATGGTTTTGATCCAAAAGATGATGTATTGGCAGCGATAATGCCACCTTGACTATCAACGAGTGCAATCTGGCTGTTCGGCGTGATCATCACTCGTTGTAATGCGCTTTTGATGCCAACTAGAGGCAAATCCATCGCAACGATTGCATGTGGATTACTGCTATGCATCGATAAAGTAATCCCCATCAAAGGTGCATCTGCATAGACATAAGGTTTTGAAATGGCGATATCAGTTGCTGCGAGTGCATTGCTATACCAAGGTCGTTGTCTGGGGTCATACACATAATCTGGTGCAGCACGTTGTTCAATCAGATTGAGATTTTGGTCATAGAACAACAAGATATGTTCTCTTTTTTCCCCATCCTGCCCTAGAGCTGTACGAATGACATACCGTGCTTGTGTTGGTGCATGATAGCTTTTCCGTAAAGCAGTTTGGTTCAATGGACTGACTGCAAAATAATCCCCGTTGTCGTAGCCGATATAGACTGATGTCAGGATCGAATTGGCGCGCAAATCTACAGTAAATACGCGTAAGCGTTGTATACGATCTGAGAGAGAGGTTGCATTAACTACGGGGTCGAGGGCTAGAACGCGAAGCAAGGCTTCAGCAGGACCAACTATATGCTGTACATGTTGTTCAGTAATCTGGCTGGTCATATCAGCCTTGTCAGCGGCAGCGTTGAGGAGTAACGTGCGTGAGCCAATCCAATTGACACCAATCAGTGTGACAGAGGTGAGTGTGATCGCGACGACCATCATCACCGCCATAACGACACGAATGCGCCATCTATGCTGTAGCCACTGCTTTATCCCTTCCATGATGTCCCTTTCCTTATTCTTATAGGTGACCCTTGCAATGTAGCAGTATTGGCGAGGGCTTGAAAGGACTATTTTTGGTCAATGAAGTGCTATTCTTATCGCAACAAAAAAGCCCTGATTGATTGGTATTTTGTGTTTGAATCCAAAATATCAGTCCAATCTTCAGGGCTTTTATGCACCAACCTAAAATGCTTTCAGATTGGTGAATGTTTTATAGATTAAGCAAAAGTAGTGAAGTAACCTTCATCGAAGCCCATGATCAAGTCAGCGCCTGATTCAATGATCTTCGCGCGTGTATCTAACTCAGGCAGGATACGAGTCACGAAGAAACGAGCAAGGTCGATTTTTGCTTTATAGAATGCACCATCTTTCTGGCTTGCTGCTTCAACAATCATCGCATACATGTATGCATAGCTCACCAATCCGAAAGCATGCAGATAATCAATCGCTGCTGCATTTGGCTCATTTGCGTTTGCTTTAGCACGTTCAATGACATGAGTGGTCAACGCTTCTAAGGTGTCGGCTGATTTGAGCAATGCAGCTTTCATCCAATCAGTTTGCATGGTTGCTGCAAATGCGCGGATTTCAGCTAAGTAAGTCACAACGAATTTTCCGCCATTTTTGGTGACTTTACGACCGATCAAGTCATTCGCTTGGATACCGTTGGTGCCTTCGTAGATTTGAGCAATGCGCAAATCACGCACGATTTGTTCCATGCCCCACTCACGGATATAGCCATGACCACCGAAGACCATTTGTGAATCGATGGTGCCTTCAAACGCTTTATCAGTCAGGAATGCTTTTGCGACAGGAGTCAGCAGTGCCACACGATCAGCCGCCAATGCTTTAGTTGCATCATCGCTGTATTTGGTCATATCTAATTGCTGTGCAACATACATCGCAAAGCAACGTGCTGCTTCGTTATGTGCTTTGGTTTTTAGCAGCATACGGCGTACATCTGGGTGAACTAGGATACTATCCGCTGGTTTTTCTGGTGATTTTACGCCAGTTGCACTGCGACCTTGCAGACGGTCAGCTGCGTATTGCGCTGCATTCTGGTAACTGGCTTCTGAAGCACCGAGACCTTGAATACCCATCGACAGACGCTCGTAGTTCATCATGACGAACATGGCTGCCAGACCTTCGTTTTCTTTACCAACGAGGTAGCCTTTTGCACCATCAAAGTTCATGACGCAAGTTGCAGAGGCTTTGATGCCCATTTTGTGTTCGATTGAACCTGGGCCAACTGGGTTGCGTTCGCCAAGTGTGCTGTCAGCATTGACCAAGAATTTTGGAACGATAAATAGAGAAATACCACGTGAGCCAGCAGGCGCATCAGGGGTTTTTGCCAAGACTAAGTGAATAATGTTTTCACTGAGATCGTGGTCACCACCTGTGATGAAGATTTTAGTGCCACTGATTGCATAGCTGCCGTCTGCATTTGGCACTGCTTTGGTTTTGATAATCCCGAGGTCTGTACCTGCATGTGATTCAGTCAGACACATGGTTCCAGCCCATTCGCCGCTATACATTTTTGGCAAATACAGTTCTTTTTGTTCTTGTGATGCGCATGAGTTGAGTGCCATACATGCACCAACTGACAACAGTGGGTAGAGCATGAACGCTGGATTTGCAGAAAAAATCATTTCATCAGTCATGACGGAAACCATTTTTGGCATGCCTTGACCGCCCCATTGCTCATCAGCACCTAGACCAACCCAGCCGTCGTTTGCGTAGGTTTTGAAAGCTTCTTTAAAACCTTTTGGTGTGGTGACTGCGCCGTTATCAAACTTTGCGCCTTCTTCGTCGCCAGTACGGTTTAGTGGCAACAATACGTCTTGAGTAAATTTTGCCATTTGTTCAAGAATTGCACTGACTGTTTCGCTGTCGATGTGTGCAAGTTCAGGAGTTGCTTGCCAGAACGCGTCTGCTTTAAAAACATCATTAAGGATAAAACGCATGTCTTGTAGGGGAGCGGTATAGATTGGCATGTGGCACCTGACTTTTATTGATGTGACAAATCGTTGGCGGCAAAGATCATTTATCCGTCAACGGCATATTTTGAAAGGCGCTATTGTAGCAAAAAGTAGAGGCTAGGATGTGATGAATGACTGACGAGTTTGAGGAGGGTTTTGAAAATGTAGGCAGAACTGAAAAATCCTCATGTGGATTTTTTGCATGAATATGAATAAACAGAATTTAGTTCCTTTTGCCCCACATTTTGATCAGTTGACGTGCAGCTTTTCTTTGTTGTTCTCCTTCAGTTTCTGTTAATGGTTTCGTATCTACCCAGCAGAGTACATCTCGATAGTCAGTCTTTGCGATTTGTATAAAATATAGGAGTTTGTCTTCGCTGCCTTCACTGAGGGTTATTATTGCCATTTTCACACGTTCGATTTCTCTCTCATAAGATTCAGTGCCATAGAGATCCAGAATGCTGAGGATTGTTGAAATGTCACTGTTCGGGAATGTCTTTTTTACGGCACTGATAATATTTTCCCGAGTTATAGTCATTTTAGTCTCGTAAATAAATTGCTCAACTTACTTAATATCTTCTGAATGAAAACACCAAGGTTCCGATTGACGTGGGAGAGCATGCACTTTTTCGCCTGCTTCAGTGATGAAGTGCTTTTCGTAGACTCGAACGTTCGGTGGAAAAGCCATCCACGGCAGCGCAGTTTCAGTAAACATGTGCAAATCAATCTTATACCAGCCTAAGTCATCAAACGTTCCACCTGAGATGAGCTGAAAGGCAGGGGCGCGTGAGATCGTTGTCCCAACCCGAGTACCACAACGTGAGCAAAATTGTGTTGTGATCATTCGCTGATGGATGGGTGATTGATATTCGTACGTGCTGGGTTGTTCGCCGCTGAATTCGACATTTTCTTTCAAGAAGAATACAGGGATCTGGAATGCACTGCCTGATGCGTGCTGGCAATAGGTGCAATGACAAACAAATGCATTTTTGGGCTGACCTGTGACGCGGTATCGGATGGCACCACAAATACATCCGCCTTCGTGAATTTCTGTCATTATTTTCTCCTATTTAACCCATATCCAGTGAGTATGCATTCCTTGCTCGACAATATACTGATTCAACTGTAGAAACAACAAAGGCGAACCTCAGTCCGCCTTTGCTTTTACATCATCAATTTAATCATTCAATTAGAATGCAAATTGATCAACATCCATTGCCATCAATGTTTCAAGACCATTGTCAATCGTCGCAACATGTGAGCGAGTACGTGGCAAGATTTTCTTGAAGTAGAATTGTGCAGTTTTGATTTTTGCTTCATAGAATGCACGTTCAGTGGTATCGCCTGCTAATTTCTCAAGCGCAACACTCACCATACGCGCCCACAGGTAAGCGAGAGTGACATAGCCAGAGAAGTAGAGGTAATCAACTGCTGCTGCACCTGCTTCATCTGGGTTTTGCATTGCTTTCATGCCGATACGCATGGTGAGGTCGCCCCATTCTTTGTTCAACTCAGCCAACGGCTTCAAGAACTCACCCATTGCAGCGTTGCCAGCATTTGCTTCGCAGAACTTGTGAATGATTTTGGTGAAGTTACGGAGCATTGCGCCTTGAGTTGCAAGAACTTTACGACCGAGCAAGTCCAATGCTTGAATCTCAGTAGTTCCTTCGTACAAACATGCAATACGAGTATCACGAACGATTTGTTCCATGCCCCATTCAGCGATGAAACCATGACCACCGTAAACTTGAACACCGTGTTTTGCTGATTCTGAACCAGTTTCAGTCAAGAATGCTTTTGCAATTGGGGTAAGCAATGACAACATGTCATCAGCCGCTTTACGTTGTTCTGCGTCTTCAGCAACTTCAACCACGTCTGCGAATTGAGACAAGAAGTAAACTAGCGCACGACCACCTTCAGCGAATGATTTTTGGGTCAACAGCATGTTGCGAACAGCTGGGTGAACGATGATTGGATCTGCTTCTTTTTCTGGTGCTTTCGGGCCAGACAATGAACGCATTGCCAAACGATCTTTTGCGTAAGTCAGCGCACCTTGGAATGCACCTTCAGAAGCAGCAAGACCTTGAACCGCAGTACCGATACGTGCAGTGTTCATGAAGGTGAACATGCAGTTCAGACCTTTGTTTTCTGGTCCGATCAGGAAGCCTTTTGCACCTTCGAATACCATGACGCAAGTTGCGTTGCCATGGATACCCATTTTGTGTTCGATTGAACCACAAGTCACGCTGTTGCGTGTACCCACTGAACCGTCAGCATTGACATTGAACTTCGGTACGATGAACAAAGAAATACCTTTAGTACCTTTTGGTGCACCCGGTAAACGTGCCAACACAATGTGAACGATGTTTTCTGCAAGGTCGTGTTCACCCGCAGAAATAAAGATTTTTTGACCAGTGATGGCGTAGCTGCCGTCTGCATTTGGTTCTGCTTTGGTACGGATAATACCAAGGTCTGAACCTGCATGTGATTCGGTCAGACACATTGTACCTGTCCACTCACCTGAAACGAGTTTCGTCAAATAAAGTTCTTTTTGTTCTGGGCTACCGTGGTGTTCAACAGTACGAACTGCACCGTGTGACAGACCTGGGTACATACCCCATGACCAGTTTGCAGTACCAACGAGTTCGCTCACTGCGTTACCAATAGAACCAGGTAAGCCTTGACCACCGTGTTCTACAGGTACAGATAGGGATGGATAGCCGAGTTCGATGTATTTTTTATAGGCTTCTTTAAAACCTTTTGGAGTTGTAACAACGCCATTGTCAAAATGACAGCCTTCTTGGTCGCCTGAACGATTAATTGGTGACAATTCGTTTTCACAGAAATCAGCAGCCGCTTCAACAAGACCATCAATCAGCTCGCGATTAGTGCCTGCATAAGCTGGCAGCGCATCGTAATGGGCTTCATAGTTAAGCAGTTCATGCATGACAAATTGAATGTCGCGAATGGGGGCTTTGTATTGTGGCATGGTGGGATTCCTGCGTTTTTGAATCAAAAAATAGGGAGTACAAGATAACAGGTGCGCAATTTAGCATATTGGCTATTGTTTTTGAGCGTTTATTAAGGTTTATAGGTTTGGAATCCGTGACTGAATGGTCATGGAAAAATACAATACAAATTTGTATGTATTCATAATTTATTAATATATATTGATATTTTGTTTTTAGAAATTTAAATATTTAGTTTTTATACGGATGAAATGAAAATTATATTTGCAGGAAAACACTAGGTAATTGTTTGCCTATGAAGTTGATGAAAAATTATGCTTTTAGCATTGTTCTTATCATTAAGTTTGATAACTGTTTCACACACTATGTTGTTTATCAATAATATTTTGCAAATCATTAAAAAATTCTACTAGAATGCGCCGGATTAGATAACAACAATTGTGTGCAATCTATAACGATAAACAAAAAATGAACGCTTGCAAAACATCGCTTGCGTCAGTTGATCATGAGAAAAGCAATGAATTTAAACCTCGATCATTTTGGTTATGCTTTGAGTGCCGCCTTTAATCATTTACTGGGTGAGCTGTCTGCAGCCAATCGACCACTACGCTTACGTTTGCCAAGCAAAGACTATTTGCTGAAAGAGGCATTACTCATTCAGCGCATCACAGGTCACTCAGCGCTTTGTGCAGGATTTGATTTGGAAGTACATTGTCTATCAGGCAGTGCTCATATTCCTTTAAAGACCCTCATTGCCTTACCCATATCTCTTGAAGTAGTCACCGACCGTGGTGAACTTAACTGTATTAACGGCATCGTGACCGAGGCGCGTGCAGGTGAATCCGATGGCGGCCTAGCGACTTACAAACTTCGTGTTCAAGATGCGTTTTCATTACTGACTCGACGACGTAATACACGTGTCTTTATGAATAAAAGCGTCCTTGATATCAGCTATATCTTGCTTGATGAATGGAAAAGCCGAAGTTCATTATTTGCCTCTATTTTGCAAATCGACAGCAGTCGAATCACTCAAGATTACCCCACGATCGCTTTTACTATGCAATCAGGCGAAGATGATCGTGCGTTCTTGTTCAGACTTTGGAAACGCTGGGGGATCTCGTGGTTCTTTGAACCCATTCATGATCGTGCGGGTAACATTCAACATAATCTTTGCTTGTTTGATGATAGTAGCCGTTTAAGCCAAAACTCAGCAGGCATCGTCAAATTTCAACGCCAAAGTGCCACAGAACTACGAGACACTATTACTCAATTTCAAGGTCACCGTACTCTCGTTAGTGGTGCTAGTTTGTATCATCAATGGCAACCGACCAGCGCCCAACTGCAAACAGCCAATCAATACAACCACCATGACCAAGGTGAACGTACACAAACGTTGGGCGCAACCTTAGAAGACGCCGTTTTGGACACTCCAGCAACAGGACTCGACGATAGCACGACCGATCATTTTGGATTACTTCACATCCAGCGCCATGAACAACATGCCAAATGCTTTCATGGTCAAGGCAATGTGCGAGACCTGCAAGTAGGGCAATGGATTGAACTGAGTGGGCATCCAGAAATCGATAACCATCCAGATCAGGAACGTCAATTCATCATCACCGAACTTTGGATCGAAGCCGAAAATAACCTGCCAAAGCCTGTTATAGATCGCATTCAATCTCTCAACTTAATAAATGGTTGGCAAGCTCCATCACAAATTGCCAGCAACCCTCATCGTTATCAGAACCGTTTTTGTGCCATACGTCGTGATGTGCCACTCGTTCCGTTATTTAATCCACAAACTGACTTACCGACAGTCCACCCCATGATTGGCATCGTCGTCTGCCCACAGGGAGAAGAAGTCCACTGTGACGACTGGGGCAGAATCCAAGTCAGATTCCCCAACACCAAATCCGAAGACCACAGTCATAGTGGCGGTGTAGGCGCAAATAACAGTGAAGGTGACTCCGCATGGATTGACCTCATGTCTTCATGGGCAGGCGATCAATACGGTGCCATCCAACTTCCCCGAGCCGGAGATACAGTCGTTATCGACTTTTTAAATGGCGATCCCAACCGTCCGTACATCACAGGGCGCATGTACCACAGCCAGCGTCAACCACCGACCTTTAGCAACACAGGCAATCTTCCAGACAACAAATACTTAAGTGGCATTAAAAGTAAAGAAGTCAAAGGCAGCCGCTATAACCAGTTACGCTTAGACGACACGCCAAACCAAATTAGCGCTCAACTCGCCAGCCAACACGGTGACAGCCAACTCAACCTTGGAGATCTCACCCATCCCAGAGCGCAAGATGGCAAAGGACAACCACGTGGACAAGGTTTAGAACTCAGAACTGATGAATCAGGTGCAATCCGAGCCAACAAAGGACTGCTACTCACGACGTATGGTCAACAGAATGCCCAAGGCCAGCAAATGGATGCGAATCCAGCCAAAGACTCGCTGATTAGTAGCCTACAGCAAATGCAGAGTCTCTCGGATTCAGCCAAGAATCAGCATGCCGATCCGCTCACAGCACTTGATCAACTCAAATCCTGTATTGATGCACTAGAAGCACAAGGTGATGATGCAAAAGTTAAAGCATTCAAACAAGCTTTACTCATTCTCGCATCTCCACAAGACATTGCATTAACTACGCCAAAGAACATCCATAGTCATGCGGGGCAAAGCATGACTCAAAGTGCAACAGAATCTATCAATCAGTCAGCGGGTAAAAACTACACCTTAGCCGCAGGACAAGGTATCAGCTTATATACCGCAGATCATGGCGCAAAGCTCTTTGCCGCGAAGGGAAAAGTACAACTCCAAGCGCAAAGTGATGCAATGGAACTCATCGCATCCTTAGGCATCAAAATCATCTCAACACAAGATAGCGTGGAGATTAGCGCAGCAAAGAGCATCATCCTGACGGCTGGAGGAAGTCAGATCAAGATTAGCGGAGAAGGGATTACGCTGACCAGCCCAAGTCCGATTAATTATAAAGCGGCACAGCATGTGTTTGCGGGTGGGGCTGCAATTCATGCAGAGTTGCCACAGCTTCCTAACACAGCAATGCAAAAGTATAGTCATCGGTTAGATGCATATAATTTATTTTTGAATCATGATTTTAGTGATATTGAATATAAAGCTGTATTGGCTAGTGGTAGTTTGTTATCTGGAGTTCTTGATGAGCATGGTCGAACTATGCAAATTCCCCATTCCAAATCTGACAAAGCTAGAATTCTAGTAGGAACCCAAGGTGATTGGGATATTTCATTGAATATGAAACAAAAAACTGTCAGTGGTGATAGTTAATTTATAGATAATAAATAAAGAGATTAGAGCAATGCCAAACTCAAATAAAAGCGAAGCAATTATTGTTTTTAATGATTTAATTCATAGTCCGATTACATCTTTAGGCTATGAAGTAAAACGTCATAACACTTCTTTGGCAAAAGGAGTGACTAATGCAAAAGGTGAGACATCATCAATACAAGCGAAGTTAGGCGATAACATCGATATTTATGTTAAAAAAATAGAAAATAATGATATGAAGTTAATCAGGTCAGTGACTTTGACTGAGGCTGATGCCATTATTACCTTGACTAGCCCTAAAGTATTATTAGATTTGGGTTTGGTTATCCATGAAGGAGAAAAGGGTAATTACAGACGTAAAACTTATGTAGTCAAGTCAGGAGATACTTTAGCTAAAATTGCTCATAAACAAGGTACTACAGTTCGTGAGTTATCGCATCTAAATAAGATAGATGACGTAAATTCAATTAGTGTGGGTCAGGTTATTAAATTACCTTTGCCTCAGCCTCAAGCTTCAAACTCTCATTCTACAGGTGGTGGTCAATCAAGTCCATCTCAATCGAAGCAGAACTCTTCAGTTTCTAGTAAACCATCACAAACTATTCCTCTAAAACTTATACCTTCCAATGATCGAAGTGCTGATACAGGTAGCCCTAAAGCGGTAGTGCCTTCAATCTGTAAGGATGATAGCAACTGTATCAAAAAAGGTGATACTGGTGATTTGATACTTGAACTAAATATCCGACTAGCAGGGTTTGGTGGTGCACTGCCAACTAATGAGTTTACAGATTTAACTGAATCATGCATTAAACAGTTTCAGCGAGATTATATGGTAGTGAAGGAAACAGGGAAAGCATGTGGAGGAGTTCTTAAAGCCCTTGATGAATTCATGACAAAGTATCCAATGAGTAGATACTTTGAGCAAATGAAATGTAAATGTGGGTGTAGTGGTTTCGGAACAGGTCGAATGAATGTACCGTGGTTTGGGAATACAGCTAATGAATATCCTGGCATCCATCGGAATCTTATATGGGCTTTACGAGCAGTAGAATTCTATTTGGCTGAAACAAATTTAGGTTATTCATTGTTGAAAATCGCATCAGGATACCGCTGTATTGAGGATAATAGGCAGCATGATAATAGACACACAGTCAATCATATGGGACGAGCCTTAGATGTGCAATTTGCTAAAAATGGTGAAACCGTTAGGACTGGTAGTATCGGTATTGAGTTAATAAGGAAGGAGATTTTTAGAAAATATCTCGGTGCTCAAATGGGCTGGAGTGATGACAATAAATTTTCTCTTGAAACATCTGCACAGGGTGCAACAACTTGGGTTCATTTTGATGTTAGAGAGTATGAAACAAAGTTTCAGAAAGACATTTTTTTCGTAAAAACAATTGCAGCAGCGAATGGCGTAGCTCTTATTGATATAGCAAAGCAAGTAGGAAAAGCCCAGCAGGCCTTATGTGGCGGCTTTTCAAAGCCTGTAGTTGAGCTCGGTAGCTTAGACGACATTATTAAAAAACTTGGTAGTACTATCTCACACGGAGAGGGAGGTTATGATTCTTATAATACGGGTACGATTAATAATCACGTTGTGCATTCATATCTAAATCCACCAGTAGGCACAATTACTACGAAAACAGTAAATCAAATTATCAATTCTCATGCGTTATCCGCTAATGATGTTAATCGTTACTTTGCCGTAGGAAAGTATCAAGTTGCTGGAGGAACTATGGCAGCAGCAAAACAAGCTATGCATTTAACTGGTGACGAAGTATTTGATGGAGAGATGCAGGAGAGATTTTTTAAGGAGTACTTAATTGAGAAAGCAGGTGGAGGACGGCTTTCAGCATTTGTTAAACATGGGCAAGGTAGTGTAGATGATGCTCAGTATGCGGCAGCGAAAGAATGGGCATCGATTGCGGTGCCAAATGGAAAAACTATAAAAGGCGGTGAGATAGTGTCAAATGGCAATCTATCCTTTTATGAAAGCAATGCAAATCATGCGAATCATCAATCCACAGCAGCGTTAAGAAGTTTACTTCAAGAAATTCAGCAACTACGGTCGATAGGTCAACTATGAAATATATTAATATTTTTATCTTAGCATTATTGTCAGTTGAGGGTTGTTCTGCATATTCAGCACCATCCAGCCAAATTAATGTACCATCAGTTACAGTTCATACTTGTTCCTTTGATTTTGAAGATGAAGATTTTTGTGACAGTATTCATACTAGTTTATATAAAAAATTATTATTAAATGGTCAAGCTAATTTCAATGAAAACTACGTGGTTTCTTCACAAATAGAAAAGTCTGGATTGAAGAGTTTAGCTGTCATTAATATTAAAACAGGCGATACTTACCCTTTAGAGTATACATATGGTGGCTATGTTGATGATTCCGGAAGAGTAATTTCAAATAGACCAAGTAAAGTTGACTTCCAACTTAATAGTAATAAGGTGTGTGTTGATGGCAGTGTATATGCGTATCAAGATACTTACCAAAATCAAAATACTTGTTTTGTTTTTACTGGAAAGAAATTTGAAAAACAAGAGAAAAAAACACAGACTTCTTTATCTGAATTAATAGTTGATTTTTCAAAGATTAAGCCAACGGCTATACCCATTTCATGGGATGCATCTGTAAAAAAAATCTCTAATTGGGCTAAAGTAGATGAAGTAGAGAGTATTCGAAATTGGTATAGTTCGCAGCGAAAATTGCATGCATCTTTTCCTCGTTTTACAGAGGTTGCGCTGCTACCAAAAGTTGGAAATGTTACGGTATTGCTTGGAAGATATAGTGCAGAAACAGATAGTGGAAATATTTATTTATATTCATTAATTACTCTTAATGATGGTATTGTAAAATATATCAAGCTAAATAATAAGTTTTGGATTGATAAGAACTATCTTATTAAAGGTTTGGATAATGATGAGGGCAAAACAATTATAAATTATAGGATTTCAAATGATGGAGTAGTATTATCAAAATGAGTTGGTTAGGACTTGGAGTCCTTAGTTGGACTCCAGTCCAGATAGTTGCTAACTCGAACAACTCACACTGACAGGCGGATGATCATCGGGCAGTGGCGTAATATCTGCTGCTGTTTCGCGTTCACTTTGTTGGGTGAACGGCGTCGCTAATAAATCAAACAACCGCGCAACTTCATCAAAGTTTCCAGCTTCTGCATGTTCGATCGCGGTTTGTGCCATGTGATTGCGGAGAACATAAATTGGATTGGCGGAATCCATGATGCTTTTTCGTTGACTCTCACTCAAAGCTGATTCTGTAATCAAGGTTTGGTAGCGCGCTGCAAAAGTATCGAATTGCTCCATTTCTTCTATGCTGATGCATTCCAAACGTAATAAACGCCAACCTTTGTCACTGTCATCTGAAAGCAAGCGGAAGCTGTTAGTCAGGTCGAGGCGATTCCTTTCGAGTAAACGTAAAAAATCCGAAGACAGTTCAAGTACACCTTGTTGGTCTGCGCGAAGTCCCATTTTTTTGGCGATACCAAGCGTATATTGATGCAAAAACTCAGGTTCAAAGATCGATAGTATGTTGCTGAGGGATTCTTTGCTGATAAGCGGATCAACCGTATTCAGCGGCAATAATTGTCCAAGCCACACCCATAGATTCCAATGTGCAATGCTGGGTTGATTTTGGTAAACATAACGTCCTGAGTGATCTGAATGGTTGTTAATCCATGTTGGTTCAAAACGCTCCATGAAACCATAAGGACCAAAATCTAAAGTACTACCTGTGATACTTAAATTGTCGGTGTTCATCACGCCGTGAGCAAAGCCAACAAGCTGCCAATCCGCAATTGTTTTAGCCGTTTTTTTGATGACACTTTCTGCGAAGGCGAGTATTAGAGATTCAGCGCCCTGACATTCAGGGAAATACGTTTCAATCATTGCAGTTGTAAAAGCGGGTAGTGCATCAGGGGCGAACCGATTAATCCATTCAAAATGCCCCAACCGTACATGACTATCGGCGACGCGAAGTAAACATGCTCCACGTTCCAGTTTTTCGCGTTGTACAGGTGTACTGGATGAGACAAAACCAAGTGCATTTGAGGAGGCAATGCCTAAAGCGTTTAGCGCGTGTCCTGCTAGATATTCACGAATGACCGAACGTAAAACAGCGCGCCCATCGCCCATGCGAGAGTAAGGTGTGAGTCCAACGCCTTTGAGATGAAGGTCTTGCAGTTTGCCATTTTGATCAATAATTTGTGCAAGGAGTAGACCGCGCCCGTCGCCTAACTGTCCCGCCCATTGCCCAAACTGATGGCCTGCATAAGCCATGGCTAACGGGTCAAAACCCTCAGGGACGACTTGTCCTGCCAAGATGGGAACCCAGTCTTGTGCGTCAGTGTATTGCCAATTCAGTTGGTTTGCTAAGGCGGCATTGAAATGCCCCGCAACCGGGTGGTCAAGAGGTTCAGGAGGCTGTTTGTGGAACAAACGAGGATCAAGGAGGGCGTAGCGATTATCTATTTTCATGAGGATTTGAACTGTTCTTGCGAGCACTTGAATGATTTTAAGTCTCTCAAGTGCTCAATGAGTAATGACTCATTGTATGCAAGAACGCTCAATAAAGCTCGTGATGAGTCAGATTAACTGGCTTTTTTCACAAAACGGATACCACGTAGTGCAATTTCAAGACGCTCTGCATGTGCATGTAGGCGTTGCTCAATCAAATGGAAGTCAGTTTTTAAGCGAGCATCCACTTCTTGAATTTTTTGCGACATTTCTGCTTTTTTAAGTTGAAATGCTTGTTCTTTCAGCGAAGTCCATTCATTGAGGGTTGTGCTGAATGCTTCGTATTCTTGCTTAAAGCGGTGACGAATCACTTCCATATCGTGCTGCATATCATGACCATAAGTCGAAACAGCAGTAGAAATATTCGCTTCAGCGCGTTTGAATTTCATAGCGACTTCAGCATGCAGAATGGTGAGCGTTGGAATACGTTTCAGGTTATAGGTTAGACCGACTTTTGATAAACCTAAAATCAACCATTTAGTTGGGTCAAATTGCCACCATTTCACACCGTTACGATAATCGTATTGGAAAATATGGTGATAGTTATGATAACCCTCACCCCAAGTCACGAGTGCAAGCCAAGGATTATCACGTGCTGTATTTTCATCGGTATAAGGTTGCGTACCAAACATGTGTGCCAATGAGTTGATGAAAAACGTGACATGATGGCTAATCACTAAACGCACGAGTCCTGCCATGAGCATGACACCCCAGATGTCGCCAACAGCCCAGCCAATCAGTGCAGGCATTGCAATGTTGGTTAATAAGACGAGAGGGATGTAGTAGTTATGCTGAAACATCACCATAGGGTCGTTGAGCAGGTCTGGTGCGTTTTTGTAGTTTGCTGCGCCACTTGGATAGTTACGTAGCATCCAACCCATGTGTGAATACCAGAATCCACGTTTAGCTGAGTAAGGATCATGATCTACATCATCGACGTGCTGATGGTGAGTACGATGACCTGATGCCCAGAACAAGATACTGTTTTGCACACCGAGTGTTCCACCGATCATGAGGATGAAGCGTACGATCCAAGTTGCCTGATAGGTGCGATGAGCCCACAGACGATGGTAACCCGCGGTGATCCCTAGTCCATTCCACATGACAAATATCGCGAACACAATCCATGCTGCCATGCTGATCGAGTGCGACCAAAGGTATAGCGGCAGCAATATGAGTGCTGCGATCGGCGTAATGGTTAACACCAAAGCTCCCGGCCAATTAATCGGCGGACGTGAGTCTGTGATTTGTGCGTTATCTTGCGGAGTCTGGGTCATAACCTGCGGGCTCTCGAGTAATGTTAAATAGCACTAATTTACATTGAAGTTGTTAAAGTATGATGATCTACAATCCTTCGATCATAACAAGATTGTAGGTGGAACACACTCTATAAAAAATGACTGAAACAACCTTAATTTTATAATGGTCATGACTCAGGCAATTTCAGTATTCTAGCATTAGAGTACACTTGTGCACTATATATTTAATTGTAAGTTTAAATATTTCCGATAGAGTTTTTGAGCATGCGTGTTGGGTGGTCAGTAATGAGCCCATCGATGTTCCATTTTTCAAGCTCAAAAGCGCGTTCTGGCGAGTTCACTGTCCAAATACTGATGGCTAAACCTGCGTTTTTTATCGCTAAAATACTAGACTCAGTTGCAAGTTTGTCAGATAAACCGATGCGTGAGCAGTCGAGTGAGTGTGCTTGTTGTGCAGGCGTTTGATTTGCTGATTGATCGTTTGTGCTTGCCGAAGGTTCAAGCAATAGTCCTGTTTTTAGTTGATGCTTATTTTCAATTCGACTTTGTTGTAATGCTGCCAAAATTCTGACATCAAAAGAGGTGACGGTAACAGCTTCGACATTTGACCAATGATTTAATTCTAAGATCAATTGATCGACAATTTTGAATACTGCATTTTGATCGTCGACAGCTTTCACTTCGACTTCGATGTGCTCAAAGTGAGTGAGTAAGTTGAGTGTTTGTTGCAGCGTTGGGGTGGGCTCTGGTGTCGCCCAATTTTCCCAGCCTTGGCGATTGTCGAAATTGGAGAGGTCTTTTTCAGTCAGATCGGATAATTGATCAGGCTTGCCTGCGGTGCGTTGTAGCGTTGCATCATGAAGAATTGCAAGTTTTCCATCGCGGAGCAGGCGAACATCAAATTCAACAGCTTTAAGTCCCAAGTCAATAATATGCTGGAAGCCGCCTAATGTATTTTCAGGAGCTTCGCCGCGTGCTCCACGATGTCCGATAATTTTCATTATACAAATGTCTGCTTGCCTAAAATTGGCGTCAATAATGGTTCTACACCTTCCGCCTTGATTTCTTCGATAAAGCCCAATAAATCAACGGTTGGGATCAGATCAGGTTCGACGTCAATCGGCGTCATCATCGTGTCCCAGTGACATGGAATAATCCAGCGCGGTTTAACCAACGCAACGACTTCTTTGACATAGTTCGGGCGATATTGACGACCAATGGCGCATAAACATAGGACATCGACTTGAATGCCTTTGAGCTCTTCAGGAATAAAGTCAGCAGAATCGATATGCATGATTCTTAGGTTACCTGTATTTACGACCCAGTTGAGTACGAGTCCATGCTTGAGATCGCGTATTCTGGGTGGCCAAGGTGGTGGTTCTGTGATGTCGCCTGGCAGAGGAATCCGTCCAAAAACTTTGCCATGTATCGATGGTAAGCCACGAATTGTCCAAGAACCGCTGGCAATATCCTCATGACCTGAAGTTTCTACCAGTTGATGTTCAGACAAACCTGCTGCGCGACCGACCATCATGACGGCACGAGAGCCAATGAGCCGTGCGCCTGTCTGTTGGCATAATGTGGGGGAATCTAAAACATGATCATAATGCGCATGACCGACGAGTACATCATCCGCATGAGGAATAAGCTCACGAATGAGTGGCGCGTTTGGAATAAGTTCTTTGGTCAACGTGGTACGGATATTTGGACGAGAGACATAGGGATCAAGAACAAGCGTCCGAGCTGCGCTCTTAATCACAAATCCAGCTGTGCCGAGATAAGTAAATTCAACTGCGTCGCCGCCATGTTGTCCATGACGTCCATGCGGTTGGTACCACTCGGTATGGGGTTGCTTGATGCCAACCAAATGTTTCCATAATGCCATTTTGCATATCCTTTAAATGCCCAATGATTCCTGCGATAGCATGCCTAGCCAGTGTGACATATTCAAGATGAATGTTTTTGATATTGTTGTTTTGAGTCAGTCTTTATGCTGATTTTGTTTAACCCAAAGCACCTCAGTGCGACCATCATAACGCGCAATAATACGTGCCGCGACAAAGAACCAGTCGGATAGACGATTTAAATATTGGATGGCGAATTCTGAAATGTCTGACTCTCGATGTTTGAGTGTAGTGATCAGACGTTCTGCACGACGACAAATAGCACGCGCAAGATGAGCGTGTGAGGCTGGAACACTGCCTCCGGGTAATATGAAATCTTTGAGAGCAGGGAGATCAAGATTCATCTGGTCAATACTGTGCTCAAGGCGTGAAATATATTCAGCTTCTAATATTCGATAATTAGGAATACACAGCTCGCCGCCTAAGTCGAAAAGTTCATGTTGAATCTGACTCAGCATTTTGTCGATATCTGCACCTTGATGGCGCTCGCTGAGGCTTGCACGTAAGAGACCAACTGCACAATTTAGTTCATCCACTGTGCCATAGGTTTCAACGCGCAGGTCATCTTTCGCGACACGTTGCCCATCACCCAAACCCGTCGTGCCGTCATCTCCAGTCCGCGTGTAGATTTTACTTAGGCGATGTCCCATTTTTATTTATCCTCAAAGAAACCAAGAGTATATACTTTCAAATCAAGTTCAGCACGTGACGATTTATGATCATGACGACCGAAGAAAGCATGCCAGTTGTCGATCCATTATTGAAATATCGAGAGCAGCATAAGAAGCGTTTAAGTTATATGCCTTGGCTTTATTGGAAACTCAAGCCAAAGAATCGCGTTTGGGCAGAGGCATGGCAGCAAGAGTATCAAAATTATCTACAGTCGATGGAAACAGTAAAAATTGGCAAGGACTGTTTTATTTCGCCTGATGCACATTTATTTGCTGAGATTGGGCGAGAAATTGTGATTGGCGATGGGTCATTTATTGCTGCGGATTGTGTGATTCATGGGCCTGTAACGTTGGGTCAGAAGGTGGCGATTAATCATCACGCAACTTTGGATGGTGGACGAGCGGGGATTCATCTTGCTGATCAAGCGCGGCTGGCGGCGTATTGTCATCTGTATGCGTTTAATCATGGCATGAAAATAGATCAGACCATTCATGAACAGGCGGTGACGTCAGAAGGCATTTATATCGGGCAGGATGTATGGTTGGGTGCAAATGTAGGTGTTGTCGATGGTGTCAGAATTGATGATTTTGCTGTTGTGGGTATGGATAGTGTAGTGACTAAAAGTGTGGAGCGTTATGCGATCGTGGCTGGAAACCCTGCACGAAAAATAGGTGATCGTCGAGAGAAAAAATGACAGGTTTAATTAAAAAAATGCTGGCGTATATTTAAGGGTGCGAGTAAATCATCGAAAGTAAAATAGAAAAGGAGTTCTATGGATGAGTTTTTCGACCTTTTTTATACTATTTCTACATGGTTCATGTTATTTAATTCCAGTTTTGGTCATCATTTTTTTATTAAAATCCCCTTTGTTTAATGGGTTTTTAGGCGAATTTGCGATCAATACTTCAATCCAGCATAGTTTGAGTCCTGATCTGTTTCATTTATTGAAAGACATCACAATTCCTTATGAATATGGAGCCACTCAGCTTGATCATGTGATTATTTCAAAATTTGGTATTTTTGTGCTTGAAACTAGAAATGTGAAAGGATTAATTTTTGGTAGTGAGTGCGAAAGAACATGGTCGCAGGAATTTTTCGAGAGTACGACACAGTTTTATAATCCACTCCATGAAAGTTATAAAAAATCCAAAGTATTACAGCAATTATTGGGTCTGAAAAGTGAGCAGATTCATTCGTTAGTCGTGTTTGTTGGCGATTGCACATTTAAATCTACAATGCCTGAGAATGTCACCAAAGGAAAAAATTATCTGAAGTTTATTCAGTCAAAAACTGATGTGGTTTTAAGTGAGCAAGAAGTTGTTGATATAATTTATAAAATTGAGAGTGGGCGTTTAAATACTGAATTTGAAAATGCTTTTTGAGCATACATTTTATGGTTAAGTGAAAAAAGAATATTGAAAAAAAGCAACATTCTATTTGGAGGTCAGAATGTTGCTAAAAACATGAGTCCATTCGAATGGTTTGAGTTTTTATGGTGGGTTTGAAAAGGGTATCCAGAGACACCCTTATTCATTGCTTGATGATGAACAGCGATTAGTAGTTAACAGTGATGCCCAATGTCGCTTGGCGACGAGCGGCTAAGTAATAGCTGAGTGTTGAACCGTAAGTGCCATCGCCAGCCAATGCAACAGGATATTTGCGGTCAGTGACGTTTTCGACATTGGCAAATACGCGGACATTTGACAGTGCTTGCCAATAGGCGTGTACATTTCCGACAGCATAACCTGCGATTGGGTAGTTCAGGTTGTAGTCTTTCGCATCACTTTTTGATGTGATTTCAGCATTGAAACCATATTTTGCCAGCGCTAAACCTGCTGATGCGTTAAAGGTTTGGCGTGGGCGACGAGTGAGTTCGCTGTCTTTGGCGCCATTTTGTCCTTCAGCGGTCGGCTGAACATAACCATAACTAACGTTGGTGAACCAGCCACCTTCAAAGTTCCACTTGAAGCCTGCTTCGCCACCCGTCAACTGAGCTTTGTTAATGTTTGCGAGGTTAAAAGCTGTATCGTAGGTAATGAGGTTTTTGACATTAGTACGATAGACCGCAAGATTAGCCACTAAACCTTTAGTAATGGTTTGATCAACACCGATCTCATACGATGTGCTTTCTTCTGGTTTTAGCTTTGGATTGCCACCATAAGTTGAATAGAGTTGATTTCCATCTGGTGCATGGAACGCTGTGCCAAGATTGGTGTAAATGCTAGTGCTTGGTAGTACCTGCATGCGACCAGCAAGTTGTCCAGTAGTATGCGTACCGAATTGATGGTTATCTTCAAGTCTCACACCAGCTTGAGTGCTAAAAACTGAATCTTGGTATTGATGTTGGAGGTAGTAACCAGTCGTCCCAAGATCACGCTTATAAGCATCAAATCCACTCTGATAATTCACATCGGCATTACGTGCAGTTAAACCAGCCAGAAGCGTTTGGTTTTGTGTGAAACCCCAGCGAACATTGGTATCTAACTCGCTTTGATTAGTGCGTGCAAAGTCAGAACTGTCATTTTGGTTCAGCGTATCTAAGTATTGAGATAAACGTAGATTGAGATTAAGGTTTGGTGCAACAGTATAGCGACCTGTCAGATTGATCAGGCGATTATTGAAATCCTGTGATAACGGACTTGAGTAGTCATAACCGACATATTCAGACTTGCCTTGGTTACCGCGAATTTCAGCGGAAAGAGCGTATTGATCGTTATCAATGCCGCCTTTGACCGAGTAGCCTTTTTGATCGTAGCCTGATTTATCTTGTGCAATGGTAGTAGCTCTAGAGCCATCAGTACCCATGGTTTGACCGCGTACTTGTAGGTAAGCATCATCATGAACAAGGTCTGCGCCGAGGATTGTTTTATATAAGCTGTTATTGCCACCTTCAAAAGTGGTAAAGAAGTTTTGTTTGGTTGGTTTGGCTGTGATGAGTTGCACCACACCACCAACAGCATCAGAACCATATTGAACAGAGGCTGGACCTTTTAGAATTTCAACTTGGTTTAAATCGCTGGTATCAAAAAATTGTACGTTTGCAATCGATGTTGTTGCAGGATTGAGACGCATGCCGTCTAATAAAAATAGAGTTTGATTGCTATTTGTTCCACGGGTAAACACTGAAGTTTGCTGACCATAGCCGCCCAGTGACACGATATTTAATGCAGGATCTTGGCGCAATAAATTTGAGAGTTCATTGCTTGGATCTTGCTGAATTTGAGCTTGGGAAATCACTGAAATGCTTGCAGGAACAATATTGATTGGTTCTGCGGTATGGCTTGCTGTCACTGTGATGACAGGAAGTTGATTATCAACAGTTGCAGGCGTATCGGCATGTGCCGCATGGAATACAGAAAAAATGGAAAGTGTCAGGACACTTGGCAAAAACGAACGTGCATTGGAAACAGACATAACGACTCCTAACACTCAAGCCCCGTGAGCGTGTGGGTGGGAAAATGGCTGAGATTGGTATCCGGACTGATGATTTATTCAATAAATCAATTACCGTTGCGGGGTGCAGTGCTGGCTTGAACCAGCTTCCCATTCATAAATCAGATCTTCAAGGATGAAGAATCTCGAATTAGAATCATAAAAATGAATACTCAGAACGCGGCGATTATATCCGCAATGTAAATGAGATGTAACTGGTTTGTTGGAGTGAACGATGGAATGCATCAATATGAAGCATATTACATAGCGATTTGAGATGACTTTCACTTTAAAGTTGCGTGATATGAGTTAGAATACTCCGCTTATCAATATTATCTAAATCAGAGATTCTGTTGCCTAATTCAGTTCCGCATGTCATGCGCACACGGGTCAAAATCTGTGGATTGACGCGTATCCAAGACGTTCAAACCGCTATTCAAGCTGGCGCGGATGCGGTTGGTTTCGTCTTTTATCCTCCCAGTCCTCGTTTTGTGACTGCGGAGCAAGCTGCTCAATTAGTCCAATTTGTCTTGCCTTTTGTACAGCCAGTTGGGTTGTTTGTTGATGTGAGTGAGGTTGAGTTACTCAACATTCTGAGCACTGTTCGCATCGATCTTTTGCAATTTCATGGCAATGAAACCCCAGCGCAATGTCAGCATTTAGCGACACTCACAGGGAAACGCTGGATTAAAGCGCTGCAAATGAAACCCGATGTCGATATTTATCCAATCATTGAAAGCTATCGTGCAGTTGGCGCGAGCGGGATTTTGCTGGATGCTTGGCATCCCGATTTATTTGGTGGTACTGGCCACGCGTTTGATTGGCGACGGTTTCCTCAGTATGAGCAACCCACGAACGATACTTTGAGCAGCAAACGTCAATGTCCTTTGATCCTTGCAGGTGGATTAACCCCTGATAATGTCGCCGATGCGATTCGCCAAACACAGCCTTTTGCGGTGGATGTGAGTGGCGGTGTAGAAAGTGCAAAAGGTATTAAAGATTCGGCATTGATTCAGCGCTTTATCGCAGCGACGAAGCTGTTATAAAGAAACTAAGGTTTCAAATTAGATTTTAAGAAATAAGTGGAGTAAGTAATGAGTAGCATTGACTCAAAAGTAAAGATTAAAGAAGCTTTAAAAGACGTAGATTTCAGCAGTATTGATTTTACCCAATATCCTGACAATAAAGGTCATTTTGGTGTGCATGGTGGTCGTTTTGTCTCTGAAACGCTGATGGCGGCCTTAGAGGATCTTGAGGCGTTATACCGCCGCATGAAGAATGATCCTGAATTCCTAAAAGCATTTGATCATGATCTCGCACATTTTGTTGGTCGCCCATCACCGTTGTATCACGCGGAGCGTTTAAGCCGTGAGTTGGGTGGTGCGCAGATTTACTTAAAACGTGAAGACTTAAACCATACAGGCGCGCACAAGATTAATAACACAATCGGTCAAGCGTTGCTGGCTAAGCTGTCTGGTAAAACACGTATCATCGCGGAAACGGGTGCAGGTCAGCATGGTGTAGCAACCGCAACGATCGCAGCACGTTTGGGCATGGAATGTGTGATTTTTATGGGTGATGATGACGTGCATCGTCAATCCATGAACGTTTACCGTATGAAGTTGCTCGGTGCAAAAGTGGTTGCAGTGACGAGCGGCTCACGCACTTTGAAAGATGCGATGAACGAAGCGATGCGTGATTGGGTCACCAACGTTGATTCAACGTATTACATCATCGGTACTGTTGCTGGCCCACATCCTTATCCGATGCTGGTACGTGATTTCCAATCAATTATTGGTCGTGAAGCACGTGAACAAAGTTTGAAGCAAATTGGTAAGTTGCCTGATGCATTAGTTGCTTGCGTGGGTGGCGGTTCCAATGCTATTGGACTGTTTTATCCATTTCTCAATGATAAAGCCGTCAAGATGTATGGTGTTGAAGCGTCTGGCTATGGCGTGGAGACAGGTAAACATTCAGCGCCATTGAACGCAGGTCGTATCGGTGTGTTGCATGGCAATCGTACTTATCTGATGAGTGATGACGAAGGTCAGATCATTGAAACGCATTCGATTTCTGCGGGTCTGGATTATCCTGGTGTAGGGCCTGAACATAGCTTTTTAAAGGATGTCGGTCGTGTACAGTATGTGCCGATTGATGATGACGAAGCGCTGCAAGGTTTCCGTGATTTGACACTGATCGAAGGAATCATTCCTGCGTTAGAAAGTAGTCATGCGATTGCCTATGTTAAAAAACTTGCACCAACTATGTCACCAGATCAATCGATTGTCGTTTGCCTATCGGGTCGCGGTGATAAAGATTTGCTGACTTTGGCAAAGATGGATGGGATTGTGATTAGTTAAGGTTTTGCTTCGAAGATTTTGACTCCTTCCCCTTCAAGGGGAAGGTTGGGATGGGGATGGTTTTGAAATAAAAAATCACCCCCTTCTAAATCTTCCCCTTGAAGGGGAAGACTTCAAAGCAATCAAAATAGATAAATTGACTAGAAAATAGTGAACAAATTTAGGAATAAAAGAGATGTCTCGTATAGCAGCTTGTTTTGCGACATTAAAGTCGAATAATCGTAAAGCCTTGATTCCATACATTATGGCTGGTGATCCAAATCCTTCGGTGACAGTGCCACTTCTCCATGAGATTGTCAAAGCAGGTGCGGATTTAATTGAATTAGGTCTACCGTTTTCGGATCCGATGGCGGATGGCCCTGTGATTGCATTAGCGGCCGAGCGCGCGCTTGCGGGTGGAACAAGTACATTTCATGCCATTGATATGGTCGCGGAGTTCCGCAAGAATGACAACACAACACCAATCGTTTTGATGGGTTATTTAAATCCAATCGAAATTATTGGTTATGAAGTTTTTGCTGCACGTGCTGCGGCTGCGGGCGTAGATGGTTTGCTGATGGTCGATTTGCCACCTGAAGAGGCTGGTGATTTGGATGAAGTCTTGGCAAAGCACAACATTGATCCGATTTTTTTGCTGGCTCCGACTACAACCGATGCGCGTATTGAACATGTGGTCAAGGCAGCGCGTGGCTATGTGTACTATGTGTCCCTGAAAGGGGTGACAGGTTCATCTGCACTCGATACAGTAGAAGTTGCTGCACGTATTAATGCAATTAAGCAAAAAACAGATTTACCGATAGGTGTTGGTTTTGGGATTCATGATCGTGAAACAGCTCAAGCAGTTGGCGCGGCGGCAGATGGTGTGATTGTCGGTACAGCGCTGGTTCGCTCTTTTGCTGAACATGATGTTGCTGATGCCCAAAGCAAAATTATTGCAAAAATACATGAACTCAGACAGGCATTGGATGACCTTCAATAGGAAACATTTAATAGGAAGCATGGCATGACAACAAACAACACGACTTCTAACAATATCGCCACTCCAGCGACAACGAATTGGCAACAACGCGCCGTTCCTAAGTTGGGAAAGAGAATCGCTGCGCCTGCTCCTCGCGATAATGTGCCTGTGGTGACGTGTCCAGCGTGTGGTGATGAAATTGTAAAAAGCCGTTTGCCTGAGTTGTTGTTTGTTTGTCCACACTGCGATGAGCATCTCAAAATTCCTGCGCGGATGCGTTTGGAAACATTATTTGATCATGTCGATGCTGAGTTGGGGCTAGAATTTGTGGCGGGTGATCCACTGCATTTTGTGGATAGCCAGCCTTATCCTGACCGCATGAAAGCGATGCAAAAGAAAACAGGCGAAAGCGAAGCATTGATTGTCATGCAAGGTCGCTTAAATAAGTTATCACTTGTTGCTTGTGCGTTTGAGTTTGAGTTTATGGGTGGCTCAATGGGGTCTGTGGTGGGGGATCGCTTTGTGTTAGCCGCTGAGACCGCACTAAAAGAGCGTCAACCTTTGGTCTGCTTTGCTGCATCAGGTGGCGCGCGTATGCAAGAAGGATTGTTATCACTCATGCAAATGGCGCGTACAGCGGCGGCAATTCAACGCTTAAAAGAAGCAGGCATTCCTTATATTGTCGTTTTAACCAATCCTGTTTATGGTGGTGTGACTGCATCATTAGCGATGCTGGGTGATATTCATTTGTCTGAACCGAAGGCAATGATTGGCTTCGCAGGGAAACGTGTGATCGAACAAACTGTTCGTGAAGTGCTCAAAGAACCATTCCAACGCGCAGAATATTTATTGGATCATGGTGTTGTTGATCAAATCGTGCATCGCCATGATATGAAAACGACAATTGAACGGTTATTGAATAAACTTCTGAATATTTCAATTCAAAGCGGCGCTGCTTGATTTGATGAGTCAGTTTTCTACATCACACTTGAATGCGCAGAGCTCTCTTGATGAGTGGCTTGAATATTGGCAAAGTATTCATGCCACAGCGATTGATATGGGGCTTGAGCGTGTTCGCCCTGTTGCTGAACATTTAGCAATTTTAACTCCACAAGTTCCTGTGATTACTGTTGCAGGAACCAATGGTAAAGGATCAACGACGACTGTGGTTGCCTCGATTTATCGTGAGGCAGGTTTACGCGTTGGTCTATACCAATCTCCTCATATTCAATATTTCAATGAACGCATTCGCTTGGATGGCGTGCCTGTTGATCATCAAATTTTGATTAATGCATTTGTCGAAGTCGAAGCGGCAAGGGTTGCTTGTGACTTAACGCTTTCATTTTTTGAAGCAACAACACTGGCGGCATTTGTGATTTTTAAACAACAGCAATGTGATGTCTGGGTGCTTGAAGTTGGATTAGGTGGTCGCTTGGATGTGGTCAATCTGATTGATCCGACGGTTGCTGTCATTACCAATATTGGCATCGATCATGTGGAGTGGTTGGGTGACAACCGTGAAGCGATTGGTTTCGAGAAAGCTGGGATTCTACGTCCTCATATTCCGCTGATCTTTGGCGATGTCGATATGCCGAATAGCGTAAGACAACGCGCTGAGGCATTGAATTGCCCTGTCTATCAATCAGGTCGGGATTATTTCTGGCGGAGTGTTGATACCGATGTCAGTCAAGAAAACATCGATGTAATTCCAAATTCCAATTTGATACATGTAACAAATGTAGAAAATAATCAGCAAACGCTTTATTCGATGAATGCTTATACGTTGATGTTGCCGAAGGCGTATTTAGCATTAACGAATATCTGCTGTGCTGTCAGTGCCGTATTAGCGGGCCCGATCTCAGTTCAACTATCTGAAATTACTCAAGGTATCCAAAACTCAAAACTGGCTGGACGTTTTGAGGAGCGTGTTTATCACGGTAAACGGCTCATTGCAGATGTTGCACATAACCCTCATGGCGTACATTTTTTATTAGAACAGCTTTTTGACTATCGTAAAAAACATGTAACGCACCAGATTCATGCTATATTCTCTATGCTCGCCGATAAAGATATTGATTCTGTTGTCGATATGGTTCGTGAAAGTGTCTTTCATTGGCATGTTGCCGCGTTAGATGTCCCGCGTGCTGCGTCGCTAGCGCAATTGCAAGCCGCTTTAAAAAGCGAAGCATTGGCTGGAAAAGTGACTGTATATCAAAGAATTGGCGACGCGTTAGTTGGTGCAAGTCAGGTTGCTCAAGACGATGATGTCATGCTGGCATGGGGATCGTTTTATACGCTGGAAGCGATTTATCAGCAGCTTCAAATGGAAGCTGTATTGCATTAGAGCAGAATGGCTTGATTCGAGAGAATGTATTCTTTTGTGTAATAGATTTTTTATCATATAAGTTTGGATTGATTCAACAATAAGTAAGAGTAGGAGGCTGCAAACATGAGTGCAAATCAACAACGCTGGATGGGCGGTATAATCCTACTCGGTGGTAGTGCACTTCTTGCGAGCTTTCTATTTCAAGGAAATGGGCAAAAAAATGCGCCAACCCCACAAGTTGCACCTGTCGATAAAACGTTGAATCTAGATCCAACCCATCGCTTAAAAGCACCTAATCGCCCTACGGATGGTACAGATAATAGTGCGATCAGTAATCAAAGTGTTGGCGATAATGCAACGTCAGATCAATCTGTACAGTTAACGCCATTGGCTGTTGATGTGGACACAGAGCGAAAGTTGCTCGCAGCCCAACATGAAATGAGAGAAAAGAACGTTGCTGAACAAGAAGCGCGAACCGCAGAGTTTCTAGCTCGTCAGCAACAAGCCGAAGCCAATTCAGCGCGTCGTGTTGCCGCAGAACAAGCTGCACGATTGGAAGCCAGACGTGCAAAAGACGCTGCGCTGAGTTCGACTGATCCAGCGATGCCTGATGCAAATATTGCAGCCGGTGATGATCCTGTTCAAGCCGCTGCATTGAAACGCCGCCAAGCGGATCAAGATCAAGCGGAACAGTCCAAGTTACGTGTTCAGAAATTGGAAGCGATTAATGATAGTGCGAAAGACACATTAGCTCAGGCTGTTGAGCGTACTGCAAAGGCAAAAGCTGATCGCGAAGCAGCGCAAAAAGCTCAGATCCAAGCAGATAACGAACGTCATCTCCAAGCGGCAAAGGAACGTCAGGAAAAACTGGCAAAAGAGAAACAAGCAAAGCACGATGCTGAGGTTGCGCAACGTGAACTTGAAGCCAAACAAAAAAAGGAAAAGCTCGCTCAAGAGAAGCAAGCTAAACTGGATGCCGCTGCTGCGAAGCTGAATGAAGAAAAAGCTGCCAAGCTGAAAATTCTACAAGCTGAAAAGGCTGAGCGTGCGAAACTGCGTGGTGATACATCTGCTGCGAGTAATGACAAAAAAGCTGCATTGCAAGCCGAAGTGGAAAAGAACAAAAAAGAAGCCGCTATTCTTCAAGCCAAATTGGATAAATTGAATGCTGCAAGCAAAGATAAGTCTGTAACACAAGATACTCAAAAAGCGAAAGATACTGCGCGTGCTCGTGCACTGCTGAATGACGACGACGATAAGCCTGCGCCAGCAACACCTTCTGTCGCTGCACATACATTGGTCATGGTCCAAGTGGCGATGGCGGAGTCGCAGGCAAAAGCTGATGCAATGGTCGCGCAACTCCGCGCAAAAGGCTATAAAGTCCGCACTAGCTCTACAAACAAGGGCGTTCGTGTTTTAGTGGGGCCAGAAAAAGATGCCGCTGCCGCATCAGCAACCAAGCATAAAATTGAACAAGATGGCAGCTTGAATGTTAAAGGCGCATGGGTATCGAATTGGCAACCACCTACATCTTAATTGCAATACTCACTTTATTTTTTATCTTACTGCTGTCGAGTACTCGTCGCCATCAGGCTCTAGAAGTAAAACCTGTTCGTGGCGATGATTTGGACGTGTGGCCATTTATGCCGCGCGTCTTTATGACCAATGCCGAAGTCCGATTTTTTCATCAGCTCAAACAATCTGTACCTGAATATCTCATTTTTGCTCAGGTGGCTTTGTCACGTCTGATTGAATGTACGGATGAGGAGGATGAGAAGTTCTGGTTTAACCGTATTAATCGTATGAGTGTAGATTATGTATTGGTTGATCAAGATGGTCAGAGTGTTTTAGTTGCAATAGAATTGGATGATTGGTCACATGAAGACCATGTTCGTGCGCGTGCAGATTTAAAGAAAGATAAGGCTTTGATCAGTGCTGGCATTCCGATGGTACGCTTTCATGGTGAGGACTTTTTAAGCGCTGAGGAAATTCGCCGAGAGTTATTTCATGCATTAGAACAGCGACAAGCGTGGATGGCTGAAGCTGGTTAGCCAAGAGCCATCTTGGTTTTAGAGTGATTTCCAATGTCTTTGCATTTCATAAAATAAAAATGAGGCTGTCCATGTGATGAGGACCAAGCCGGTCAATGCCTCAATACCCGTTAAATATTTTAAGTCCCCAGTCGGTTGAATATCCCCTGTACCTAAGGTTGTGAACACAGTGAATGAGAAGTATCCACAATCCATTAAACTTCCATTAAAAGCACCTTTTAGATTTCCCCATCCTTCCGCATTGTTCATCAGATAATATGAGATGGCAAAAACCCATATTTCAAGCGCATGAGCGATGAGCGATCCAAAAACTCCATAAACGATTCGATATCGATGGTTCATTTTCATTTTTGGAATATATACGGTCAAGCGATAGAGAAACTCATAGTGAAGGATCACAGAAATGGCTACGACTAGACTGTTAATCAGAAACACATAGATCATTTAAGCTATCTCATTTATCGCGGGTTAATCGTATTCATCATGGCTTAGTTTGCCATTTTTCTCTCATGAAGAACTGAGGTGAATCGGGTTTGGTACACAATAGGTGCCTTATGACAAAATTGCTAATATCTTTGCTAATAAATTATTCAAATTCTACTTGAAAGTCATCATAAATCGTTTCAATCTAGTCAAAGTTGTTTAGTTCTTGAATGATGTTAGAGGATTCAAAAAGCCCGCTTCATCTTGCGTATATTTTAGGGAAAATAATATGTCGAATAGTGATTTGGATGCATATAAAGCGAAGCATGAGTTGATTGCTTGTAAAAAGATTTTGGTCAACAAGGTTCTGAACAATGTCCACGTCAAGGCGACGCCTGCGCTTGTTGAAAAAATTAAGAAAATCTCTCTTGAGCTTGAAGAGTGCATGACTGCGGTTAATTCATTATTGTATAGCCAAGACAAGTCTGTGAATACCTCAACCGTAGCATTGGATCAGTTTAATGATCATTATTGGCGTTTAAGACCAGAAGGCACAACGCACATTATTCGTAGTCCAGAAGAAAATATCGTGTATTGGGGGCGGTCTGCTAAATCAGATGCGCACCAGATTAAAGACATTCAATCCATTTGGTCGTTATCGAATTGGTCTGCACATCATCATTTACTGACCAAAGATGGCTCAACCTTGGATATCGTGAAATATCCAAGTATTGAAAAAATTGCGATCCGTCATGATGGCAAGGTGTATTCGTTGCCGATGCCTGCCGAATATAGTGCGATTTACGATAGTTTGTACAAACAAGGTTTAGCGCCAACGCCTTTTGATACGGAACAAGGGTTTATTCACCCAAAAACGAATGAGTTTATCGATGCTAAAGAAGCGGTGATTTATGCCAAATATATCGGCATGTTGCCTGAAGATAGTGAGGCTGCTCAGCTAGTTCCTGCAATGGTTGCTTAATGATTTAAGGGAACCGTGTGATGGAACGAGCTTTTATCACACGGGTTGTTGACTGTGTTTATCCTGCATTTATTCCTCTTTCACACTCACTTGTCCACTGTATAAACGCTCTATCCCTCGAACGGTAGAAATCTGCAAACTTCCATCTTCGGCGATTCCACAAGCGCGTGCGTGTTGTATCGGTTGATTTGGTTGAACGATTTGAATCGCTTTGTTTGCAAGTTCATCCCAATTGAGGAATCGCTGTGGAAGCTGAGGGCAATTATTGATAAAAGAATCCAAGGCTTGGTGTAATGCTTGAACGACCGCTGCCGCGAGTGCAACGCGATCGATGTCCCTTCCTGATAACGTCGTCAAATCTGTAACACGTCGATCAGCGACCAGTTCCTGCATCGGCTGTAAATTGATTCCCACGCCAATGATTGCACCATGCTGCATGTTATGGCTTTGGATTGGCTCGATTAAAATGCCGCCCCATTTTGCGCCAGCCGCATACAGGTCATTAGGCCATTTCACCGATAGGCTTGTCATCGATAAACCAAGATCTTTCAAAATCGGCATACTGACGAGCGCTAATCCAACCTCTAACGCCAATCGACCATCCAGTGCGACGGGTAAGCTAGAAAGCAATGATAGATATAAATTACCGGCAGGGGATTGCCAAGTTCGATTGGACTGACCTCGTCCTGCACTTTGATGATTACTGATAGATAAAGCGCGAGTTGCGCCACGAGCAGCCCATAATTTGCAATCGTCATTGGTAGACGCTGTGCTTTCTTGCCAGTCGATCATGTCGAATGCTGGAATAGAGAGTTCGTTCAATTGAGTATGTAAGCGGTCGCCGAACATGAGATGTTCGATATTACTGTTTGAGTTAGTCGTCATTGCAAACGTCCTGTCAGAAGTTTTTGTTACTTAAAGTAGAGTTGAATTATTGAAAAAGTGTTTGAAAGTGCGAGTGATTTTGTAATTCGAGTCATGAGTATCTTAAGCTATTTTATCGCTGAGTTTACGTTCAGTGCATTCAAATTTTATGGAATTGGCTCGGATAAGGTGTTTCATCGGAAAATAATCAATAAAGCTGGTATTCTCACATTTATTGTCCGACAATTGTACATGGAAGAAAGCACAAAGTTTGCGATAGTACGTTATCTTAATCTGATTTTTGAACGAAGAGTAATCACTGAATAGTCGTGATATTCGAAGGCTCAGAGTGACACCAAAACAACAGTATAAGACCATGAATTGATTTATAAAGTTAGAATATGTGCGTGTTTGGAATATTCATTGGCAGTGTCATTTTTATGTCATGAATTTTGATGAAACGCGGATTTGCAACATGGTCGAATGCATATCGTTTTTTGTTTGCCTAGCGCATGGTTCTCAGGGGTGGTTGTATGGCTTTTCTGGCGGCAGAAAGTTTGTCGGAACAAATCGCACGACATATCGGCGAGCAAATTATTACAGGCGAATTGGTCGAAGGCGAGCGCATCCAAGAGTTGCGTATTGCGAAGGATCTGAATGTCAGTCGTGGCTCAGTCCGCGAAGCATTATTGATTCTAGAACGTAGTTATCTGATAAAAATTTATCCACGCCGTGGAGCCATGGTTTCTGAGCTGTCTGTGCAGCAAATCAAATCATTATTTGAAGCTGGAACGTTGATGCTGGGTGCAATGGTTCATCGAACCAGTGAAGCATGGCGGCAAATGGATGGCGAGCGTATGAATTTACTGCTTGTCGAATTGGCAACCCATGTTAAAGCAGGTGATATTGAACATTTCTACGATACGGTTTTTGCGTTTTTGCAAAGTACTCATACGCTCGTTGGAAATGCGTA
This sequence comes from Aquirhabdus sp., assembly GCA_030150135.1. GTDB lineage: Bacteria > Pseudomonadota > Gammaproteobacteria > Pseudomonadales > Moraxellaceae > Aquirhabdus. The sequence goes on from JASLGO010000099.1 coordinate 51,553, forward strand.
CCTGAGAGATATTTTTGATAACTTATTGCCAGCATTCCGTAGAAGTTATTTCTTGACGCTGAATACATCAAAGCGTGAGTTACAAGAAGCGTTTGATTTATTTAAATTAGTCATTGATGCAATTCTGATTCGTAAAGGCGAGCAATCTGCGATTTTTATGGAAGATTTCTGTCGTCATTTGCGGAATTTGGTTCTGGACTCCCTAGCGCGAATGAAGCAAATTGAACTCGCTTGGGCACAGCGCTCTCGTCGTGGAAAATAACGTTGAGTGCGTTTTTGGAGGTGCGAGAGGCTAGTAATATGAATGGTTTTGTGATTCAAAGCCATTTTCTAAGCCTTGTGCAGTCAAATAATCTGTTGAAGCGAGATGATGCTAAACGAGGTGGTTATGCGTTTACGTAGTCTGCGTTTGGCAGGTTTTAAATCCTTTGTTCATCCGACCACACTCACTTTTAAGCAAGACCTCACCGCAGTTGTGGGGCCAAACGGTTGTGGCAAATCGAATGTAATCGATGCGATTCGCTGGGTCATGGGTGAGTCTTCTGCGCGTCAGCTGCGCGGTGAGGCAATGAGCGATGTCATTTTTGCGGGAACAGTCAATAAAAAACCGATTGGACAAGCCAGTGTTGAACTGCATTTTGAAAATACATTTGGCAAGCTCGGTGGCGCATATAACGCATATAGCGAACTATCAATTCGTCGACAAGTCAGTCGCGATGGGCGATCAGATTATTATTTAAATGGTACTCGTTGTAGACGTCGAGATATTACCGATATTTTCTTGGGCACTGGTTTGGGGCCGCGTTCTTATGCGGTGATTGAGCAGGGCATGATCAATCGTCTGGTGGAAGCCAAGCCAGAAGATTTACGTGTATTCATCGAAGAGGCGGCTGGTGTATCGCGCTATCAAGCACGCCGCAAAGAAACGCAGCAACATCTCGATGATACCCGATTGAATTTGTCGCGGTTACAAGATCTCGCGGATGAGTTGGGACGTCGTCAACGTTCGCTTGAGCGCCAAAGCCAAGCAGCTTTAAAGCATAAGAAATTAGTCGAGGAACGTCGTTTAGCACAAGTGTCATTATGGACTGTGCAATATTTTGCGACGGCGACCAGACAAGCGGGACATACAACAACGCTGACTCAACTGGGTGATCAATACCGAACGCTGCGTAGCACGCTGAATGATCTGGATTCTGCGGTGCAACAACAATCTTCACGTCTGTCACAATTGCTCGCTGAATCACAGCCTTTACAGCTCGCGTGGCAGGAAGCAGAGCGGTTACGTCAAAGTGCATCGGCTCATTTGTCACAGCATCAACAAACAGCTTCGCGGCTTCATGAGCGTTCCGCGGGTTTGGCTGCGCAGCATGAATCATTAACCAATCAGATTAATCATGACAAGGCTGTGCTTGCGGATTTGATTGTGACGCATGACCAAAGTCAGCCGCGTCGCCAATCGTTACTGCAATCCATGTCTGCGCTCGAAATCCAACTGCCAGATATGCAGGAGCAGGCACGGCGGACCCATCAAGAGCTACAAAGTATTCGTGAACGTATTCAATCGAGTCAGCAAAAGCGGGCTGAGTTAGTTCGAGAACAAGACAACATTACTCGTCAGCAAAGTCGTCAGGCTGCGCAAATTGCGCAATTAGAACAGGCTGTCACTCAGCTTGATCCGACCGCTTTGACGGATGAGTTATCTGATATTGATCAACAGTTTGAAGAAGTGACGCAGACTCTGATTAAGCTACAAGCTGAGCAGCAGGCGATTCAAGAGCGTGTTCAGCAGAGTGAGCAGATTCGCGTTGTTTGCCGTAATCAGCAACGTGAATTAAGTCAGAAACATGAAGGTCTACGTGGTGAGCAGCGCGCACTTCTCGCTCTACAAGAGCAGCCCGATGCCAAGAAAAATGGGCACAATCAATCCCAAAAGGTATCTGAACCAGATGGCAATCGATTAATCGATCAATTGCATATTTCTGATCAGGGTCGTCCGCATCTAGGGCTCATTGAAACAGTACTGGGACAATGGCTAAAAGCTCATGTGGATGCGACGGAGCCCGTGGGTCGTAATATTCATCGAACGTTATCGGATCAGAATGTTCCTGTTGAATTTGACGTGTTGGAAGGAGCTTCGGCATTTTCTGCATGGTTTGTTGAGCCACAATTGTCGATTTGGCGGCATTGGAGCGTGGTTGATGCGCGTCATGAGGCGTATCAATTACAAGGTCAATTAACGTCTTATCAATCAATCATTTCATTAGATGGACACTGGATTGGTGCAGACTGGGCGATTGATTTGGCGCGTACAGAAGGAGTGTCATTAGAGTCAGCCCATCAAAATGGAGTGCTAGCAAGACGCTTACGCTTAGAATCGTTGAATGCAGAAATCTTGGACAGTGAGCAAACGCTGGCTGGTGCGGTTGAGCAACTAAAAGAGATTGAACAGCAATACACGGATTATCATCGACAGCAACAAGAATGCACGACAAAAATAAATGCCGCGAAGCAGCAGCAACAAACATTGGCATTATCTCGTGCACGATTAGAAAGCAAGTTGCAGTCACAGCAAGGGCAGATTGAGAATCAACGCGGGCAGTTGGCATTACTCATCTCCAGTCAGCAAGAAGATATGGAGCGACTAAACGATGTGCAGTATGAGCAAGCAGCATTAGACATTCGCTTGAACCCACTGCTTGCACAAGTTCCAAGTCGTGAGCAAGAGGCCAGTAGCGCACAACAGAACCTCAGTCAAACGACGATGCAGATTCAGCAGTTGAGGATGCAGCAACAAGCGAATGAATTAGAAATTCAAACGCGCCAGATTCGAATTGAATCTCTGAATACAGCTTTGGATCGTTCAATCTTCCAACAAAGTCGTTTGGTTGATGAGCAAGCCAGTTTGCATGCAGAATTACAGCAAGTTCAGGTTGAGTTACCCAAACTATCTGATGCGTTGATCGAAAGTGAGCATGCCGCTCAAGCCGCTGATCAGCTGTGGCAAACGCGCCAAACCGATTTGAAAGAAGCTCAGATTGCGCTACAACAGCTTGAGCATGATCGTCAGATTCAAACCCAAGCGGAATCGACATTACGTGATGAGCTTGAACAAACCCGTTTGGCGTGGCAATCGGAAAAAAGCCATCTCGCTCAGTTAGCAGAACAATTTACAAGTATCGAGGCTAGCGTTCCGGATCTGAACCAAAAAGCCGAATTGTCGGATAAACCTGAAGCGGTTTTACAAGCGGATTTGGTACAGTTAGATCATGCGATTCAACGTCTCGGTGAGTTGAATCTTGCTGCACCTGCGGAGCTGGCTGAGGTGACTGCGCGTTTTGATGAACTTAAGCATCAGATGGATGATCTCAATCAAACGTTAGTTCAACTTGATGATGCGATGCAGACTATTGATCGTGAGACGCGTAGCTTATTTATGGCGACCTTTGATCAGGTGAATGGTGAACTCCAACAGCTTTTTCCAAAAGTCTTTGGTGGTGGTGAAGCTAAACTGATGTTGGAAGATGGCTGGCAATCTGGTGTGCGCTTTATGGCACAGCCACCTGGTAAACGGAATAGTAGTATCGCGCTATTATCGGGTGGCGAAAAAGCATTAACTGCTTTATCCTTGGTTTTTGCGATTTTTAAATTAAATCCAGCACCATTTTGTTTACTGGATGAAGTGGATGCGCCGCTAGACGATGCAAACGTAGCAAGATTTTGTCGATTGGTAAAAGACCTGTCTACAAGTGTTCAATTCATATACATTACCCATAATAAGTTAGCAATGATGATGGCAGGTGAATTAATGGGCGTAACAATGCCAGAAGCAGGAATTTCTAAACTAGTCGCCGTAAACTTAGACGAGGCTGAAACGCTCGTTGCTTCAGGAGGAGCTTAAGCAATGGACATTCTAGTTGTACTAGGAATACTGGTTGCTGTCATTTTGATCTTGATCGGCTTATTTATGATTTTTCAGCCGAAGTTTGCTGCGAGTAAGGCCGCCTTAAAAGATAGTGAATCGACTCCAATCGCTTCTTCGCTCACTGAACCTGTTGTGCAAGCTGCACCTGAAGCTGCTCAAATTGCGCCTGTGATTTCTGCAAATGATTTTATTACTCAAACCATTCAGCAGCATAATCAACAACAAACACGTATTCATCCGACATTGGATGAGCGATCTGTTGATGATGAAGCTTCGGACTCTCCCGCATTCACGGCATCTCATATCGATGTCCCTGTATTGGTGAGTGATGAACCTGAGCATTTAACAATGCCTCGAACAACGCCACAGGTCGAGGAGCAAGATCATAACGCGCTGGATGCCATGCTAGACGATTTAGCGCAGGCGACTACGATTGAGGAAATGGGTCGTCACGGCGATATTATTTCTGATCTCAACCAAGTCTATGATTCGTTAATACCACATACTGTTGTGCATCCCGAAGCATTGGCACAAGTGATTGAGACAAGGCAACTTGCCGAATGGGAAGGCGAGAGTGCGTTGATCAATGATCATCTTGCAGAACATACACGCAGTGAAGAAGACAGTATTCTGGTGCAGGCTGAGCAGATTATTGCAATTCATTTGTTGCCTAAAAGTGGTCGTCCACTAGAGGGACGTACAGTTCTTCGGTTATTGCGTAAATATGGACTTCGTTTTGGTGAAATGGATTTATTCCATCGCTTCGAAGAGGCAACGGGCGAAGGCGCCATGATGTTTAGTGTGTTGAAATATACACAAGAAGGTCCAGCAGGATTTGATCTGGATACGATGGAGCAAGAAAATTTTGATGGTTTGTCATTTTTCTTGGCTTTACCAGGGATTAAACCTCTACAAGGTTTCGACATGATGATGAGTACAGCACAGCGTTTAGGTCAGGAATGCTATGCACATTTACTCGATGATGAGATGAACCTGCTGAGTGAACAATTAAAAGGGCATTATCGCCATCAAGTGTTAGATTTCAGACCATCACGCTAGGGTGTGTTGTTCTTTTAATTTTATGTTTTAGAGTGATGAATAAAGCCATTAAGAGCAATCTTGATGGCTTTTTTGTGCAAAATTCATTCGTTTTTGTCGTTTTTTTCTTCATTATTTTTTCGATAACCAGTTCACTTTTTGTCCGTTTGTCTAAAATTTATTCGTTTTCATTGATTTTGTGCAAATATTGACCCGTCACAAAGTTGACTGAATCACACGATGTGTGAGCGAAAATTATACTAACGATGAAAAGGAAATAACGATGAAACTCTCTACACTGGTATTTGCTGGAAGCTTATTTGCGTCATCACTGGCTTCGGCAACAACAGCAACTTATCAATTCTGTAGCACATCTGGCTGTAAAGTTGGCGGTAGCGCAACGGTCACTTCAACCTACGCAAAAACCAAGTACCCTTTGGTCATGGCTCATGGAATGGGCGGATTTACAGCGATTGGTGGGGTGACGATTGGTCAATATTTTTACGGAATTAATTCTGATTTGACTTCTAATGGCGCAACGGTTTTTGCGACTCAAGTTGCTTCTTTTGATTCGTCTTATGTCCGCGGTGAGCAATTACGAAGCCAAGTGAATCAAATTTTGGCGATCACTGGCGCACAAAAAGTCAATCTGATTGGACATAGCCAAGGTGTTCTGGATTCTCGTTATGTTGCGGCAACGATGCCGAATAATATTGCCTCGGTTACGGGTGTTGCTGGTCCTAATTTGGGGTCTCCTGTGGCGGATACAGTAAAGAGTGTGACCCAAACTCCTGTATTAGGAGGTCTTTTAACGCCTGTGATTTCTGGTGGAGTCAATGCGTTCTTTTCATTGCTGGATCTGTCATCGGGTCAGCAATACACTCAAAGTTCACTTGCAGGTTTGAATCAGCTCACTTCATCAGGAATGGCGGCATATAACGCTCAATTTCCGCAAGGTATGCCAACGACGAATTGTGGTCAGGGCGCTTCCTCTGTGAATGGCATCAGATATTACTCATGGGGTGGGACTGGAATATTGACCAACCCATTAAATCCTGCTGATTATTTCTTGGGATTGACGAGTGTATTGATTCCTGGTGCAAGTGATGGCTTAGTTGGGCAATGCTCTAGTCATTTGGGGACAGTGATTCGTGATAATTATTTCCAAAATCACTTGGATGAAGTCAATTTGTTCTTTGGTCTGGTTTCTCCACTTGAAACCAGCCCAGTAACCTTATTCCGCAATCAGGCAAATCGCCTGAAGAATGTGGGATTATAATTTGTCGTTGTCGAATTCCATGCAACGTCAGAAAGGATAGCTATGCTATCCTTTTTTATGCCTAAATTCTGGTTTATCGATATCATCCGTTTTTGATCTGGCTTGAATCGATGGCGTTAATCACAGAAAATGACGCAGTGGTTATGCCGCCAGCGTATGGTGTGAAAATCTTAATTTTGTGTCGATTTTGGTGTTTTAAGGAATGAATATGACAGGTGATTTATTTAGCGACTTAGTTGATGTTGCTGATCATGAGGATCATCCTGCTCATGAAGCTGTGAATGCTTCTGTTAATAACATTGCCGATAACATTGCCAATAATAGCGATGTTGTGGCAAAAATGCGCCAGCTTATTGAATTATTAAGAGTTCATAGTCATGCATACTATGTCATGGACGCACCGACGATTGATGATGGTGAGTATGATCAATTATTCTTTAGCCTGAAACATTTAGAAGAACAATATCCAAGTTTGATCCAGTCAGATTCGCCAACCACGCGAGTTGGAGGGCATGCACTGAGCCAGTTTTCGAGCGTGACGCATCAAGTACCGATGTTATCGCTGGGTAATATTTTTAATGGAGAGGATTTACAGACTTTCGATCAGCGCATTCGAGAACGGCTGGTGGGGCAGCCTTTTCAATATGAGTTAGAGCTGAAGCTCGATGGTCTGGCGGTGTCATTGATTTATCACGATGGAAAACTTGTCCAAGCGGTGACACGTGGTGATGGAGAAACGGGTGAGGATGTCACCCATAATGCGTTGACGATTCGCAACTTGCCGCTGTTATTGGTTGATCCATCTGGTCAACCTGTGCCGCGTGTTCTGGAGGTGCGCGGTGAAGTTCTGATTCCTAAGAGTGGTTTTGCCAAACTCAATCGTGATGCCGAAGCACGTGGTTTAAAAACGTATGTCAATCCTCGCAATGCCGCGGCAGGTAGCTTGCGTCAGCTCGATCCTGCAATTGCCGCAACAAGACCTTTGGCGTTCTATGCATATTCCATTGCCCAAAGTGAGCCCGCACATGATTTGACGACTCAATCAGAGTCTTTGTACTGGCTGAAATCTTTAGGTTTTACGATTTCAGAGAGATTAGAGGTTGTCGATTCCATCGAGGCTGTACAAGCGGTTTATGATCAGATTCAGGCTGAACGTGAGGATCTCTTGGTTGAAATTGATGGCATGGTCATCAAGGTGGATTCCTTACGCCAACAGCAGCAATTGGGTTTCTTAAGTCGTGAGCCGCGTTGGGCGACAGCGTATAAGTTCCCAGCCAAAGCAGCTTTGACAACTGTTGAACAGATTGATTGGCAAGTTGGGCGCACAGGCACGCTCACGCCTGTTGCACGATTAAATCCTGTGTTTGTGGGCGGTGTGACCGTAAGCAACGTGACACTACATAATATTGGCGAAATTCAGCGTTTAGATGTCCGTGTCGGTGATACGGTCAGTGTCTATCGGACAGGAGACGTGATTCCAAAAGTAGAGCGGGTGTGGCCTGAGTTCCGCCCTGTCACTGCACAAGAAGTGATTTTGCCAACGTTTTGTCCTGTGTGTGACTCTCCTGTGGTGATGCCTGAAGGTGAGGCTTTAGCACGATGTACTGGCGGACTGTTTTGTCCTGCACAACGGATTGAGGCGATCAGACATTTTGTGTCGCGTAAAGCATTGGATATTGAAGGCGTTGGTGAGCGTTGGGCAGAAGCATTACTGAATCAAGGTTTGGTTCAGGATGTGTCTTATTTGTACCAATTACATAATCGTCGTGAGGAGTTGTTGACCATCGAAAAGATGGGCGAAAAATCCGTCCAAAATCTCTTGGATGCCATTGAAGCCAGTAAGAAAACGACATTTGCCCGATTTATTTTTGCATTAGGGATTCGTGGAGTTGGAGAAAATACATCACGTAATCTGGCTGAACAGTTTCAGACTTTGGATGCACTGTTTGCTGCGGATTTAGAAAGTCTGAAAATGACTGCGGATGTGGGTGAGATTTCTGCGCAGTGGATTTATAGCTTTTTACGTGATCCGCACAACAAAGATGTGATTGAACGATTGATCGCTGCGGGAATACATTGGGATGCGCCCGTGAAACGAACACGTCAACCGCTCACAGGCGAGAGTTGGGTGCTGACTGGTACGCTATCACGTTTTACCCGTGAGCAAGCGACCTTGATATTGCAGGAGCTGGGTGCTCGTGTCAGTGGCAGTATTTCCGCTAAAACTAAAGCACTTGTTGCAGGTGAGAAAGCAGGCAGTAAACTTGCCAAAGCACAAGAGCTAGGAATTCAAACATTGACCGAAGATGAGTTTATTACGTTTGTGGCAACCCATGGTGTAGAGCTGTGATTCAGTATTCTTTAATACTAAATTAATTTTTTGAGTAAAATAATGATAAATTCTATTAATTTACCGTCAAGACGGTTCAAGTTTCAACAACGCATCTCAGCAGCTATTGTTTTCTTGCCAATTATATTTTTGATCAGTTTTTTGGTTGTCATTACAATTGTCCGTCATCAATTCACACTGGAAGCATTTTTGATCTTTTTTGTGATTTCGTGGTGGTACGTGCTTATAGGGGTGTCTATTTGTCTACAAAAGTCAGACGCATTAGTTGATAGTAACGGTGTCTCACGGTTTCTATTTAGCAAGGTTTGGCAATCAATTGTATGGAGCAATGTTACTGTTATTCGAGAGTTTTCTATCATTTCTAATAACAAAGTTCTTCGTGGAATTCACATTTTTTTTCCTAAAGTTTTCTTCTTTAAATTTACTATGGGCAAGAAAATAGTGCTATCAGAGGATATTGATGATTTTGAAGCTTTGGTTGATATTCTAAATTATTATGTACGGATGCATAAGCTTAATGTTGAACGTAAAATTGGCGATGAGTGGCAGTCAATAGAAAGTCTTCATTTAGATTTCGATAAAATTGCTAGCAAATGATAGAAGTTGTAGATAACTATTAATGATAGGACAAAGTTTATAAATAGAGAGATGTGATAGACGATGCTTACACCACGCAAACTTTGGATTGATCTCGGCAATACGCGACTCAAGTATTGGCTGACTGAAGGTGAGACGCTCATTACGTCTGGCGCTGAGCTACATTTGCAATCGCCAGCCGATTTGTTACTGGGTCTGGTTGATCGTTTTAGCGCATTTCAAGCATCATTTATCGGCATTTCCTCGGTGCTAGACAGTCAGGCGAACCAACGGATTAAACGATCACTTGCGCCACTCAATACACCTATTGAGTTCGCTCAAGTTTTAGCGACATCTCATGGTTTAGTGACAGGCTATGACCATATCGAAAAATTAGGCATAGATCGCTGGCTACAAGTGTTAGCGTTATCGGGACAACATAAAAATTTTTGCATCGTCGGTTGTGGAACGGCTTTAACGCTTGATTTACTGGATGATCAAAATCATTTAGGTGGCTATATTTTACCAAGTTTTTATTTGCAACGTGAGGCACTTGCACAAGGTACACGGCGTGTACAAGTTCCAGATGGTGCATTCAGTGATTTATCAGCAGGACGAAATACCCAAGATGCCGTACATCATGGGATTTTATTGGGTCTGGTGGGTGCTGTTGAAAAATTAGTGCGTCACGAACCATCGCGAAAATTAGTATTAACGGGTGGTGATGCGGAATTGATTCAAGGGTTCTTGGATGTGCCCAATGAGATTCGAATTGAA